>NZ_JBKIWN010000002.1:104523-491893 GCF_058146165.1 Streptomyces sp. AM25 | reverse complement strand
GAGGCCCACGAAAACCCCGAAAGTCGAGACGTCCCAGAATGTGCCGAATTTGCGGCCGACCTGGTGGTGGACGCCGGCCGGGCGGAACCCGAAGCGTTCGTGCAGCTTCACGGAGGCTTCGTTGGGCTGGGTGATGCCGGCGTAGGCGCGGTGGACGTCCTCGCCGGCCAGGGCTTCGAAGAGTGCGCGGTAGAGCGTGCCGCCGAGGCCGCGGCCGGTGTGTCCGGGGGCCAGGTAGATGCTGGTCTCCACCGATGTTTCGTAGGCCTGTTTGGGGCGCAGGGGGCCGCTGGAGACGTATCCGAGTACGCGGCCCGCCTCGTCGGCGACGAGCAGCCGGTGGCGGCCGGTGCCGGGGTGGGCCTCCAGCCAGGCGCGGCGCTGCTCGGTGGTGACGGGTTCGATGTCGAAGGTGACCGGGGTGTGGGTCACGTAGTGGTTGTAGATGTCGGTGAGCCCGTCCAGGTCCGCGGGTGCTGCCGGGCGGATGCGTATGCCGGTGGCGGGGCCGGTGCCGGTGGCGTGGTGCATGCGTGCTCCCTCCTCGGCGCGCACGCTAGCGGGGAACTGTTACGCGAATATTTCGGATATGGGCGATACGTGACATTGCGACCCGCCCCGGACGGCCCGTCAACGTGCCGGTCGGGCAGATCCGGCACAGGGGGTGCCACCTGACGGTTTTCGGACAAACACCCACCCATGGGGTGTGCCGGAACATCGCCCCCCACGGAGCCCGCCACCCCCGGACGGAAGCCTTCCCGTCATGCTGCGCAGCATCTTCCGTTCATCCGCCCCCAACCCACCACATGCGAAAGATTTAGCGTTCAAGGTGCAAATGGGAGGAAGAAACGACTCAAAGTGTTCTTTGTGTTTTGACTCCTGATCGAGCCACGATCAGGGTCTCGTCCATGTCCCTCTTACCCCGGGTCGCCGCCGGCGGCCTGTTCCGCATGCGCGAGTTCCGCTTCCTGCTCGCGGGTGCTGCGGCCGGCCAGGCCGGTGCCCAGGTCACCCTGGTCGCGCTGCCGCTCGTGGCCGTCCTCGAACTCGACGCGCCCGCCTTCCAGGTCGGGCTGCTCACCGCCGCCGAGACCGCCGCGTTCCTCCTCGTCGGGCTGCCGGCGGGGGCATGGGTCGACCGCATGCGCAAGCTGCCGCTGCTGATCCGTGCCGATGTCGTCCGCGCCCTGGCCATGGCCAGTGTTCCCCTGGCGGGTGCCGCCGGTGTGCTGACCATGGCCCAGCTGTACGCCGTCGCACTGGTCACCGGCGTGGCGACCGTCTTCTTCGACGTGGCCCACCAGAGCTACCTGCCGCAGCTACTGTCCCGGGACCGGCTGGTCGCGGGCAACGGGGCGCTGGAGGCGGTGCGTTCGACCTCCCAGGTGGCCGGTCCCGGGATCGGCGGCGGGCTGGTGCAACTCGTCGGGGCCCACCTGGCGATCGTGGCGAACACCCTCGGCTACGTCCTCTCCGCGCTGTTCCTCCTGGGCATCCGCCGCCCCGAGAGCACGCCGCAGCCGGCGCCCGGTGCCTCCCTGCGCGCAGACATCGCCGAAGGCCTGCGCTTCGTCCTGGGCCATCCGCTGCTGCGCGTCATCGCCGCCACGACCGCCCTGGGCAACTTCTTCACCGCGGTGCTGATGGCCACACAGACCGTCTTCCTGGTGCGGGTCGCCGGCCTCGAACCGGCCGCGCTCGGGCTGATGCTGTCGGTCTCCGCCGTGGGCGGCCTCGCCGGCGCGCTGTGCGCGGGCCGACTGGCCGGCCGGTTCGGGCAGGCCCGCATCATCTGGCTGTCCGCCCTGGTCACCGGGCCGTTCGCGCTGCTGTGGCCGCTGTCGGGGAAGGGGACCGCCGCGCTGTTCGCGCTCGCCTCGGGCGTGGTCTTCTTCGGCGCCGTCGTCTATAACGTCGCCCAGGTGAGCTTCCGTCAGGCGCTGTGCCCGCCGCGGCTGCTCGGCCGCATGAACGCCACGCTGCGCTTCTTGATGTGGGGCACCCTGCCGCTCGGCGCCCTGGCCGGCGGTGCCCTGGCGGAGGCCTACGGAGCACGCGCCGCCCTGTGGCTCTGCGCGGTGGGATTCCTCCTCGTCCCCCTGCCCCTGCTGCTCTCGCCGCTGCGGCGGATGCGCGACCTGCCCGCGCCGGAGCACCAGGACCGCGCCGAGACCGTCGCCGCCGGCTGACGCAGCCGACCGACCACCCTTCCCGACCACGAGACCCGATCACGAGAGAAGACCCCGTGTCTCCCAGCATCACGAGCCAGTACCTGGCCCGTTACCGACGCCTCGGCACAGCCGATCAGCCGACGGACCTGCTGCCGCTCACCGGTGCCCAGCGCCGTTTCGTCCTGGTGCGCTCCCTCGACACCGCGGGCCGGCCGGACGTCGTCCCGATGTTCTTCGCCTTCCCGCGCGGCACCGTGGACCCCGCACGGCTGCGCGCGGCCGCAGGCCACCTCGCCGCCCTCCACCCCGCGCTGCGCGCCCGCCCCGGCGTCGTCCGCGGCACCCCCGTCCTCCGCCCGGCCGAGCCGGACGTGCCGCTGGAGCTCCTCTGCGGCGCCCCCGGCGAGGACGTGCACGCGGTACTGCGCCGGGCCCTGTCCGGCTGGGCCGCCGAAGGCCCGCCCCTGCGGCTGTACTTGGCCCAAGGAGGCCCGTCCGCCGCGGAGGAGATCCTCGCGGTGGTGCTCGACCACGCCGTCTGCGACGGCCAGTCGCTGGCCCGCATCGTCGAAGAACTGGGCGCCGCCTACCGCGACGGCCGCGGCCCCGCCGACGTGCCACCCTCCGCCGCGGCCGCGGAACTCACCGCCTACCGCGAGACGGTGCTGCTCCAACTCGACGCCGAACACCGGGCGGCGACGCCCGACGCCCTGGCCTACTGGGGCGAACGCCTGCGCACCGTGGGCGAATCGGCCCCGCTCCCCCGGCCCGGAACCCTCCCCGCGGGCACACTGCCCACCGGGGCGGCCGAGTCGCTCCTGCCCTCCCCCGCCGACGGGGCCCCGTTCCCCGCCCTCCTCGACGCCTGCCGGGCCACGGCCGAGGCCCTGTTCGGGACCGGGCGCGTCTCCCCCGTCGGCTACCCGTGGGGCGGGCGCCCGGCGGGCGCGCCGCCCGTGCTCGGCTGCTTCCTCAACACCGTGGTCTTCCCGGCCGCCACCGGCACCGGACCGGCCACGCCCGACGCGACGGCCGAGGCGTGGTGGGACGACCTGGACCGCGCCGACACCCCGTTCGACGAAGTGGTGCACGCCGCCCGGTCCGCCGGGGCCCCGTGGGCCGGCCGCCTCGACGGGATGCTGACCGTGGACGACGTCCGGCGCCGTCCCCCGCTGCGCCTGGGCGGGGTGGAGGGCCGCGAGGTGCACGTCGACGGGCGCCGGATACCCGCTCCCTTCGCGTTCGCCGTCACCCAGGGGCCCGAGCTCCGCCTCCGCATGGCGTGGGACCGTGCGGTCCTCGACGACCGCACCGCCGAGGAGGCGTTCACCGCCTTCCGGGGAGCGCTGAGCTCCCCCGTCCCGGCCTGACCCGGCCACCCCGCCGGCCGGCAGCGCGACCCGCTGCCCCACCGGCCACCACCGGGCCTCACCCCGCCCGGACCTTTTGATGACCCGACAACCTCAGGGATCGCCCATGTTCCCCCTCTCCTCCTCGCAGGAGATCGTCTGGCTGCACGAACAGGTGCAACCGGGCAGCCGTGCCTACAACTTCACCGCCGCACTCGACCTGTGGGGCACCCTCGACACCGAGGCCCTGCACCACGGACTCCGTACCGCGCTCGGCCGCCACCCCGGCCTGCGGCTCGAACTCGTCTCCGCCGAGGGGGCGTTACCCGCCCAGCGGGTCGCCGACGGCTGCACGCCGCGGCTGCACACCGTGGACCTGTCCGGGGAAACGGACCCGGAGGCCGCGTTCGAGGAACTGCTGCGCGCCGAGGCCGAAGCACCACTCGACACCTTCCAGGCACCGCTGCTGCGCTGGACCCTGGTCCGGCTCTCCGAGCAGCAGCACCGGCTCGTGCACGTGGAACACCACCTGATCCACGACGGGCACTCGTTCGCGATCCTGCTGGGCGACGTCTTCGGCGCCTACCGCGCCCACGTCCGCGGCGAAGCGTTCACCCCCGCACCCGCCTCCTCCTACGCCGACCACGTGCACGCCCAGACCGAGGGCGTACGGGCCGAGGAGCGCCGGGCGAGCCTGCAGTACTGGGCCGACGAACTGCGCGACGCCTCCTACGACATGCCGCTGCCCGGCCTGACCCGGCCCGGCGCGCAGCGCCGGCACCGGGGTGCGCAGCTGCGCCAGTCGATCGGCGCCGACCTCGCCGAACGGCTGCGGGCCCACGCCCGCGAGCGCGGGCTGACGCCGTTCGGTGCGCTGCTCGGGCTCTTCGCCGAGCTGCTGCGCCGCCACGGCGGCCGCTCCGAGCTGGTGGTCGGCACCGCGGTCGGCAACCGGCCGCGCGGCTTCGAGGACGCCGTCGGCATGTTCGTCAACACCGTTCCGCTGCGGCTGCGGCTGGATCCCGAGGCCCCGGCCGAGGACGCGATGGACGAGGTGACCGACACCCTCATCCGCGCCCTGCCGCACCAGGAGATACCGGTGCAGGAGCTGACCCGCGCGCTGGGCCTGCACACGTCGGGGGCGGACAACCCGCTGTTCAGCGTGATGTTCAGCGCACACGACGCCGTGCTGCCCGACATCGACGTACCGGGCCTGGAGATCTCCCTGTTCGAGGGGTTCAACACCGGCACCACCCGCTTCGACCTCGACGTGGTGCTCATCCCGGACGACCGGCGCGGAGTCGGCCCCCGGGTCGGGGTCCCGGGCATGCTGCTGGTCTGGGACTACGACGCCGACCTGTTCGGCGCGGACGTCGCCGAGCTGCTCGCCGCGCGCTTCCTGGACCTGCTGCGGGCCTACCTGGACGCCCCCGCCACCACCCTCGCCGACCTGGCCCCGCCCACCGCACCCGAACCCCCCGCGCCGCCCGTCGCAGCGGACCGCGATCCGCTCGACCCTCTCGCCGCCCACGACCCGGCCCGGCCCGCACTGCTGGTCGGCGAACGCCGCATCAGCTACGGCGAGTTGAACGAGCGAGCGTCCTCCCTCGCCGAGCGGATGCGGGCGGCCGGGGTGCAGGCCGGTCAGCCGGTCGCGGCGGTGCTGCCCCGGGGCGTGGACTCCGTGGTGACGCTGCTGGCCTGCCTGCGGACCGGCGCGGTGTACTGCCCGCTGTCGCCGTCCGACCCGCCCGCACGGCTGGAGCTGCTGCTCGACCGGCTGTCCCCGGCGCTGGTGCTCACCCCCGCCGCGCTCGGCGCCCCCTCGTTGCCGCCCGCGCAGCCGTGCGCTTCCCTCGCCGGTGCGTACGTCATCCACACCTCCGGGTCGACCGGCATACCCAAGCCGGTCGTGGTCGGCCGGGCCGCCCTGCAGAACCATCTGACCGGCACCGCCGAACGGTTCGCCCTGACGGCCGACGACCGGGTGCTGCTCTTCGCCCAGCCGTCCTTCGACGTGGCGCTCGAAGAGGTGCTGCCGTCGCTGTACGCGGGCGCCTGTCTGGTCGTGCCGGAGTGGGAGGTGCCCACCGGTACCGAGCTGGCCGGACTGCTGGCCTCCGCGCAGGTCTCGGTGGCCAACCTGCCCACCAGCTACTTCCTCGCCACCCGGCAGGAGCTGCAGGCGCCGCTGCGCGAGCGCAGCTGGACGCCACGGCTGCTGGTGCTCGGGGGCGAGCGCATCCCGGCGGACGCCCTGCGCGGCTTCCTCGACGACACCGATGCCACGGTGCTCAACGCCTACGGCGTGACGGAGGCGGCCGTCACCACCACGGTGCACGAGATCACCCGGGACGCCCTGGCGGACGGCACGGAGATCCCGCTGGGCACCGAACTGCCCGGCGAGCGCATCCACGTGCTGGACGCGCACCTGCGCCCGTTGCCGGACGGCGCCGTCGGCGAACTGGCCATCGCCGGAGCCGGGTTGGCCGAGGGCTACGCCGGCAACCCCGAGGTCACCGCGGCCCGGTTCGTCCGCATCGACGCGCTCGGAGGCGAACGGGTCTACCTCACCGGCGACTTGGGCTTCCGCGGCCGGGACGGACTGCTGCGCTTCCTGGGCCGCCGCGACAACCAGGTCAAGCTGCGCGGCCACCGCATCGAGCTGGAGGAGGTGGAGGCCGCGGCGTCCGCGGTGCTCGGCGGCCGGTCCTGCGCCGTCGCCCTCGACCGGGACACCCCGGGCAACCCCCGGCTGGTCGGCTTCCTCGACGGCGCCACGGACGGCGAACAGGCCTGGGACGAGCAGGTGTTGCACGCCGAGCTGAGCAGCCGGCTGCCCGGCGCCCTGGTGCCGAGCTGCTGGGTGCAGCTGGAGCAGATGCCCACCCTGGCCGGCGGCAAGCCCGACCGGGTGGCGCTGGGCCGCCTGGCCGCAGGCCTGGAACGGACGCCGCAGACGGCCGAGGAGAACGCCCCCACGGCCGATGCCGCGCTGTCGGACGACCCCGCGGTGACCCTGCTCGCCGAGGGCTGGCGCGAGGTGCTGGGGCACGGCCGCTTCGACGAGGCCTCGCACTTCTTCCACATCGGCGGGCATTCGCTGCTCGCCGCGCAACTGGCGGCCTGGCTGGAGCCGCGCCTGGGCGGCCGGCCGCCGCTGCGCACCCTCTTCCGCCATCCCGTGCTGGCCGACCAGGCCCGTGCCCTCGCCGCCACGACCGCCTCGAAGGAGTCCTGATGTCCGACCTGATGACCGATCAGCAGGGCCTCGTCCCGAGCGTGGTCCACGGCACCCCTCTGCCCGCCGCCGCTGTCACCTCCGGTGTGCTGTCCCGCTTCGAGGAGTGGGTGCGCCGCTCGCCCGAGGCCCCCGCGGTCGTCGACGGGCCCCACTGCTGGAGCTACCGGCAGCTGTCGGAGGCGGCCGACGCGACCGCGCGCGTACTGGAAACGCGAGTCCGGCCCGGTGACCTGGTCGGCGTGTGTCTGGACCGGTCGGCCGCGCTGGTGGTGACCGCCGTCGCCCTCGCCCGGATCGGCGCGGTCTACCTTCCGCTGGGCCCCCGCCCGGGAGAGCGCCGCATCGGGACCGTGACCGAGGACATCGGCGTCGTCTGCCTGATCGGCGACCCGGACGTCCTGCCGGACCGTCACCGCGCGGCCGAACAGCTCGCCCTGCCGCTTCCGCTGAAGGGAGTGAACGCCCCCGCCACCGCCGTCGCGGCCTTCGCACCGCCCGCGCCGGGGGCTCTCCCCGCACCGCCCAAGTCGCTGTATGCGGTGCTGACTTCGGGCTCCACCGGCAGGCCCAAGGCGGTCGCCGTCGCGGAGTCCGCCCTGGCGGCCCTGCTGGACTGGTTCCGTCACGAGACCGCGCTGGCCCCCGGTGACCGGCAGTCCCTGCTGATCGGTGTCGCGTTCGACCCGCACGTGCTGGAGCTGTGGGCCGGGCTGACCTCCGGCGCGGCCCTGGTACCCGCCCCGGACTCCGTGCGCTGGGACCCCGCCCTGCTCACCGGGTGGTGGCGCGAGGCCGGTGTCACGGTGGCCGTCACGGCCACGCCGATGGTCGAACCGCTCCTCGACCGCCCCTGGCCGACGGACCTGAAGCTGCGTCACATGTTCGTCGGCGGCGACCGGATGCGCCGCCGTCCGGGCCTCGACGTCACCGCGACCGTGCACAACGCCTACGGTCCGGCCGAGGCCACCGTCATCAGCACGACGCACGCCATGCGGGCCTGCGACGACGACGTGAGCAGCGAGGCGGCCCCTTCGATCGGGCGGCCCGTGGCGGGGGCCACCGTCGCCGTCCTCGACGAGAGCGGCCGCGTCCTGCCCCGCGGCGAACAGGGCGAACTGCACATCGGCGGCACCGGCCTGGCCCTCGGCTACCTGGACCCGGAGCTGACCGCACGGCGGTTCACCGCCCCGCCCGCGGAGCCGTCCCTGGCCGGCACGGACCGGCTGTACCGGACCGGCGACCGGGTGCGGATGCTCGACGACGGGCGGCTGGAGTTCCTCGGCCGTCTCGACGACCAGGTGAAGATCAGCGGCCTGCGCATCGAACCGGCCGAGGTGGAGGCCGCGTTCGAGCAGGACCCGGCCGTGCGCAGCGCGGTGGTCACCGCTCCCCGGTCCGCGGACGGGCGTGCGCGGCTGGTGGCCCACGTCCTCCCGGCCGCCGGCGCCGCGCCCGCCGCGGACCGGCTGCTGGCCACGGTCCGGGCCTGGCTGCCCGAACAGGCGGTCCCCTCGGCCGTGCGGATCGTGGACGCCTTCCCGCTGGACGCCAACGGCAAGGTGGACCGTTCCGTGCTGCTCAAGCGGGAGGAGGCTCCCGCCGAAGCAGCCGTCGCGGTCACGGAGGAGGGCGCGTCCGAGAGCGAGCGGCTGATCCTGCGCACGGTCCGCGATCTGCTGGGCCGTTCCGACACCGCGCTCGGGGACAACCTCGCCGACGCCGGGGGCACGTCCCTCGTCGTGGCCCGGCTGCTGGCGGCCGTCGAGCAGGAGACCGGCGTGCGCCTGCGCGCACCGGAAGTGCTGCGCCAGCCGGACCTTCGCGCGGTGGCGGCGGTGCTCGACAAGCGCCGCGGAGGCTTGAAATGACCCTCCTCTCCCCGCAGTTCGCCCGTGACGAATCCAAGGAACCCTCTGTGACCGATCTGCCCGCCCTCGTGGCGCACCACGCCGCGCGGACCCCGGACGCCCTGGCCGTGGCCGACGGCGACCAGGCGCTCACCTACGCACAACTCGACCACGCAGCACGGTCGTTGGCCGCCTATCTGACCGACCGCGGTGTACGGTCCGGCGACTGCGTCGCGCTGCTGATGCCGCGCTCGGCCCGGACCCTCGTCGCGCAGCTCGCGCTGTGGCGGGCGGGTGCGGCGTGCGTACCGCTCGACCCGGCGCATCCGCGCGCCCGGACCGAGGCCGTGCTCCGCGGCTCGGGCGCCGCGCTGACCCTGGGCGACGGCAAGCTGCTCGACGCCACGGACGGCCTCGGCCCGTGCCTGGCACTGCCCGACGAGCCACTGCCCGACGGGCCCGAGGCGTCCGCCGCCGGGCCGGGGCCGGATGCGACGGCGTTCGTCCTGTTCACCTCCGGATCCACCGGCCGCCCCAAGGGCGTGGCCCTCACGCACGGCGCCGTCGCGGAGATGGCCACCGACCCGGCCTACGTCACGATCACCCCGCGCGACCGCACGCTGCTGCACTCCCCCGCCACGTTCGACGCCTCCACGTTCGAGGTGTGGGCGGCGCTCGCCAACGGTGCGGCCGTGATGGTGTGCACCGTCGCCCAGCCCTCGCTGGAGGACCTGGCCCGCCAGGTGGAGCAGCACGGCATCACCGTCGGCTTCTTCACCACGGCCCTCTTCCACCAGCTCGCCGCGCGCCGCTCCCGCGTCTTCTCGCTCCTGCGCACCGTGGTGGTGGGCGGCGAAACACTGGCGGCCCATCATGCACGGGCGGTGCTGCGGGAGTTCCCGTGGCTGGAGCTGGTCAACGGTTACGGTCCGACGGAGGCGACGACCTTCGCCACCGCCCACCGGGTCACCGACGCGGACTGCGACGGTCCGGTGCCGATCGGCCGGCCGGTGGCCGGTGCGACGGCCCACGTCCTGGACCCGGACGGGCAGCCCGTCGCAGATGGTGAGCGCGGCGAGCTGTGGATCGGCGGCAGCCGGCTGGCCGCCGGCTACACGGGACAACCGGCCCTGACCGCCGAGCGGTTCGTCCACCACCCCCGCTTCGGGCGCCTCTACCGCACCGGCGACGTGGTCTCCGCGCGCCCGGACGGGGTGCTGGAGTTCCACGGGCGCACGGACGACCAGGTCAAGGTGCGCGGCCACCGGATCGAGCCCGGCGAGGTCGAACACGCGCTGCGCGACCTGCCGGAGGTGGAGGAGGCGGCCGTGACGGTGCGCCGCCCGGCCCCCGACGACGCCCGCCTGGCCGCCTTCGTGGTCGCCGCGCCCGGCGCCGTGCCCCGGGCCGAGGTGCTGCGCGAGCGGCTCGCCGGGCTGCTGCCCGCGCACCTCGTGCCGGACGAACTGACCGTCGTCGAGCGGCTGCCGCTCACCACGTCGGGGAAGGTGGACCGTCGTGCGCTCGCCGAGCGCACGACGGCGAGCACGCCCGCGGCACGCGCGTCGATGACCCCGCTCCAGCAGGCCGTCGCCGACATCTGGGGCCGCTCGCTGGGCTGCGACGTACCGGGACCCGACGCCGACTTCCTGGCCCTCGGCGGCCACTCCCTCCTCGCCCTCGCCGTCACGGACGACCTGCGCGAGGACCTCGGCGTGGAGCTGTCCCTCGCCGACTTCTTCACCACCCCCACGGTGGCCGCACACGCCGCGCTGGTCGAACGCGCACTGCTGGCCGCCCACAGCGACCTGGGCCCTGCGCCGGAGGACACCGATGCACACTGACACCACGGCGGCCCTCCAGGAAGAGCTGCTGCGCCGCGCCCGCGCGGCCGCCCGCACGCACAACGGCCCGGGACCGTCGACATCCCGTGCCGACGGACCCGCCCCGCTGTCCCGGGCCCAGCGCCGGCTGTGGCTGACCGAACAGCTCGGGCCGGGAGGGGGCGCGCAGTACAACGTGCCGTTCGCCACCCGCCTGCACGGGCCGCTCGACGTGGACGCCCTGGGCACGGCGCTGACCGACCTGGTGCGCCGCCACGAGATCCTGCGCACCCGCTACGGCCGACGCGACGGCGAGCCGTACCAGGAGCCGCTTCCCGCACCGGCCCCGGTCGCGGTCCGGCTGGCCGACGCGGACGGCGACGGGCTGGAGCTGCTGGCGCAGGAGGCCGGGCGCCCGTTCGACCTGGCCGCAGGCACCGTCCCGCGCGCCCTGGCGCTGCGGCACGGCCCGCAGGACCACACGCTACTGCTGACGTTCCATCACATCTCCATCGACGGGCCCTCGTTGGACACCGTCGCCGAGGAACTGGCCGGTCTCTACGCCGCCGCCAGGGACGGCATCCCCTACCGGGAGCCGCAGCCGCCGCAGTACGCGGACTTCGCCCGCCGGGAGTGCGCGCAGACCGGCTCCCTCGGCGAGGGCCTCGACCACTGGGCCCGCCGGCTGGCCGGAGCCACCCCGCTGCGGCTGCCCCGGTCCGCCGGCACGGACCCGCAGCACGCCGACACCCACACCGCACCCCTGGACGCACCCGTCCTGCCCGCCCTGCGCGACCTCGGCACACAGCACCGTGCCACGCTGTTCACCGTCACGCTCGCCGCCGCCTTCGCCGCCCTGCACCGGTTCACCGGCGAGACCGACCTGGTGATCGGCTGTGCCGGCACCCACCGCGAAGGCCGGGCCATGCGCGGCCTGGTGGGCCTGTGCGTCAACACCCTGCCGGTGCGGGTGGACCTGTCCGGCGACCCCGCATTCACGGTGCTGGTCGAGCGGGTACGGGAGGCATTGCTGGACGCCCAGCAGCACCGTGACGTCCCGTTCGACCTGATCCTGGAGCGGCTCGGCGCAGGAGCCCGCGACACCGAGGGCACGGCCCTGGTCCGGGTGACGTCGGACGTACTGCGCGAGCCGACGGCCCTGCGGCTGCCGGGCCTGCGGGCCGAGGCGGTCGAAGTCGGCCTGGCGGACGCCAAGTTCGACCTGTCCTTCGGGCTGCTGGACACCGGCCGTCCGGAAGCGCTCGTCCGCCATCGCCGGTCCGCGCTGGACGGGACGACCGGTGCGGAACTGGGGCGGTCCTTCGCCGCGTTGCTGAGCACCGTCGCAGCCGACCCGGGGATCCGGCTGTCCCGGCTGCCCGGCCGGGCCGTGGAACAGGACGGCGGGGGGCACCCGGCCGAGGCCCTGCTGCGCGCGCACCCCGAGGTCGCCGAGGCCGTCGTACCGCATCCCGCCGTGCAACCGCTGCTGGCCTACGCCGTGCTGCGGCGGACCGACGGCCCGCCGCCCGCCCGGCTGCGCGCCGTCCTGCGTGCCCAGCTGGCGCCGGAGTCGGTCCCCGCGGCCGTCGTCCTGCTGGACGCGATGCCGCGCACGCCGCAGGGCGCGGTGGACGCGGCCCGGCTGCCGGGAGCCCCGGCGGCACCGGCACTGGACGGGCCCCGCGCGGCCGCGGTGACGGAGGCGTTCGCCGCCGTCCTGGACCGAGTACCGGGTCCGGACGACGACTTCTTCGCCCTGGGCGGCCAGTCCCTGACGGCTGTTCAGCTGGCGGAGCAGCTGCGGACCGCCCTCGGACTGCCGCTCAACGGCCTGGACGTCATGCAGTCCCGCACCCCGCGCGCCGTCGCGGCCCTGCTGGAGACCCGCGCGACGGAGCAGGCGGCCGCCCGGCCGTCGGCGCGCCCGCGCCGCGCCCGCACCGGCACCGTCCTGGTGACCGGCGGCACAGGGGGCGTCGGTTCCTTCGTCCTGCGCGAACTGGCGGCCGCCGGTCGGCCGGTCCTGGCGCTCGCCCGCCCGGAGTCGGCGCACCTGGTGGCCGGTGACGGCGTGGACGTCGTCGAGGGCGACCTGAGCGACCTGGACGGGCTGCGCGCCGCCGTCGCGAGCGCGGACGCGGTGATCCACGCGGCCTGCACCTTCACGCGCCCGGAGGTGGACGTGGCGGCGATGGAGGCCATGACCGGGGCGTGGTGCCGCGGGCCGTTCGTGTTCGTCAGCAGCGTGGACGCCTACGGGCACCCCGCGGACGCGCAGGTGGCCGAGGGGGCGGAGTCCGGGGAGCCGCTGAGCCCGTACGGCCGGGCCAAACTCGACTGCGAGCGGCTCCTGTTGGAGGCTGCCGGCAGCGGCGGCCGGGGCGGTGCGAGCGCCGTGCGGTCGCCCCTCGTCTGGGGACCGCACGCCCGGCTGCGCGACCAGTTGCAGTGGGGGGCGACGGGGATCCTGTACCAGGCCGCCGTGAACGGCCGGCCGATCGTCCTGCCGGGGCCCGGCACCCACGGCCACACCTGGTACGGCGCGCCCTGGGTGCACGCCGCCGCGCTGGCCCGGGCCGTGACCGCCTGCCTCGACGATCCGGTGCACGGCGTGGCCAACGCCGTGAGCGGGCACGTCGCATGGCCGGAGCTGGCGGCCGAGCTGGTGGGGCTGCTCGGCAGCAACAGCCGGGTCCTGTACGGGGAAGAGGTCCACCCGGACCTCGACCACCACTGGCACTACCGCGCGGACCGGCTGGCGGACGCCCTGCGCCCGCAGCCGGGCGAGGATCTGCACACGGTGCTCGCCTCGATGACGGGCGTCGCGGGGGCCTGATGCGGCAACGTGGTGGGGCCGGTTCCGGGAACCGGCCCCACTGCCAACTCCGCGCCGAGCCCGACCCCGCACCGGTCTATGCGACTCCGGCGCCCGCCTCCTTGAAGGCCGGGGCCGCCCTGCCGCCCACCGACCCGCAGGCCGTTCACGGCATCCTGTGAAGCCACTCATGCCGGCCTGACGGCCTGGAACGGCACTGCGGTGCCGGTCCAGGCCCTTTCACGTTCAGCGGTGGCTCGCCGTGGTCTCGTGCCGGCCACCGGCAGCGCAGCCACCGTCTCACTCATCGGGCTGCGGCCCCATCCGGGCTTCCGCGAAGGTCACCGAACTCGCCGCCTCCGACGACCGGATGGCCGCTGCCCTCCAGGATCGGCTCCGCGCCGAGCAGCGCTTCGCAGCCGATGTCACCCACGAACTGCGCCCCCTGCCCCCGGTCTGCTCGCCGTCGCCGAGGCGCTGTGCTGCCTGATCGAGGAGAGTCGGCCTTCGCCGACACCCGGACCGCAGCCGACGCCCCCGTGCAACGACCCGCTGTCGCGCACCGATTCGCCGGCGGCCGCCCCGGCATTCGGCATGCACGGGGGCGACCGCATCGTCCGCAAATTCCGGAACGGCCGGCAAGCCATCGGCACCGAAAATGGCCGGATGAGGCGGTCCTTTTCCACGGCGCGACGGTATTGTCGTGCCGAAACCGCCGAAGATCAGACTGGGGGCGAAGCCCTGATGATTACTCATGTCCGGAGTGTGGCGCTCGGCGTGCCGGATATCGGCGCCGCACAGGAATTCTTCGAGAAGCACTGGCAATTGGACCTCGTGGGCACCGACGCGGACCGGGTGTTCCTGGGAGCCGGGTGCCAGGACAACCACGTGCTGCGGTTGCGGGCCACCGCCGAGCCCCGGGTGGATCTGCTGTGCCTGGCCGCGGCCACCGGGGCGGACGTGGACGCGATCGCCGAGCGGGTGGCGGCACACCCGCGTGCCCGCCTCGTCAGCATGCCTGCCACCTGCGACGATGCGGGCGGCGGATACCGGTTCCGGCTCCTCGACTGCGAGGGGCGCACCGTCGAGGTGTCCTCCGGGGTGGCGGCACGGGCGTTTCGGCCCGTCGAGCCGGGCGAGGGCCGGCCGATCGGCATCGGCCACGTGGTGCTCAATACGGTGGACCTGCCGGCCACGTCGGCGTTCTACCGATCGATATTCGGCCTCGAAGTGAGCGACTGGGTGGAGGACGTCATGGTATTCCTCCGCACCGGGACGGCCCATCACATGCTCGCGTTCACGCGTGCACCGCACACGTCCCTGAATCACGTCGCATTCGAATTACGGGGAATCGATGAATTCATGCGGGCGACCGGTGTCATGCTGCAGAAGGGGTACGCACCGCTGTGGGGACCCGGCCGGCACGGGGTCGGGGCGAACACCTTCACCTATTTCCAGGAACCGACATCACGGTTCGTCGCCGAATACACCACAGGAATGCTGCGGATCGACCCCGACCACGAGTGGACTCCTCGTGTCTACCCGGCCAACGCGCAGACCAGTGACACCTGGGGGGTGGCGGCGGCGCGCGACGAGGCGGTGTCGGCGGCTCTGCGGGGCTGCCCCGACACGGGTCTGTGGCAACCACCGCCGGCGTGACCGGGCAGGCAGGAAGCGCAGTCGGCGGGTGGGGCGACGAGTGGAGGGAGACGGCAGTATGGCGACAGGCGGTGGGCAGCGGGCGGAACGGGAGCCGGTGGCCGTGGTGACGGGCGGCGCCTCCGGGATCGGCCGCGCCGTCGTGGCCGATCTGGCGGCGCACGGTTACCGGGTCGCGGTGCTCGACCGCGACGTTCCCGAGGAGGGTGGCACGGACCGCGACACCGGCCACGTGCAGTGGGTGGCCGGCGACGTACGCGATGCCGACGCGCACGACCGGGTGGTGGACGTCGCCCTGTCCCGCTTCGGAGGGCTGGACCTGTTCGTCGGCAACGCCGGGGTCCACGACGGCGGGATCGGAGTGCGCGACCTTCCCGGCGCCGAGCTGGCCGATGTCGCCCGGCACGTCCTGGACGTGGACGTCGTCGGCTACCTGCTCGGGGCACGCGCCGCCGCCGGGGCGCTCACCGACAGCGGCGGGTCGATGGTCTTCACCCTGTCCGACGCGTCCTACCTCGTGCGCGGCAACGGCGCGGGCATCGCCTACGCCGCCGCCAAGCACGCCGCGCTGGGGGTGGTGCGCCACCTGGCGGCCGACCTCGCTCCGTCGGTCCGGGTCAACGCCGTGGCCCCGGGCGGGGTCGTGACCGGGCTGCGCACCGTGGGCGGCCGTCGCGTCTTCGCCGGTGCCGAGGACGTCACGGCGACCGTACGGGAGTTCAACCCCCTGGGCGTGGTGCTGCAGGCCGAGCAGGTCGCCCCGCTCTACCGGTTCCTGGCGTCCCCCCTGGCGGGGGGCATGACCGGCGAGGTGCTGCGGCCCGACGGCGGTCTGGCCGTGCGCTGAGCGCTCCGCACAGCTCATTCTTCCACGACCACCTCGAGCACGTACGGGCACGTGGCCGTGAGTGCGGTGCGCAACGCGGGTGCGAGGGCGGCGGGGTCGTCGACCCGGCTGCTCTCGCACCCCTGGGCGGCGGCGAGCGCGGCGAAGTCCAGCCCGTCGAGCGCCGTGCCCACCGGCTTCGGCATGCCGAACCGCTCGGCGAAGCCTTCCACCGTGGCATAGCGACGGTTGTTCACCACGATGACGGTGAGCGGCAGGTGCAACTGGGCGGCCGACCACAGCGCTTGGACGGCGTACATGGCGGATCCGTCGCCCACCACGGCGACCACGCGCGTCCCCGGCCTGCCCAGCGCCATGCCGACCGCCGCGGGAAGTCCGTGTCCCAGCGCGCCGCTGGCGGTGGTGTAGAAGGTCTCGGGCCCCAGGTTGGGCAGGTGCTCGCACATCACCGGCCGGGTTCCGGGGGCTTCCTCCACCAGGACGCATCCTGCGGGGCGTTCCTCGGCGAGGGTGTGCACGAGGTGGGCCTGGGTGATCCCGCCGGCGGACGGCGTGGGCGGCACGGCGCGGGGGCGGGCGGGCGGCGGGGTGCGCGGGATCGTGGGCGGGTGGGTGCCCAGCGTCCGCAGTGCCGGCGCCAGGCCGGTGATGACGGCGGTTCCTCCCGGGCACCAGGAGGCCTGTTCGGGGTCGTCGGTGAGCAGGTAGAGGTCGGTCCCGGGCGGCAGGTGCGGGCCGGTGCCCGGGACGTGGTAGGTGAATACCGGCGCGCCCACCGACAGCACCAGGTCGTGGCCCGCCAGTGCGCTCACGATGTTCTCCCGCACCGGCGGCAGGAAGCCGGCGAAGAGCGGGTGGAGTTCGGGGAAGGCGCAGCGGTGCGACAACGGCTCCGCCCACACCGGCGCGTTGTGCGCCTCGGCCAGCGCCACCAGTTCGGGCACGGCTCCCTCGCGGTCGACCCCGGAGCCCGCGATCAGCACGGGCGACTGCGCACGGGCCAACGCCTCGCCGGCGAGGGCGAGCAGGGCGGGGTCCGCGGCCATGGTGGTACTCGCCCGGCGGGCCGCGACGGGTTCGGCGAGGCGGTCCCAGTCGTCGCTCGGGACGGACACGAGCACGGGCCCGGCGGGCGGAGCGGTCGCGAGGTGCCGGGCGCGGGCGATGGCTGCCGGTACGTCCTCGGCGCGGGCGGGTTCGCGGCTGAGTTTGACGTAGGGGCGGGGCAGTGTGGTCGCGTCCTGCGAGAGCAGGTACGGGTGGCCCTCCAGCAGTGAGCGCGCCTGCTGGCCGGCGACGATCACCAGGGGCGTCCGGTTGCGGTGCGCGGTGAACAGCGCGCCCATCGCGTGCCCCACTCCGGCCGCCGAGTGCAGATTGACCAGTACGGGGCGGTGCGTGGCCTGTGCGTAGCCGTCGGCCATCCCCACCACCACGGACTCCTGCAGTCCCAGCACGTACCGGAAGTCGTCGGGGAAGTCGCGCAGCATGGGCAGTTCCATTGATCCGGGGTTGCCGAAGACCGTGGTCATGCCCTCCGCACGGAGCAGGCCGAAGACCGCCTCGCGTACCGTTGTCGCCTGGTTCGGCCGGGTCATCGGATACCGCCTTCCGCCGTGATGCCCGCTGCCCGCAGGGCCGCGCGCACGCGCGGCGGGGTGAGCGGGAGCGAGGTGAGGGTGTGTGCGATCTCGGGAACCGCGGCGGCGAGCGCGCACGCGACCGCTGCGGGCGGCAGGATGGTGCCGCCTTCGCCGAGTCCCTTGAAGCCGCCGGGAATTGCCGTGCTGGGGGTGCACGTGTGCTCGACGACGAGGTCCTCCGGGACGTCCTGGGCCGCGGGGAGGGTGTAGTCGCGGAACGACCGGGTGACGGGGGTGCCTTCGGCGTCGGCCCTGGCTTCCTCGGTGAGTGCCTGTCCCAGTCCCTGGGTGATGCCGCCGACGATCTGCCCGTGTGCGATCAGGGGGTTGACCAGTACGCCGCTGTCGTGCACGGCCCAGTAGCCGGTCACGGTGACGCGGCCGGTCCCGAGGTCGACCGCGACCTCGGCGGCATGTGCGCCGTGGGCGAAGGTGAGTTGCGGCGGGTCGAAGTCCACCGACTCCTCCAGACGGACGGGGTCGGTGCGCTGTCCTCTCCCCCATCCCCGGTATCCGCGGTGGGCGACCTCGCGCCAGGTGATCCGTGCACCGTCGGCGCCGTGGAAGGCGGCGTCCGGGGAGGAGGGGTCCGCAGTGGCGGCGATCTGCTGGGTCACCCGCTCGGGTTCGGTGTCCAGGAAGGCGGCGGCGAGCGTTCTCATCCGGTCGGCGAGCCGCCGGGCGGCGATGACCAGTGCGCCGCCTACGAGGGTCAGCGCCCGGCTGGCCTGGGCGGACAGATCGGAGTGCGGGGCGGTGTCGGTGTCGCCGAGTTCGACCCGCACCCAGTCCAGGGGGACGCCCAGTCCTTCTGCCGCGATCTGCGCCAGGCTGGTCTCGATGCCCTGGCCCACCGCGATCACCCCGGAGTACACGGTGACGGTCCCGTCGTGGTTGATCCGCAGCCGTACTCCCTCCCAGCCGCTCCACTCGATGCCGAAGGCCTCCAGCAGGGCCGAGGGCGCGAACGCGCTGATCTCCACCGCGGCCACGGCGGCGGTGCCCCTGCGCACCCACGGCGGGTCCGCAGGGCGCGGACGGTCGGCCAGGGCGACGGCCCGGCGCAGTGCGGCGCCGTAGTCACCGCTGTCATAGGTGAGTCCGGTGTGCGTGGTGTGCGGCAGTTCCTCCGGGCGGATCAGATTGCGTGACCGCAACTCCACGGAGGGAAGGCCGAGTTCGCGGGCGGCCTCGTCGATGAGACGTTCGCGGATGAACGCCGCTTCCTGCATGCCGTATCCGCGGTAGGCGCCGGTGGGCACGCGGGTCGTGTACACCCCGGTGACGGTGGCTGCGGCGGCGTCCACGCGGTACGGGCCCTGGAGGGTCAGGGCGGTCACCTGGTGCGGGCCGCTGCCCGCCTGGGTCGCGTACGCGCCCAGGTCGGCGAGGATGTGTGCGTCGAAGGCGAGGAACCGGCCCCCGGCGTCGACGGCGAGGCGGGAGGTGGTCCGCTGGCCCCGGCCCTGGTAGGCGCCGGCGAAGTTCTCCGCGCGGGACTCCACCCAGCGCACCGCGGTGCCCAGGGCGTGGGCGGCGGCGCACACCATCGCCTCGTCCGGGTAGAGCAGGACCTTGCTGCCGAACGAGCCGCCCACGTCGGGGGCGATGACGCGCACCCTGTCCGCGCGCAGTCCCAGCACGGCGCACAGGTCCTGTCGCATCGCGTTGGGCGACTGGCTGCTGGCGCGCACGGTCAGCAGCGCGGTGCCCGGGTCGTACTCGGCCAGGACACCGCGCGGTTCCAGCGGGGAGTGGTTCACCCGCGGCAGGGTGAACTCGCGTTCCACGACCAGCGCCGCCCGTGCGAGGGCCGAGGCGATGTCCTGCTCGGGGGAGCCGAAGCGGATGCGGCCGGCCTCGTTGCCCGTCGTGCCCGGCACGACGGGCGGGGCGCCCTCGGCCAGCGCGTCGGCGAGCGTGGGGAGCGGGGGCAGGGGGGCGAGGTCGAGGTGCACGGCCTCGGCCAGGTCCTCGGCCGCGGTGGGCGAGTCCGCGACGACGATGCCCAGCGGCTGCCCGGCGTAGCGGGCGGTGCGGGCGGCGAGGGGGATGCTGTCCTCGGGCTGGCCGGGCAGCCGCCAGGCCGTGGGGATCGGCGCGGTGCGCTCGGCGAGTTCGTCGGGGCCCAGCACCAGCGCGCAGCGCGGGTCGTTCCTGGCGGCGGTGGCGTCGAAGCCGACGACTGCGGCGTGCGCGAGCGGGCTGCGCACGAGGGCCGCGTGCAGCATGCCCTCCGCGCGCAGGTCGGCGAGGAAGCGGCCGTGTCCGCGCACCAGCCGGTCGTGGTGACGGGGTGGGACGGGCTTGCCGATGTGGCGGTTCTCCCCGGTCACGTGCCGGCCCCGAGGTCGCCGAGGGTCCTGCGCACGGCGGCGCGGATGCCGTCGTAGCCGGTACATCGGCACAAGTGCCCGGCCAGCACGTCCGCTTCGCCGCCGTCGTGGCCGGCGGCGTGGGCCATCCGTACCAGCAGACCGGGGGTGCAGAATCCGCACTGCAGTCCGTGCTCCTCGACGAGGGCGCGTTGCACCCGCGTCGGCTCGCCGTGGCCCGCGATGCCCTCGACGGTGGTGATCTCCCGGCCGTCGGCCTGTACCGCGAGCACGAGACAGGAGCAGACCGGCTCGCCGTCGAGCAGCACCACGCAGGCACCGCAGTCGCCGGTGCCGCAGCCGATGTGCGTGCCGGTCAACCGCAGTGTGGTGCGCAGGTGTTCGGCCAGGGTGGTGTGGTGTTCGGCGTCGTCGGTGCGTACGACTCCGTTGACCTGCATCTTGATCGTCCGGACGTTCATCGCCTCTCCTCGTCGGCTCGCGCCGCCAAGGCCCGCGTGAGCAGCACGCCGGCCACCTCGGCCCGGTACTCCTGGTCCTCGGGCCCGGGGCCCCGGGATGCTTCTGCGACGAGCGAGGCGATCAGTCCCGGGTGCGGTCCGGTGACGGGCCGGCCCACCAGTGCGGCCTCGACGCCGGGCAGCCGGAGAGGAACGGGACCGCACCCGGACGCCACGACGCGCGCGGCCCGGACGAGGCCGTCGCCGACCCGGAGTCCCAGGCACATGCCGGCGACGGGATAGCCGGTGCTGCCGCGCGTGCACAACTCGGTGAAGATGTAGGAGAGTTCGCCGGTGCGGGGGAAGGTGATCCCGGTGACCAGCTCGTCCGGTGCACGGACGGTGGTCCCTGCACCGGTGGCGAACCGGGCCGCGGGAACCGATCGCACACCGCGCACCGACCGCAGGACGACGTCCGCTTCGAGCGCGACCGCGACCGCGGGCATTTCGGCGGCCGGGGCCGCGTGGCACAGCGAGCCGCCCAGCGTGGAGCGCACGCGGATGTGGGGGTGGGCGACGCAGGCGGCGGCGGACGCCAGGACGGGCAGGGCGGCGGCCAGTTCCTTGTGCTGCTCCACGTCACGCAGCCGGGTCATCGCACCGATCCTGATCCGGTCGGGGCCGATGTCGATCCCGGTGAGGCCGGCCACGCCGTTGAGGTCCACGACCGTGTCCGGGCGCACGTGACGGTAGGTCAGCAGCGGGACCAGGCTCTGCCCGCCCGCCAGCGGTGTCACCGTGCGCCCGGGGGCGTCCAGTGCGTGCAGGACGCCGTCGAGGGTCGTGGGCGCGGTGTGGTCGAAGGCGACAGCGGTCACGTGGGCGCGCCCTCCTGCACGGCGGCACGCACCAGGTCGGTGGCCGTCCGAGGGGTCAGTGCGCACAGCGCGTCCAGGGCCGTGGCGTCGAGCAGTGCGCTCTGCCCCGTGCGTTCGGACACCAGCAGCAGCCGTCGGCCGTTGCCGGTCGGGTGCAGCAGGACGGCGACCGATGCCGACTCGCACGAGACCCTGCACAGCAGGACGTCCTCCCGGTGCCCGGCTTCGGAAGATGCTTCAGAAGATGAGGGAGAGCTGTTCATGGGTGGCGACCTCCACGTCGAGCAGGACTCGCCTGCGCAGCAGCAGCCAGCGCCCGTGGCGCCGGCGGAGCAGGTCCTGGCGCGCGGCGGTGACGAGCACGGTGTGCTCGGCCCCGCGGTTGCCGGTGACCAGCAGGTTGGTGTCGGCGCGTACCACGTCGGCGGCGGGCGCCTCGAACACCCGTACTGCGCCGAGGAAGTGCCGCGTCGTGGTGGCGGGGCGGTCCGACCAGGCCTGGAGCAGTCCGGCACGGCCCAGCTTCAGTTCGAAGACCCGCTTGGTGGCTTCGAACAGCACGGCGGAGCGGCTGTGCCGGGGCAGCGCGGGGTCCTCGCGCAGCAGGGGCACCGGGATCGCGTAGCGGAAGGCGGGGTCGAGCATGTCCAGCCACAGCCGGTGCTCGCCCTCGTCCAGTGCGGCGCCTTCCTCGGTGAGCACGGCGGCGATCTCCGGGTCGAGGCCCGGGAGCCGCGCGCCGCGGTCGGGGAAGGGGCCGTCGGCCAGGTCTTCCGGGCGGTCGGCGGTCCGCGCCGCAGGGCGCGGACCCGGGTGGCCGGTCACAGCTCACCCACCAGATCGGCCCAACGCCGGTAGAAGGCGCGCTGGTTGTGCTCGCTGAGGGTGGCGGCCTCGGCCTGCGCGGGGCCGGGGAAGTCCCGTGCCGGGGTGCCGCGGCCGGCACCGAGCGTCAGGTCCACGGGTCCCCCCCGTCCCGGGGCCGAGCGGGCCAGGGCGGCATCGATCCGGGCGAAGTTCTCGAAGTCGTCCATCTCGAAGAGGATTCCTCCCGCCGACTGGGTACGGGCCTGGAAGCGGTAGGAGCGGGCCCGCCACTCCCGGTCCATCGCGGTGGGCACGAGCGTCCAGTACAGGCACTCGGTCTCGCGGGCGCTGACCGGCACATGGGTGCGCACCACCAGAAGGCGGGTCAGAGGGTCGGTGTCCTCGCCCACCGCGCGGTCGTGAGCGACGCTGAGGAACACGGTGTTGGGGAACATCACCCCGTGCGCGACCTCGCAGTGCGAGGTGAACGCCACCTGTTCCGGGGTCTGTGCCGAGGCCAGTTCGGCCCACCGCTCGGGCGGGTAGCCGGGGAACTGCGGGGCGGTGAGATCCCTGTCCTCGACGGAGGTCCCGCTCTCCACTACGTAGCCCGCGCGGACGCTGTGCCCGCCCGGGGTGGCGATGTTGACCGCGACGAGGTCGGTGCCCGCGCGCCCCCGGGTGCCGTTGGCCAGGGTGTCGCCGTAGATTCCCTGGTCGAGTGCGATCTGGTGCGTGGTCCGCATGTGGTAGCCGTCGCCCGCGAAGTTGTCCGTGGGGATCTTCCAGTTCCCCTTGGCGCGGACCCGCTGCGGCGGTCCGCAGACCTCCCACTGTCCTCCTCCGCAGTCGAGGAGGGCGTCGAGGTACCAGGAGATCCCGTCGAGGTAGTCCTCCAGCTCGGGAGCCTCCGCGTCCCAGGTGGCGAAGAGGAATCCCCGCCGGCACACCACGCGGGCGGTGGGCAGGTCGTGCCCGCTGCGCTCGAAGTCCGGCGGGTAGGCCGACCGGAGCGCGGGCACGCCGACCAGCCGGCCGTCGTTGGCGAAGGTCCAGCCGTGGTAACTGCACCGCAGGTGCGCGGTGTTGCCCAGGCTTGCGCGGCACAGGCGGGTGCCCCGGTGCGTGCACGAGTTGTGCAGTGCGCGTACCTCGCCGTCCTCCCCGCGGACGACGACGACCTCGTCCCGGCCGAGTGTGCGTACGACGTAATCGCCCGGCTCGCGCACCTCGTCGGCGAAGCCGAGCAGTTGCCAGGAAGGATGGAAGACCCGGTCGAGCTCGATATCGAGAACGTCACTGTCAATAAATGCACGACGGTCGACCGCGCGCACGAAATCATCGGCTCCGAACGGCACAGACCCCCTCCTCGAGGGCAATTCCACGACAGGGCAAACGCACCGTGCATGACGGTTCGCCATTACCGGAATTCGCGGAGCACGGGCGCACCACGACGACGGATCAGAAGTCGTGGAGGACAGGGAATAGGCGCGGGCCGCACCGGGCAACGACGCCGGAGAACCCGCTGTCGGACGAACATGCCGGGTCCCGCCAGACCGCGGAGCACTGCTCGTCGATGAACCGGCCCGGACGGTACGCATGCACGTGACACACACCGTTCCTCACCGGTTGGTGGTAGAGCCACGCTAAAAGCCGGTGGCTCCAGCACGCAAGAGGCCGGACCATCCGTCGCGGACGACTCACGCCGTCCCTCACCGCACACCGGCCCCGTACGTAACGGCCGGACGTCCGGCCGTCCCACCCTCTCGTGCCGGCGCCGCGCCAACGACGTGAGCTGGGCAAAGCCCGTCCCGCGTACCCCCGGTACGGGCTCCCCCGCCGCGCTCGGCGGCCGTGTCCCCGGCACCGCTGCCGCAGGCCCGCGCCCCGCCCGTGCCCTGCGGGGCGGCGTCCGAAAATCTGCCGAACCTGGCTGAAAGTTGGCTGCATCGGCATCCGTAATCCCGGCCGGAGGCCGAATCCGAATCCCGTCCGAAGGCTGGATCCGGAGACTGGAAAGGAAATCCGACTCGCGACCTTGAGATGCCGTCGAAAACTGCCCTACGGTGATCTCGGGCGAGCCACGGCCGCTCACTCCGACAGGATCGGATGCCCAAGTATCTCCCACCGACTTCTCGGGAGTCCTTGCCTTGTCTCTTGACGTCATATCCGTCGACGACTTCTCCCACAACCAGTTCGACTACATCGAGGACCCGTTCTCCTTCTACACGCTGATGCGTGAGCGCCGCCCGGCCCACCTGTCCGGGACGATCTTCGGTGGCACCTGGCTGATGTTCCGGTACTCCGACTGCGCACGCCTGATGAAGGACGAGCGGCTGTCCAACGCGCGCTCCGCGGTCCCGCTGCGCTTCCTGCCGGCCGAGCAGCGCGAGGAGTTCGCGGACATGCTCGACATCTACGGCCGCTGGCTGGCGTTCCACGACGGCGCGGAACACACCCGCAACCGTCGGCAGGCCAACAGGAGCTACGTCCCGTTCACCGACGAGCATCTCGAACCGCGCATCCAGCGGCTCGTCGACGGACTGCTCGACCGGGTCGACCCCTCCGGCTTCGACCTCATCTCGCAGTTCGCCTTCCCGCTGCCGGCGATGGTGATCGCCGACGTGCTCGGCGTCCCGGTCGAGGCCCACGCCGACCTCAACCGCTGGACCGACGACATCGCGCACCTCTTCGGCTCGACCTCGGTCTCGGTGGAACACCTGCGCCGGACCAGGGAGAGCACCCGGCAGCTCGCCGACTTCCTGGCCTCCGAGGACAACGCGCGCCACTCGCGCGCCCAGGGCGGGCTGCTGCACCAGCTGCGGGAGATCAGCGTGCGCGGGCACCGCTTCTCCGAGCGCGATGTGGTCGCGCAGGCAGCACTGCTGCTGTTCGCGGGTGTGGCGTCCATCCGCTACCTCATCGGCAACTGCGTGCACGCCCTCGCCGGCGTCCCCACCGCCGAGCGGGACCTGCTGCTGCACCCCGGCACCGTCGGTCCCGCCGTCGAAGAGCTCCTGCGCATGTGCACACCGGTCTCCTTCGTCGGCCGGATCGCGGGCACGGACTTCGAGTACACCGCGTCCGACGGGACCGTCCTCCCGTTGCGCGAGGGACAGCCCCTGCTGCTGTACGTGGCCTCGGCCAACCGCGACCCCGAAGTCTTCGACCGCCCGGACGAGTTGGTCCTGGACCGGCCGCTGCCCAACCGGCACCTCACCTTCGGCATCGGCCGGCACCTGTGCTTCGGCGACCCGCTCGTGCGCCAGACGACCCGGATCGCGCTGAGCAGCCTGTACCGCAGGTGGCCGCAGCTGCACGTGCCGCCGCAGGAAGCCAACTGGAACAACAACCTCGGCTTCCACGGCTTCACTTCGCTGCGGGTCACCGGCGGCAGCTGAGCGCCGCACACGGCGGAACACCGACGTCTGATCACCGGACCGGCCGAGCCACCAGGAGAACTCCACCGTGACAACACCCACCGTTCGTAACGTCATCGACGGCAAACAGGCCGAACCCGCCGCGGGCACCGAGTACATCGAGCTGCTCGACCCGTGCACCGGCCACGCCCGTCTGCGCACACCGTGTACCGGCGCCGAGGACGTCGACCGCGCCATGCGCGCGGCGTCCTCGGCCTTCGGCGAGTGGTCGCGCACCACGCCCGGCGAGCGCCAGTCCGCCCTGCTGGAAGTGGCCGACGCGGTCGCCGGGCAGGCCGCCGGGTTCGGCACATCCGAACTCGGCGACACCGGCAGCCGGGACGCCGCCGGCGAGATCGACGGCATCATCGACGAACTGCGCTTCTTCGCCGGTGCCGCACGGCTGCTCGACGGTGTGGCGGGCGGCGAGTACGCACGGGAGCACACCTCCTACACCCGGCGCGAACCGGTGGGCGTCTGCGCGCAGCTCGCGCCCTGGAACTTCCCGCTGCTGATGGCCGTGCTGAAGTCGGCCCCGGCGATCGCCGCCGGCAACACCGTCGTGCTCAAGCCCGCACAGACCACCCCCTCGTCGGCGCTCCTGCTGGCCGACGTCGCCGCCCGGGTCCTGCCGCCCGGTGTGCTCAACGTGGTCTGCGGCGGACCTGCCACGGGACGGCTCATGGTCGAGCACCCGGTGCCCGCCGCGGTCTCGCTGACCGGATCGGTCGCGGCCGGCGTGGACGTGGCCACCCGCGCCGCCGCCACGCTCAAGCGCACCCACCTCGAACTGGGCGGCAAGACCCCGGTCCTGGTGTGCGCCGACGCCGACATCGCCGACGCCGCGCGGACCATCGTCACCGGGGCACTCGCCAACGCGGGACAGGACTGCACGGCCGCCAGCCGGGTCCTGGTGGCCGACGCGGTGCACGACGCGCTGCTGGAGGCGCTCGTGGCGGAGGCGTCGGCACGGCACCCCGGCCCGCCCTCGGACCCCGACGCCGCGTACGGGCCGCTCAACAACCCCGAGCACCTGGCGCGGGTGCAGCGATGCATCGACACCCTCCCACCGCACACGCGGGTGGTCACCGGCGGCCACCGCGTGGGCGACCAGGGGTTCTTCTACGCCCCCACCGTCATCGCCGGAGTGCGCGAGGACGACGCCATCACCCGTACCGAGATCTTCGGGCCCGTGATCACCGTCGAGCGGTGCGCCGACGAGGAGGACGCCCTGCGGCGGGCCAACTCCTCGCCCTACGGCCTGGCTTCTGCCGTATGGACCGACAACCACCGCACGGCGATGCGGCTTTCGGCCGGTCTCGACTACGGAACGGTGTGGGTGAACACCCACCTGCAGTTCCCCTCGGAGCTGCCGCACGGCGGCTTCCGCCAGTCCGGCCACGGCAAGGACCTCTCACGGTACGGCTTCGAGGCGTACACCCGGATCAAACAGGTGACGCACCGCTTGTAGTGTCTTGCTGTACAACACACGCAACGACAACCAAGGGCGGCCGGCACGGCGTTGGGCCGGGTACCCGGACTCCCGTCCGGCCGCAGAGCTTCGTGGGATTAGGAAATCGTGGAACGTTCCCCCGGCGTCTTCGCGCCGCAATGGCGGCTCACCAGCATCGGCATAGCCCTCGCCATCAGCCTGTTCGCCTTCGAGGGCATCGCGGTCGCGACCGCGATGCCCTCGGCGGTGCGCGACTTGGACGGGCTCGCCTTCTTCGGCTGGCCCTACAGCGCCTTCCTGGTCATGAACCTGGTGGGCCTCGGCGTGGCGGGCCAGTGGTGCGACCGTGTCGGTCCGCGCCGGCCCCTGCTCACCGGCATCGCCGTGTTCACCGCCGGACTGCTGCTGGCGGGATCCGCCGGGCACATGGCGGTGTTCGTCCTGGGCCGGGGCACACAGGGGATCGGCGTCGGGCTGGCATCGATCGCGGTGTTCCAGCTCGTGGCCACCGCCTACCCGCCCCGGCTGCGCCCCAGGGCACTGGCCATCATCTCCGCGGCCTACGTCCTGCCGGCCCTGGTCGGGCCGGTCATCTCGGGCACGATCACTGCGCACGTCGGATGGCGCTGGGTGTTCCTCGGGCTGGTGCCCCTGGTGGTGGCGGGCGGACTGATCCTGCTCCCGGCCCTGCGCACGGCGCCGACACCGGATCGCGCGCCGGCCGGCAGGTCCCGCAAGCCCCTGTTCGCCCTGCTCGCCGGGATCGGCGTCGTCGTCCTGCAGTCGGGGGGCAACGCCGTCGTCGCCGGGCGGACCGTGCTGGCCGTGCCCCTGCTGGCAGCGGGACTGCTGGCGCTGGGATTCGGGCTGCGGGAACTGCTGCCGCGGGGGTCGGCCCGGCTGCGCCGGGGCGTTCCCGCCGTGGTCACCGTACGCGGCCTGCTGGCGGGGTCGTTCTACGCCATCGAGTCCGTCGTGCCGCTGACCCTCGTCACGCTCCACGGCTTCGGGACCGTGGCCTCGGGTCTGCCTCTGCTGGCGGGCGCCGTCGGCTGGTGGGCGGGGGCCCAGGCGCAGGGCAGGGTCACCACGGTCGCGAGGTCGTCCCTGCTGCGGTACGGGCTGATCGCCCTGGTGTGCTGCTTCGTGGGGATGGCGGCCCTGTGCCTGCCGGGTGCACCGGGGTGGCCGGTGTACCTGCTGTGGATCGTGGGCGGCCTGGGCATGGGCGTGTGCGTGCCCACCACCGGTGTGCTGGTGCTCGACCAGTCCGCCGAGGACGAGACGGGCACGAACTCGTCGGCGCTGCAGATCAGCGACGTCACTGCGGCCGGTCTCGGCACGAGCGGGGCCGGGGTGCTCGTGGGCGCCACCGCGGCCGGGGGCCTGGGGTTCGGCTCCGCGATGGCGGTGCTCGGCATCGTCGCCACCGGCGTCTGCGCCGCCGCCGCGGTGGGCACCTCGCGCACGGCCCCCCTGAAGGAGCACGCCGCCGTGGGCTGAACCCCCCGGTCCCGCAGAGCACTTCGCCTCGTACGCCCCCGCGGCAAACGGAGAGTATTCCTTGCTCACTGTTCGCAATGTCGATGTGCGCGTCGGCGCACGTCTGCTGCTGTCCGACGTCAACTTCCACATCGCCCCCGGTGACCGGATCGCCCTCGTCGGGCGCAACGGGGCGGGCAAGACGACGCTCATGCGCACGCTGGCGGGCGAACTGCGGCCCGCTGGCGGGGCCGTCGACGCGACGGGAGCGGTCGGGTACCTCGCACAGGATCCGCGCGGAGCCGACCAGGACCAGACGGTCACCGACCGCATCCTGGCCGCCCGCGGCCTCGATCGCGTCACCGCCGCGCTGCACACCGCCGGGACCGCCATGGCCGGAGCCCGGTCGGACGCCGAGCAGGACCGGGCCATGCGCGCCTACGCCAGGGCGCAGGACGAGTTCGACGCCCTCGGGGGCTACGCGACCGAGGCCGCCGCCGCCCAGGTGACCGCGGGCGTCGGGCTGCCCGACCGGGCGCTGGCACAGCGGCTGGGCGAGCTGTCCGGCGGGCAGCGCAGGCGGGTCGAGCTGGCGCGGATCCTGTTCGCCGAGCAGGACACCCTGCTGCTCGACGAACCGACCAACCACCTCGACGCCGACTCCGTCACCTGGCTGCGCGGCTTCCTGTCGGGCTTCTCCGGCGGCCTGATGATGATCAGTCACGACATCGGTCTCGTCTCCGCCGTGGCGAACCGGGTCTTCCACATCGACGCCGGTCTGCCGGCGCTGGAGGTCTACAACACCGGCTGGCGGCGCTACCGGGCCGATCGCCAGGCGGCCGAGCGCAGGAGGGCCAGGGAGCGCGCCAACGCCGAACGCAAGGCGGCGGCGCTGCGTGCACAGGCGGAGAAGATGCGCTCGCACGTGGCCACCGCCGTGGCCGCGCGGAACATGGCGCGGCGCGCGGACACCATGCTGCGGGAGCTGGAGCCGGTGCGCCGGGGCGAGCGCGTGGCACGGGTGCGGCTGCCCACCCCGAAACCCTGCGGGCGCATCCCGCTGGCGGCGGCCGGTCTGGCCAAGTCGTACGGCGCGCACACGGTCTTCGACGGGATCGACCTGGCCGTCGACCGCGGCAGCCGGCTGGTCGTGCTCGGGCTCAACGGCGCGGGCAAGACCACGCTGCTGCGCATCCTGGCGGGCGAACTGCAGCCCGACCGGGGGCGGGTGGTGCCGGGCCACGCCCTGCGCCTGGGGTACTTCGCCCAGGAGCACGACACGCTCGACCCCGCCGCGACGGTGTTCGCGTCGCTGGCGGCCGCGGCCCCGGAGCTGACCCACGGCGAAGTCCGCCAGGTGCTCGGCGCGTTCCTGTTCCGGGGCGACGACGCCGACAAGCCCGCCGGTGTGCTCTCCGGCGGTGAGAAGACCCGGCTGGCACTGGCCTGCCTCGTCCATTCCGGCGCGAACGTGCTGTTGCTCGACGAGCCCACGAACAACCTGGACCCGCTCTCCCGCGACGAGGTGCTGGCCGCCGTGTCCGGCTACCCGGGCGCGGTCGTCATGGTCACCCACGACCGCGGCGCGGTGGAGGCACTGCGCCCCGACCGCGTCCTCCTCCTTCCCGACGGCGACGAGGACCTGTGGAGCGACGGCTACGCCGACCTCGTCTCCCTGGCCTGATCCCGCACCGCGGCCCCGAGCCGCGCCACAACCCACCGGCCCTGCCCGGTCCTTGCGGACCGGCCCACCTTCCCAAGGGAGCACCATGCCCGACCTGAAAGGCCGTACAGCACTGGTCACCGGTTCCTCTCGCGGGATCGGCCGCGGCATCGCCGAGCGGCTGGCAGCGGACGGCGCGCACGTGGCCGTTCACTACGGACACGACGACCGGGCCGCGGAGGAGACCGTGGCGCACATCCGCGAACGCGGCGGCGAGGCGTTCGCCGTCGGCGCCGACCTCTCGACGGTCGCCGGGGTGGACGCACTGCTGACCGAGACGGGCTCCCGGTTCGCCGACGGCGGCAGGGACCGGCTCGACGTACTGGTCAACAACGCGGGGTTCAGCACGACGTTCTTCGAAGCCACCACGCCCGAGATCTTCGACGGGCTGATCGCGGTGAACGCCCGGGCACCCTTCTTCCTGGTGCAGCGCGCGCTGCCGCTGCTCACCGACGGCGGCAGGGTGGTGTCGGTGTCCTCCGCGGCGATCCGGGTCGCGGTGGCGGATGTGGCCTACACGATGGCCAAGGCCGCGGTGGTGGCGATGAACCGTACGCTCGCGCACCTGCTGGGCGAGCGCGGCATCACGGTGAACACCGTGGCCCCCGGCGCCGTGGACACCGATCTGACCGCGGTGGAGCGGCGGGAGCAGCCGGAGGCCAGGCAGGTCGTCATCGACATGACCGCGCTCGGCCGGATCGGCACCCCCGCCGACGTCGCCGACGTCGTGGCCTTCCTCGCCTCGGACGACGCGAGGTGGGTCACCGGACAGCTCATCGAGGTCAGCGGCGGCCTGTTCCTGGGGATGCCCCCGGATGTCATGCACTGACCCCGTCCGCCGGCGACGAAGGGGAGGAGCCTGTGGTCCTAGTGGGACTCGCCGAGCCAGTCCGCGTCCGACGCCGTCTCGCAGCCGACGAAGGTGTTCACGAACGCCTCGACGGCCTGCGCGTCGGCGGCGGTGCGGGCCAGGTCGTCGAGGAAGCCGGCGCCGAAGGGGCGCAACTCGGCCTGCTCGCAGGTGTAGGCGAAGGCGGCGAGCCGCTGCGCGTCGCGGGTGGCGGCGTAGTCGGCCAGCGCCTCGTCGAGTCCGGCCGAGCCCGAGAGTCCGGCGTCGAGGGCGTCGGCGAGCACGGCGGCGTCGGCGAAGGCGTCGGAGATGCCCTGCGCCGAGACGGGGTCCTTGGTGATGCCGGCGTCCCCGGCCAGGACCCAGCCCGGGCCGTGGGCGTGCCTGCGGGCGTTGCGGACGGCCGCGGCCCGGGGCCGGGACACCAAGTCGGCGCCTGCCAGGGCCTGTTCGACCTCGGGCACCTCCCGCAGCGCCGACGCGTAGAAGTCCGCCAGTGCCGCATGCCCCGTGCCGGGGGCTTCCTCGGGCGGGTAGACCAGCGACACCACGGTGAGACCGTCGTGGGTGGGCCACAGGGAGATGCCGCGCCTGCCGCGGAAGACCACGCGCACTCCCCGTTCCGCGACGCCCGACCAGTAGCCGTAGAGGCTGCGCGCGAGCGCTCCCCTGTCCTCGACGACCGGGGACTGCACCAGGCGTGCGACCGTCGAGTTTCGGCCGTCGGCCCCGACGACCACCCGCGCGCGCAGGCCGACGGGCCCGTCCGGGCCACTCCCCCGCACGCCCGTGACCCTGCCGTCCGTGACGAGCAGACCGGTGACCGCGCAGCGCTCCCGCAGCCGTGCCCCCTTGGCGCGGGCCTCGGCCACCAGCAGCGCGTCCAGTTCGGTCCGGCGGGGGGCGTAGGTGGCGGCTTCCATCCCGCCGGCCCGCGGCCCGCCCTTCAGTACACGGCCCTCGAAATCGAGGGACGCGCTGACGATGGGCGGGCATCCCGTTTTCTCCAGCGCCGGGACGAGCCCCCATGAGCGGAGCTGTTGAACTCCCGGCCACCTGATCCAGTGAGTGGAAACGGTGTCGGCTCCGACAGGGTCCCGGTCCACCATTTCCACTGAATATCCCCGCTGCGCGAGCAGCATTCCCAGCGGGGCTCCGGCGCACCGTGCTCCCACGATGACGACGTCGCACGTATCTTTTTCAGAGCCTATTTCGGCAGCAGTCATCTCAACGCGTCCACTTCTCTTCGAAGAAAGCGCACACCCAACGTTCAGGCAGGTCAAAGGTGTTGTAGGGGGATTGGGCAAACAGCCTCGTCGCCTGGCTCGATCGCGCCCGCAAAACGGCCCATGGCTCATGCATGGTTCCCCGTCGGATCCCACTCTATGCACATCACTTCAATTTCACGAAGCCGTTGACACCCCTCGAAAAGGCGTCCTAGCATCGGAACATGATCAGCGAATCGCAACGATTACTCGCTTCGCGGTTTCATCAGGCGGGGGAACCCGCACACCTGCTCTGCTATTTCGCCCCCGAGGTCGACGAGGAATTCACGTCCGCGGGACTCGAGCCGGGGCACATGGGGTACTTCGCCGGCCGCGCCGCTGCGCTCGGCCGTGCGTCCGCCGCCGCGGTGGCAGCCACGTTCTACAACTTCAACCCGGCGCTCATCACCCGCCACCTGCCCAGGGCGTGGGACCTGGCCTCGCCGGAGCGCGTGATCGAGGCCCGGCTGACCGCGGTGGACCGCGCGCTGCGCCGCATTCTCGGCGACGAGGTGGTGAAGAGCCCGGAGATCGCCGAGGCGGCCGGCCTCGCCAGGGCCGCCGCCGCGGCGTGCTCCCCCGAAGGACGGCCCCTGTTCGCCGCGCACGCCGAGCTGCCGTGGCCCGAAGAAGCGCACCTCGCGCTGTGGCACGGCATCACACTCCTGCGCGAGCACCGCGGTGACGGTCACATCGCCGCGCTGGTCAGTCACGGTGTCGGCGCCATCGCGGCGCTGGTCACCGATGTCGCCACCGGCAGAAGCCTCTTCGGCGCCCAGCAGGTGCGCGAGCACCGTGCCTGGTCCCAACAGGCCTGGGATGCGGAGGTGGCCACGCTCACCGCATCGGGCGTCCTGGACTCCTCCGGGCGGCTGACCGAGGCGGGCACACAGTTGCGCGCCCGGATCGAGGAGGCGACCGACACCGCCGCGGCTCCTCCCTACCGCTCCCTGGGGGCCGAACGCGCGGAGCGGCTCATCGCGTTGTGCGCACCGCTCCACGACGCCGTCATCGCCTCCGGGGAACTGCCCCGCAACGACGCGTAGTCCTGTCCGCTCACGAGCGGTACCGCCATACGCCGTCGTTTCCGTGCACCGGTGGTGCCCGCCGGCCTCCGGTGCAGGCAGGAAAGGAGGATCCAGCGCGCCGCCCGCCAGGCGCCGTCAACTCCACTGATTCCGGCCGATCCCCGTCCCGCCGCCGGGCGCCGTCTCCGGACCGCCATCCGGACACGGACCGTTCCCCCCTGCGGGACGGGTGTCACCGGCTTTCCGCTCCCAACCCGCCGTTCACGCCCCGAACGCCGTGGCAGGTCCTCCGCTCCGCGAAGCACCGCGGCACACGGGCTCTTCCATCTGCCGGGCGCGCGTCACCGTGAACGCCCGTGCGGCGGTTCGCCGCATCCAGCCGCCGTGCGGTGGGTGCCGGCCATGGCCGGCACCCACCTCCTGCGCTCCCGCACCTCGCCATACGACGACCCCCAGGGGAAGTGACTCATGGACGTCACCGCACTCATCGATGCGGTCTCGAGGACCAAGAGCCAGGCCGACGAGCTCACCCACCAGGAGGTGATCGACCGACTCTCCGCCGCGCTCGCGAAGTTCACCACCTCGGCGGAGAACCAGCGCTTCGCCGAGGAGTACCGGCCGAGCGGGAACTACACACGACTGCTGCTGAACTCCCCGCGGGATCCCTACCAGATCGTCCTCGTGTTCTGGGGCCCGGGAAAGGGGAGCCCGATCCACGACCACGACGACACGACCGGCGTGGTCAGCGCGCTCACCGGCGAGACGAAGGAGATCAAGTACGCCGTCACCCGCCGCGCGGGAGAGTGCGTCGAGCTCGCCGAGGCAAGCGAGTTCACCATCGCGCCCGGCCGGATCACACCGATCCTGCCCGAGGACGACAAGCGGCTGCATCTGATGGTCAACGAGGGGACGTGCTGGGCGGCCACCGTCCACGTCTACCTCACCGCGATCGACCACTACCGGCAGTACGAGCCCGCGCCGGGCGGCGCCTTCCGCACGGCCGAGACCCGGCTGTGGTTCGACGAGTGGGGAGTCGGGCGCAGGATGCCCACGGGTGCCGTGCGCGCCCGCTCCCGAAAGGGGTAGCAATCGATGGACCTGCTGGAGGCCGTCGCCCGGCACACACGCCGGGCGCCGGACGCCGTGGCATTGACCGACCACCGGGGCACCCGGCTGACCTACGCCGAACTCGACTCCCGCGCCCGTGCGGCGGCCGGCGCCCTGGCCGCGCGCGGCGTGGGCCCCGGGGACCGCGTCGGGCTGGTGCTGCCCCGCACCGCCGATCTGTTCGTGCTCGAACTCGCCGTCCTGCTCGCGGGCGCCTGCTTCACGCCGCTGGACCAGGCCCAGCCACCGGACCGGTTGCGCCTGCTGCTCGACCGCGCCTCGGTGGCCCTGCTGGTCACCGACGACCAGGTACTGGCAAAGGCCTGCGGCAGCCCCGCCGTCCGGCCCGACGCACTGCCGGCCCGGGGAGGCCCCGCCCTGCGCGATCCGGGCGCCCGGCCGCAGGACCCCGCCTACTGCCTGTTCACCTCGGGATCGACGGGGACACCGGTGGGCACCCTCATCAGCCGTGCCGCGATGGACGTCTACGTCGCCGCCTACGCCCGGCTGGTCGGCGCCTCGCCGGGCGAGCGCGGAGCCCAGATCGGCTCGCCCGGATTCGACGTCACCATCGACGAGCTCTGGCCCTTCCTGAGCACGGGCGCATCCGTGCACATCGCCTCCGACGCCGACCGCTCCTCGCCCCGCGCACTCGTCGACTGGCTGCACGCCCAGCGGATCACCCAGACCTACGTCCCCCCGCTGCTGCTGGAGTCGATGTTCCGCCTCGACGGTGCAGACCTGGGCGACGTACGGCTCATCCGCACCGGCGGCGAGCGCCTCGCCGCCTACCCGCCGCCGGGGTTCCCCAGCCGCGTGCTCAACGAGTACGGGCCGACCGAGACCGTGGCCGGCGCGCTGTTCTGCGACGTCTCCGCGTGGTCCGACCGCACCGTCCTGCCGCCGATCGGGACACCGCTGCCGCACATCAAGGCCGGCATCCGCGACCCCGAGGGACGACCGGTGACCCCCGGCACACCGGGTGAGCTGTACCTGGGCGGTCCGACGGTCGGGATCGGCTACCTCGGCGACGACGAACGCACCGCGCGCAGGTTCGTCGAGGTGAACGGCGAACGGTGCTTCCGCACAGGCGACCTGGTCCGCGAACTCCCCTCCGGCGACCTGGAGTTCCTGCGCCGCATCGACGACCAGGTACAGCTCCTCGGCAAACGCGTCGAGTTGGGCGAGGTGCAGAGCGCGGTCACGACCCATCCCGCGGTCCGGCGGGCGGCGGTGGCCGCTCCGACGGACGGCGCGGGCCGCGCGGAACGTCTCGTGTGCTTCGTCGAATGGCAACCGGGACACGGCGACGCCGACGCAGCGCTCCTCCGCGCCCACGTGAAGGGGCTGCTGCCCGACTACATGGTGCCCACCGAGGTGCACACGGTCGACCGGCTCCCCACGACCCCCTCGGGCAAGGTCGACCGGGCGGCGCTGCTGCGCCGGCGATCCGGCCCCTCCCTCCCGGCGCCGACCCCGCAGGCGCTGGTGCGGGTGTGGGAGCGGGTACTGGGCGTCACCGGCCTCACCGTCCATTCCGACTTCTTCCTGCACGGCGGTGACTCTGCGCGCGCAGTGACCGCCGTCACCGAGATCGGCCTGCAGCTGGGCCTGCAGGTCACCGCGCGCGACGTGTTCGTCCACCCCACCCCTGCTGAGCTGGCCGAGCGGCTGGCGGAGGAGACCCGGTGAGCGCAAGCCCCGTGCTCGACATGGTCGCGACCACGGCGACCGCCCACCCCACGGCGACGGCCATCGTCCAGGGCGAACAGTCACTGACCTACGACGAACTGGCCACGGCCGTCACCCGGTTCGCCGGGGCGCTGGCCGGCGCAGGCGCCTCCCCCGGTGCGCACGTGCTGCTCGTGATGGACAACCGGCCCGAGTTCGCGGTCGCCTACTTCGCCACCGCCGCAGCGGGCTGCACGGTGGAGGCCATCGATCCGGACCAGCCGGAGCAGGTGCTGCGGCGCAGAGTGGCCGACAGCCGGCCGGCCGTCGTGGTCACCACGGCAGGCCACCCCATGACCGCGCTCACCGACGGCCCCGTCCTCACGGTGGACGGCCCCCTCCCCCGACCCCCGGCGGGCGCACGGCACCGGCCGTCACCTGTGGACGGCCCGTGGGTGACAGCGCTCTCCTCCGGCAGCACCGGCGAACCCAAGCGCATCGTCCGCACCCAGGCCCACCAGGTCGCCGAGGCGGGCAACATCACCGCGACGGCCCGCATCACCGCCGACGACGTCCTGCTCTGCCCGGTACCGCTGTTCCACGCGCTCGGACAGTTCTGCTGCCTGCTGGCAGCGGTGCGCTCCGGTGCCACGCTGGTACTGCCGGACCGGAGCGCGGGCACCTCCTCCGTGGACGCCGTGGTACGAGCGCTGGCCCGGCACCGGGTCACGCTGCTGATCGCCGTGCCCCAGCTCTTCGACGCCCTGGCCGACCTCCCCCCGGACACACCGGTGGAACTCGGCACCGTGCGCCTGTGCCTGTCCGGGAGCAACTTCCTCGACCCGGCCGTGGTCCGGCGCTTCGAGGCACGCTTCCGTCTCCCCGTGCGCCAGACCTACGGGAGCACGGAGGCGGGCAGCGTCTGCTGGGACGTCGGCGAAGAACCCTCCCCCGGCACCGTGGGCACACCCCTGGAGGGCGCGCGGGTCCAGATCCTCGACGCGCACGGCACTCCCCTGCCTCCCGGTGCGACGGGCGAGATCGTGGTGTCCGGCCGCGCCGTGGTCGACGACCCGGGGAACGGCCACCACAGGACAGGCGACCTCGGCAGCCTCGACGCCCACGGCAGACTGACCGTCGTCGGACGCTCCCGTGTACTGATCGACACCGGCGGACACAAGGTGAACCCGGTCGAGGTCGAACAGGTGCTGGCGGACCACCCGCTGGTCGCCGACGCCGGAGTGGCCGGCGTTCCCCTGCCCGGCCGGGGAGCACTGCTGGTGGCGGCGGTGCAACTGCGCGACGGCGCACGGACGGAGCCCGCCGACATCCTCGCGCACTGCGCACGGCACTTGCCCGCCCACGCGGTGCCCCGGCGGGTGCGCGTGGTGACCGAAGTGCCGCGCACTCCGCTCGGCAAGGTGCGCCGTCCATCCCTCGCCGCCCTGCTCGCGGACGAGCAGGACAGGGCGGAGGCCGGGGTGCGCGAGCGGCTGGCGGCACTGCCCCCGCACGAGCGCCGCGCCGAAGTCGGCCACCACCTGCGCCTCAAGGTGGCCGAGGTGATGGGCGCGGCACCCGCGACGGTGGACCCCGCCGCCCCGGCCCGGGCGGCCGGTGTGGACTCGCTGTCCGCGCTGCGGCTGCGCATGGCCGTGCACAGGGAGTTGGGGGTGAAGCTGCCGCTGCCCGACATCCTGGGCCCCCGCACGCTGATGGAGCTGGCCGACGAGCTCGCCGAACGCCTCGACGAACCCGAGGACGACACCGACCCGGTTCCGCACGGGCCGGCCGAGGGCCGGTTCCCGCTCGCACCGAACCAGATGTCGCTGTGGCACGCCGAGCATCTCGACCTGGGCGGGTCGGCCTACGTGGTGGCCGTCGCCGCGCGCTTCGCCGACGGCTGCGACGCGGAGGCCCTGCAGCGGGCCTGGACGGCCCTGGCCCACCGGCACCCGGTACTGCGCACCGCCTTCCCCCTGCACAACGGCAACCCCGTCCAACAAGTGGCCGCCGAGCCCGGGTTGGACTTCTCGACCGTGCCGGTGCCACCGGACTGGGACCGCACGCACCGCGAAGACCTGGTCCGCTCCGCCTTCGCGCCCTTCGACCTGACCGCACGGCCACCGCTGCGCGTCCGCCTCTACACCGGACTGTCCGGGGGCCCGGTGATGGTGGTGTCCCAGCACCACCTGATCACCGACTACTGGTCCATGATCACCATGCTGCGGGAGCTGGCGGTGCTCTACGCGGCGGAGAGCACCGGCACCGAGGCCTACCTGCCCGCGCCCGCGCACGGCTACGCCGACTTCGCGACGTGGTCGCTCGCGCGGGCCCGTACCCCCCTCGGCACCGACGACCTCCGACACTGGGTGCAGCGGCTGACGCCCCCGCCCCCGCCCGCGGACCTGCCCGCCGACCGGCCCCGGCCGGTGGTGCGCGGGCAACACGGCGCGACGCTGCGCAGGGACCTCTCACCGGCACAGGCCGCCGCCGTGCGCGCGTACGCCGGTACCACCGGGACGACCCCCTTCGCCGTACTGCTCACGGTGTTCCACGTGCTGCTGCACGCCTGCACCGGACGCGCGGACAGCGCTGTCGCCGTACTCACCGCCAACCGCGAGCGGCCCGAATTCGCCGACGTCCTCGGCTACTTCGCCAACCCCGTGGTGCACCGGGTCCGGATGACGCCGGACCAGTCGTTCTCGGCCCTGGCCGACGCCGTCGGCCGGGAACTTCTGGAGGGACTCGAACACGGCGGCGTCACCTTCGACAACCTGCTGGGGTCGGTGGACGTCCCCCGCGACCGCGGCCGCGCTCCACTGGTGGAGGTCTGCTTCGGACAGCAGACCGCGCACGACCCCGCGCTGAGCACGGCGGGCACCCTGCTGTCCGCCGACCGCGACGGCGAGCGCGTGCCCCTGGGCCGACTGACCCTGGAAACCGTCGCGCTGCCCCGCACAGGGGCCGTCTACGACCTGGCCGGTGCGGTCTTCGAAAACGACGACTCGATCGCGATCACCTGGGAGTACGACACCGACCTGTTCACCGCGGCCACGGTGGACCGGCTGGCAAACCGGTTCGAGATCCTGGTCGATGCGCTGCTCGCCGCACCCGATGCCCAGTTGCGCGCCCTGACCGCACTGGCCCCGCGCGCAGACACACTCCCCGAAGAGAGCCCCGGCGAACCGGTCACCGACCGCGTGCGACGGTGGGCCGCAGCGGACCCCGGAGCCCCGGCGGTCGTCGACGGCCCGGACACCGCCACCTACGGCGAGGTCGACCGCGCCGCGGACCTGGTGGCGGCCGCACTCGATGCACGCACCGACCTCGGCCCCTCCGCCGTGGTGGCCGTGCAGGCCGAACGGTCCGCCGACCTGGCCGCCGCGTGCCTGGGAGTGCTGCGCGCGGGCCTGGTCTGCGCCCCCCTCGTCACCGGGGGCGACTCCGCACCCGCCGAGCTGTCCGAGGCGGGAGCGTCGGCCCTGCTGGACATGACGGGATCCGCGGACGTCCCCGGCACCCCGGTGGTGCGCGTCGACTCTGCGTCCGCGCCCCCGGCAGCGCACCCCGTCGGCCTCGCAGCACCCGCCCTGGTGGTGCGCACCAGCGGCACCACCGGGGCCCGACGTCCGATGATGCTCACGCACCGGGCGCTCGCGCGCGCGGTACGCGACGACGGACCGGGCGAGGTACTGATCGCCCGCGGCACGGCCGACCGGCTCGCACTCGACCTGCTCACCACCCTGGCGGCGGGAAACGCCGCCGTGCCCCTGGCCCCGGACGTGCGACTGGAGCAGCTGGCGCGCGGGCGGGCAGCCGCCTCGGCCACGATCGCCTCCACCGAACTGGCCGCACTCGTCTCCCGCTTGGACGCCGACGGCGGCACCCCCGCGGTACGGACCCTGGTGGTCGGCGGCGAGACGCTCGGCCAGGACCTCGTCCACCGGTGGCGCTCCCACGCCCCAAGCGTTCGCCTCGTCCATGCGTACGGCGGCGTCGAGTGGGGACCGGCCCTGTCCGAGGAGGAGGTGCCCGTCGACCACGGTGCACCGACCGCACCGCCGGCCACCGGCATCGTGCCGGTGGGCAGGCCCCCAGCCGGTTCACCACTGTGCGTGGTGGATGCATGGGGCCGCGCGTGCCCGACAGGGGTTCCCGGGGAGATCTGCATCGGTGCGGAGGATGCCCCGGCGCCCCTCGGGGCGGCGCCCGAGACCCCCGCCCTCCCACACCCTCTGCTCCCGCACGCCCACGTGCAACGGACGGGCGACGCAGGCGTGTTCCTCCCGGACGGCAGGCTCGTCGTCCTCGGCCGGGACGCGGAAATCCGCTCCGCACACGGCTACCACCACGACCCGGCGCGGGTCGAGCAGGTGCTGCGCACTCACCCCGCCGTACGGGCGGCCACGGCTCCAGAAGGCGGGACGGAGGGATCCACCGCGGTGGCGGAAACGGACGGCACCGTCTCCACGAGCGAGCTGATGGACCTGCTGCGCCGCGAGATACCCGCCCACCTGCTGCCCCAACAGCTGCTGTGCGAGGAGCAGTTGCCCAGGACACCGGACGGCAAGGCGTCACGCACCCTGCCGGGGCCGACGGACACCGGTCCCGAGGCGCCCGGGCCCATCGAGGACATGACCGAGACCGAGGCGGCACTGGCGGACGTCTGGCGCGAGATCCTCGGCGTCGAGCACGTCGGCCTGGACGACGACTACTACTCCCTGGGCGGCGACTCGGTACAGGCCGTACGGATCGCCACGAAAGCCGCCGACCGGGGGCTTCAGGTCACCCGGCGGCACCTGTTCACCCACCCCACCGTCCGCTCGCTGGCCCAGGTCACCACCTCGGCCGCCCGGTCGGTCACGGTGAGCAAGAGCTTCGCCCGGCGCAGGTCCATCCCCCTGACCCCCGTCCAACGCTGGTTCTTCGGGCTGGAGTTGCCCGATGCGGGCCACTGGAACCAGTCGGTCGCGCTGCAGATACCGCAACCGCTGTCCTCCGAGGCGCTGCTGGCCGCCGTCCAGTCAGTGGCCGGCCACCACGGTGTGCTGCGTCACCGCTTCCGCAAGCGGGGAACGGACTGGGAGCAGGTCAGCGACCCGACGGCACACACCGTGGCCATCGAGGAGGTGTCGGCCGCCCGGGACGAGGCCGTGGCGGCCGCGATCGAACGGGCCAGGCGGGGCCTGGACATCGCCGCGGGCCCGCTGCTGCGCGCCACCCTGATCCGGGACGCGGCGGACCGCCGCCTGCTGGTCCTGACCGCACACCACCTCGTGATGGACGTGCTGTCGTGGGGCGTACTGCTGGACGACCTGCGCACCGCCTGCGCCCACAGGACCGCGGGGGATCCCGTCCGGCTGCCCCCCGTGCCCGTCGCCTACGACCAGTGGGCGCGCGCTGTGCAGGGGCACACCGCCGGCCTCGCCGGGCGGTACGACGCACCCGGCGCGGTCCCCGGTCCGCCGCCCACGACGTACGAGGGCAGCACCCGTGTCGCCGAGCGCACGCTCGGCTCCGCGCAGACCGGCTCGCTGCTCGACGGACTGCTGGGGCAGGGTGCACACCCGGCGGACGCCGTGCTGGCGGCGGCCACCGCCGCGGCCGCCGCGGCCCTCGGATGCCGCGCGGTCCGCGCCGTGATGGAACTGCACGGCCGCGACGAGGACGTGGTCGACGACGCGGACCTGTCACGGACGGTTGGCTGGTTCACCGCGCTGGCCCCCGTACTGGTCGACACCGCACCGGACGCCGACCCGCGCAAGGTGCTCGACAACGCACGGGCCGCCCGCTCGCACAACGCCCGGCTCACGGCAGCGGACCGCCCGTGGATGAGCGTGAACTACCTGGGCCGACTCGGATCGGTGTTCGCCGGCACAGCGGGAAGCGGAGAGGACGACCTTGCGGAAGTCCCGCTGCCGGACCGGGGTGACCGCGGCCCGGACAACCCCAGGCCGTTCCACTGGGAGTTCAGCGCATACACGAAGGGGAACGAGCTGACGCTGCGACTGGCGCACGCGGGGGACGAAGGCCAGGCGGAACGCCTTCTGGACACCGCCTGCGACTGTCTCCGTGCCCTCGCCACCGACCTGGACACAGCACAGCGGAAGGAGTCGCGGTGAGCGGGAAATGGCTGGTGGACCTCGTGCCCGCCGAGCGGCCGGAGCGGGTGGCGTACCTGTTCCCGCACGCGGGTGCAGGCGTGAGCGCGGTGCTGGCACTGGGCCGGGCCCTGGCCCCGGACCCGCACCCGGTGGCGATCCGCCTGCCCGGGAGGGAGGCACTGCTCGACGACCCTCCGCTCAGCGACCTCCCGGTCCTGGCCAAGCAGTCGGCCGACGCCATCCGCGCCCACGCGGGCGGAGCGCAGATCGTCTTGTACGGCCACTCGTCGGGGTCGGTGCTGGCGTACGAGACGGCCCGCGCGCTGGAGCCGGAGACCGCCGTCCTGCTCGCGGCCTCGGCACAACAGGCACCGGGGACAACCGTCCGCATGGCCGCCGGCTGCTGGAACCGCCCGGACGACGAGTTCTTCGCCCAGGTCGTCGCGGACGGCTACCTGCCCGCCGAACTGCTCGACGCCCCGGACGTCCTGGAGATGGTGGCCCCGGCCCTGCGCGCGGACTACCGGGCCACCCACGAATACCTCACCGGAACGGCACGGTGGACACCCGTGTCGTCGCCGATCCTCACCATCCGCGGCACGGAGGACCGGACCGTCACCGAGGAGGACGTCGCGGCGTGGTCGGCGCTGACGACGAGCCGTCATACGACCGCGCTGATCGCCGCGGGGCACAACCTGCTGCGCGACCACCCGGCGGAGCTGGCGGACACCCTCCGGCAGGCACTGCCGTGAACTCCGCTCCGGTGGGCGGAAGTCAGGACTTGCGGTGCACGGAAACGGCGTAGTCCCCGTCGGTGCAAGGGTCCCGGGACCAGGTCGCATACCTGGCTTCCAGGGTGAGTCCCGCCGCCCGGCAGTGCGCGTCGTAGTCGTCCAGTGTGTACCCGCGGTCCAGGGAGAAACCCGCGACGAGGCGGCCGCCCGGGTGCACATGGGCGGCCATCCCGGCCACCAGGGCCGGTTCCGTTCCCGGCGGGGTGAACAGGGGGACGTTCCCCGCTGCCACCACGACGTCGAACGACTCCCCCAGGTCGAGGCCGACCAGGTCCTGCCGGTACCAGCGGATCTGCGGAGCCAGCCGCCGGGCAGTGGCGAGCATCGACTCGTCGATGTCCACGCCCGTCACGGCGATGCCGTGACGGGCGAGCTCGATGCCCACCCGGCCCGTGCCACAGCCCGCGTCGAGGACCGTGCCGGGCTCGAAGGAGCGGACCAGCGTGGCTTCGCCATGGACGTCTCCGCCGTCGGCGGCAATGCGGTCGAATCGGGCCTGGTACTCGTCACCGTTCCACGTCATGCGGCCAGGGTGACACATGCGTCACTCTGGCCACAGACCGATAGATCGATTTCGGGCTCGGTGAGTGGTCGTTCGAACCAGGTCGCCGGGCACACCGGCCACACTGTCCGCAAAGCCCTCGTCGACCAGGGCTTCAAGAACCAGGTCGTCGGCCAGGTACTGGACCTTCAGGAAGCCGTGCCGTCCAGCTCCTTCCGCACCTCACGGGCCGCCGCCACCAGGTGCTCCAGGGAGGCGCGCACCTCGGTCCAGCCACGGGTCTTCAGGCCGCAGTCGGGGTTGACCCACAGGCGCTCGCCCGGGATCGCGGCCAGCCCCTTGCGCAGCAGGTCCGCCGCCTCGGCGGCGCCGGGGACGCGGGGCGAGTGGATGTCGTAGACGCCGGGGCCGACTTCGCGCGGGTACCCGGCCGCGGCCAGCTCGCCGGCGACCTGCATGTGGGAGCGGGCAGCCTCCAGGCTGATGACGTCGGCGTCGAGGTCGTCGATGGCGGTGAGGATGTCGCCGAACTCGGCGTAGCACATGTGGGTGTGGATCTGGGTGTCCGGCCGGGTGCCGCTGGTGGCGAGGCGGAAGGCCTCGGTGGCCCAGGCGAGGTACGCCGCACGGTCGGCGGCGCGCAGCGGGAGGGTCTCGCGCAGGGCGGGCTCGTCGACCTGGATCACCGAAGTGCCGGATGCCTCAAGGTCGTTCACCTCGTCGCGCAGGGCGAGGGCGACCTGCCGGGCGGTCTCAGCGAGCGGCTGGTCGTCGCGGACGAAGGACCAGGCGAGCATGGTGACGGGCCCGGTGAGCATGCCCTTGACCGGCCGGTCGGTGAGCGACTGGGCGTAGCGGGTCCAGCGGACGGTCATCGGCTCGGGCCGGGAGATGTCGCCGGCGAGGACCGGCGGACGGACGTAGCGGGTGCCGTAGGACTGGACCCAGCCGTGCTGGGTGGCCAGGTAGCCGGTGAGCTGTTCGGCGAAGTACTGGACCATGTCGTTGCGTTCGGGCTCGCCGTGGACGAGCACGTCGATGCCGGCCTTCTCCTGGAAGGCGACGACCTCGCGGATCTCGGCCTCGATGCGCTCCTCGTAGGCGCCCTCGTCGATGCGTCCGGCGCGCAGGCCGGCGCGGGCGGTGCGCAGCTCGGTGGTCTGTGGGAAGGAGCCGATGGTGGTGGTCGGCAGCAACGGCAGCCGGAGACGGTCGTGTTGGGCCGCGGCGCGCAGGTCGTAGGGCTGCGAGCGGTGCGTGTCGGCCTCGGTGACGGCGGCGCTGCGGGCGCGCACGGCGGGGTCGTGGGTGATGGCGGAGCCCGCCCGGGAGGCCAGATCGGCGCGGTTGGCGGCGAGTTCGGCCGCGACGGAGTCGGTGCCGCGCTCCAGCGCCCGGGCCAGGGTGACGATCTCGCCCGTCTTCTGGCGGGCGAAGGCGAGCCAGCGGACGATCTGCAGGTCGATGTCCCGTTCGGCCGTGGCGTCGAGCGGGACGTGCAGCAGGGAGCAGGAGGCCGCGACGTCGACGCGGCCGGCGAGGCCGAGGAGGGTGCCGAGGGTGGCCAGCGACTTCTCCAGGTCGTTGATCCACACGTTGCGGCCGTCGACCACGCCGGCGACGAGGCGCTTGCCGGGCAGGCCGCCGACGGCGGCGAGGTCGTCGAGGTTGGCGGCGGCGGACCCGGTGAAGTCGAGGGCGAGACCCTCGACCGGGGCCTTGGCCAGCACCGGCAGGGCCTCGCCGAGGCGGTCGAAGTAGGAGGCCACCAGCAGCTTCGGCCGGTCGGCGAGGGTGCCGAGCTCACGGTAGGCGCGGGCGGCGGCGTTCAGCTCGGCCGGGGTGCGGTCCTGGACCAGGGCGGGTTCGTCGAGCTGCACCCACTCGGCGCCGGCGGCCCTGAGGTCCGCCAGCACCTCGGCGTAGACGGGCAGCAGCCGGTCGAGGAGCGTGAGCGGCTCGAAGCCGGGTGCGACGCCGGGCGCGGGCTTGGCGAGCAGGAGGTAGGTGACGGGGCCGACCAGGACGGGGCGCGCGGCCAGGCCGAGGGCGAGGGCTTCCTTGAGCTCGGCGACCTGCTTGGCGGAGTCGGTGGTGAAGACGGTGTCGGGGCCGAGTTCCGGGACCAGGTAGTGGTAGTTGGTGTCGAACCACTTGGTCATCTCCAGCGGCGCCACGTCCTGGGTACCGCGGGCCATGGCGAAGTAGCCGTCCAGGGCGTCTTCTTCGACGGCCGCGCGGTGCCGGGCGGGGATCGCGCCGACCATGACGCTGGTGTCCAGGACGTGGTCGTAGTACGAGAAGTCGCCGGTCGGCACCTCGTCGATGCCCACCTCGGCGAGCTGCCGCCAGGTGGTGCGGCGCAGTCCGGCGGCCGTCTCCCGGAGGGCGTCCGCGCCGACACTGCCCTTCCAGTAACCCTCGATCGCCTTCTTCAATTCACGGCCCCGGCCCTGGCGGGGGTAGCCGTACACGGTGGCGCGTGCTGCCGCGGCTGCGGACTTGCTGGTCACGGAACTCTCCTTCGCGAGCTTCTTCCGGGATCCCGGAGCATGGCGAGAACGCGAAGGGGTGGCGGACGGGCCGCACCACAGCGGTGGGTTGCCCGTTCGGTATGTGCGCCGACCCGCCCTCGAGGTCACCGGGATCTCCGCGCACGAACGGTCGCGCGCGGGCAACGGGCAGGTCTTCGGACTCACGGGCACGTCTGCCGGGGGCAGACACCTAATGGCCGTCGCTTCCCGGGCCCGTCACGGACCCAGTGCGTATGACGGCGGTCGTTCCCGCTCACCGCTGCGGGGCAGTCCCGGATTCCCACCGGGTTCCCTCTTGCGACGCGCCTGCCTGGCGGACAGGGGCGAACCAGCTGCACGCGCCAGCCTAGATCGGGGACGCGGTGCTTGAACAGTGGGTTTGGGTCATGGCTTCGCGGCATTGTCAGTGGTCGGTGCGACGATCGTCCCGACGGCGCGAACACGTGCCGTGCCGTCCGGCACACCCGGACCGGATACGAGGAACGAGGAGTGAAGTCCCGTGCGCATCGTGGTCAGTGAGTTCATGAGCCTGGACGGCGTCGTACAGGCGCCCGGCGGAGCCGAGGAGGACACCGACGGCGGTTTCGCCCACGGCGGCTGGTCGCACCCGTTCTTCGACCCGGAGGTGATGGGCGGGACCATCACCGAGATCATGGGCAGGACGCAGGCGCTGCTGTTCGGGCGCCGCACGTGGCAGACGATGGCCGCGGCGTGGCCGGAGCGGGCCGGCGACCCCTTCGCCGACCAGATGAACGCCATCCCGAAGTACGTCGTGACCGGAACCCTGGGGGACGCGGAGCTGACGTGGAACAACACCACGCGCATCCCCGGCGGCGAGGCCCTCGCCCGCATCCGCGAGCTGCACGCGGCCGACGGCGGGGACCTGCTGGTCATGGGGAGCCCCACGCTCGTCCGCACCCTCCTGAGCGAGGGCCTGGTCGACGAGCTGCGGCTCATCATCACGCCGGTGCTCCTCGGCGGCGGCAAGCGGATCTTCACCGACGACGGGGTGCTGCGCACCCTGGAACTGGTCTCCTCGGTCACCAGCGGCACGGGCGCGCACGTGTGCACCTATCGTCCGGCCCCTTAACTTGGCTCTGTCAGCAATCACCGCCGACCGCATTCCAGACCTTCCTGGACCAGAACGAGACCCCCGGTCGAAGTCCTGGCGAACCCTCGGCAAAGGCAAGGCTGTTCTTCAGCGGCACGGAGTTGCTACCTCGTGTCTTCGGAGGTCGCCGGAACGCGGTGGTGTGCCCGGCCCTGGTTCTCGCGCGTCGGCGTGGGAAGCGGGGGCGGCGTGGCACGGGCCGTTGCGCAGCGGCGTACGAGGCACTTGGCCGCGTACGCGGCCAGGCCGGTCAGGGGCACGGCAGTGAGGGCGACCAGCGTCCATTGCTCCGCGTAGTGGGCCGCTTTGGTGGGGGTGTTCGCGAACGTGGTCATGGGGCCCCAGGTGTAGTAGCCGAACACCATGATCAGCTGGGATCCGGCCGTGCGGATGACCGTACTGAGCGCCGTCGGTGCGGTGGCCCCGAGCAGACACACGATCACCGCGTAAGGGAGGTATCCGGAGGCCAGCCTGCTCCAGGCGGTCACGTGGAGGCCGTCCCCGTCACCGGCCACAGCGATCCACGCCGAGACGCCGCCCGCCAGGAGCACCACGACAACATCCCGGGCCAGAGCCGTGCCGTACCTGAGCACTGGGGTGCCCTTGCGCAGCCTCTCCTGTTCCATTGCGCGTCCTTTCCGCCGGGTGGCAGGCGGTACCGCGCAGGCCGACCGGGCCAGTGCCTGACGGTGGCAAGGCCACCGCCACGCCGGGCCGCGACCCCACCCACCATGCATCCCAAACCGCCACAGAAGTCTCTTCACTCTAGAGAGAGGAGAAAGGGCATTTTTAGTTCCGCTGAGCACGCCCTGCATCGCCGGCATCCGAGAGGCACGTGCACGGAAACGGTTCGATCGAGCGGCATCGGCGGCCCGTATCACAGCACATACAAGGAGAGGCTCGGCGAGCAGACGTTCTCGCCGAGCCCCCTCTGCTGGTGCCGGTCAGGTCCGGGGGCGTGGAGCTCCACGGCTTGGCGGATCCGGTCCTGCGCACGGGCCCTGCGGGGGCCAGGGGCGCAGTAGCAGGATCGCGCCCGGCCCTGCGCTTCGAGCCGGCCGAGACGGACCAGTTCGCGGATGTCACGGATGGCCTGCTGCTCGGAGAGGTCGGCGTCGGCCTGGTGACCGGGCGGCGCACCCTTGAACCCCAGAAAGCCATCAGCAGTGCGTGGACCACGAGCTCGTCGAGTCCGTCGGCTCGGCCCCGCGGACCGGAGAAGACCTGGGGCCACGGTGGCCTGCGGCCCGCCGACGTGTTCGGTCCTTCGAAGGTGCGATGCGGGACGGTTCGGGGTGTGATCGAGCCATGCCGACTCTTCGGATCATTGATCAGCCCGGGGCGGGCCGCGGTCTGGTGACCAGGGCTGCCCTCGATGAAGGCGATGTGGTGGCCCGGATCAGCACACCCCGGTTCCGGGCTCGTCCTTCGCGCACTTCCATCCAGATCGCAGTCGACCGGCACATCGACAACCTGGACGCCCTGGCCTACCTCAACCATTCCTGCGACCCGAGCACCCATGTGGATGTCCGGTCCCTGGCGGTCACCGCCGCCAGGAATATGAGGGCAGGGGAGGCGCTGACCTTCTTCTACCCGTCCACGGAGTGGGCCTTGGCCACTCCGTTCACGTGTGCCTGCGCAAGCCGAAGGTGCCTGGGCCGTATCCATGGAGCCCGGGGAGTGCCTACTGCCGTACTCGATCGGTATCGCCTCAACCCGCACATCCGGGAGCTGGTCGCCGCACGGGACGCGGCTACGGCGCCTTGACGGTACCGAGCAGGCGCAGCAACATGCCCGGGCAGTGGCAGGGACGGCCGCACCGGGAGCAGTCCCAGCCGCTGTGCAGCCAGTAATCGTGGAGGACAGTGACCGGCTCCCAGCCGAGAGCCTTCAACGGGCCCTCGCTGCGGCCCGGCCGGTCGTGCAGCCAGGAGATCACGTACGCCTGGGTGCACCGTTCACGCAACCACGCGGTGCTGCGTGCTGTGAGTGCTCCGCCGAGGCCGCGTCGGCGCATCGGTTCGGCCACGGCCAAGGTATTCAGCTGGCCGATCCGGCGGCCGTCCACGGAGGGCGGGACGGCGAGCAGCGTTCCGTGCGGCATGGGAGCGATGAACTCGCGGTAGTCGTCGTCATGCAGAACGCGGGCGATCGCCGCCCCCGCCACCGTGGCAGGCCTGCCCGTGTGCGCGGTCAGAAAGAGCAGCGACCCCGTGCGCAGCTCCTCGAGGACCTGGTCGACGGTGAGCATGCCGTGGCCCAGGACGGTCTCGAACAGGTCGACGGCCTCCATGACCGCCTGCCGGTCGTACGGCCCGAGTGTGGTGATGGCCCAGTCGGTCATGAAAGGCAGTGTCCCGCGCAGTGGCCTCCCGCAGGAGGCACGGCTCAGCGGCACAGGGCCGTGCGGGGTTCCGGAAGCAACAGCCGGGAGATCGGCAATCTCTCCGAGCGCCGGAAACGACTGTTCGGCGCAGCCCTCGCCACCACGCGTCCGTGCAGGTCGCCGCTGCGACGCATCCCACCCACGCCGACCTGTGGCTGACGCCGTTGACCGGGGTCGGCCCGGCGGCAACCACCGGTGCCTGGCCCGAGGTCCTGGGCCGGGCGCACCGCGGCCTCGACTCGCGCCTGACGGGGGACGGCGGCGAGGCCGAGACGCTGAGCAGCCTCACGATGATGCTGCGCATGGCAGCCGAGCACTCGCGCCGGAGGAGGGCGATGCCCAGAGGGTGGAGGCACAGCGGGCCATCGACCGGCGGGCCCGCGCCGAGCGCGACCACCAGCCGGTGTCCGCTGGGGCGGTGTGTCAGATCATGGCGAGCCGGTCCACCAGCAGTTCCACCCTGCGCTCGGTGTCCTCCGGCGGGAGCCGTCGCGCCCGGGTCAGGGTGGCCAGTCCGTGCAGGGCCGCCCAGAACACCTCGGTGAACAGCCCTGGGTGGACGCCGTCCCCGGCGACCTCGCCGAGGCACTCCAGCAGGGCGGCGAAGGCGTCCTTCAGAGGCTCCGGGGTGTCCTCCTTCGCGAACGCCAGGCCGCCGTCGAGCTGGAACATCGCGTCGTAGACCGCCGAGTTGCGTGCGGCGAAGTCGAGGTAGGTGCGGGCGAGGGCGGTGACCCGCTCGCGCGGGCCGTCCGCCGCGGAGGCCGCGGCCCGTACCGCCATGGCCATCTCGGCGGCGCCTTCGAGGGCGACGGCGCCGATGATCTCGCGTTTGCCGCGGAAGTGGCTGTAGAGGACGGGCTGGCTGTATTCGATGCGCTCGGCGAGCCGGCGGGTGGTGACCGCGTCCCAGCCCTGCTGCTCGGCGAGTTCGCGGGCTGTCGCCACGATGAGGCGTTCGCGCTCCGCCCGTTCGCGCTGCTTGCGTTCCTGTACCGACATGACCCGATCCTAGCATCGCTAGACAATCGAGCGGCAGCAGTACTAGCGTTGACTCGTCAGCTAGCAACGCTAGATCTCTGGAGGGGTCGTCATGCTCAACGCACTCGAGGTGTTCACCACCGTGGTTTTCGGCGTGATGGTGGGGGTGGAGTTCGCCGTCGCCTTCGTCATGAACCCGATCTTCGACGCACTCCCCGAGGACAGCGGCCAACTCGGCCGCGCCCACGGGGGCCGGATGCTCGGCGCCGTGATGCCGGTCTGGTACATCGCCTCGCTCGTCCTCGTCGTGGGCTGGGCCATCGCCGGATGGCAACACCACGGCACCGGCCTCGTCGTCACCGCCGGCGCGCTGCTGACCCTCAGCGTGATCATGTCGCTTGTGCTGCTCGTCCCCATCAACAACCGGGGCAAGACGTGGACCCCCGAGAACCGGCCCGAGGACTGGAAGGAGCAGATGAACCGCTGGAACCGCTTCCACTACGTCCGCGTCGCCGTCCTCATCGCCGCCTTCGCCCTGCTGGTCACCGCCCTCGCCTGAGCCCACGGACCGATACCCCGCTGATGGCGTAAATCCCCACTCCCCGGACAGTGGCGGGCCACCCGTCGGACTTGCCGGGCACGTGGCAGCCGTCGGCTACGACGCGGACTCCGACCGCTCACCGTGTGCCCGGAGTCGACGGCCTGGGCGACGAAGGTCCGTCCGGAGCAGGCCCGCGTCGTCGCGGCCGCCGCCAACACCTCGGCCGGCCGCATGGTCGTCCGCACCTTACGGATCCTGCCGCCCGACACCGTGCCCGAGCCGGCCGACGCCGATCCAGTGCCCACGGCCGCGCCCTGCGGGCCGGTGCGCACCCGGGAGAACGCCTGCGACGGCTACCGCCGCGCGCTCGCCGCGCGCCAAGAGGCGGCTCCGCAGCGCCGGGTGGAGCCGGCCATCGCGTAGGCGGCGGAGCGGCAGGCCGCCGCGATGCGGGAGCTGGGCCGCCGCGCGTTCCCCAAGACCGAGGCCGCACCAGACGATGCGCCGACCGCGATCGAGGTGTCCCGTGCGCAGCGTCGCCGTCAGGCCGCGGCAACCGAAGCGGCTGCCCCGTGCCCGGCCCGGGCCGAGACGTCTGGCCGGCTTCCCGCCGGCCCGCCCTCTCTCCTGCGCCGTCGTACGGCGCGAACAGCCGCATTCCAGTACGCCGCTTGCCACAGACGGCTACCGTGAGACGCCTGACGAGGAGGTACACCGTGAGCGACATCAGCGCAGCTACCTGGACCACCCACATCGGCGGAGAGCTGGTCGAAATCCCCGCAACGATCGACAGCATCCGCGCGGCGCTGCCGGAAGACCAACGCCCGGCCTTCGACGCCGAGATCGGCTCCACTCCCGCGGACCAGCTGCAGATGGTTCTCGCGTCCTGGTCGCTGTCGACCACGCCCGCGGCGGGCGAGGAGGACGACGCGGTCATCGCCCGACTGCGGACCGGTGACTTCATCGGCTGCGTACCCCAGAATCCCGAAGCGGGGATGGCGTGAGCCAGTATCGCGTGCAGTATGCGCGGGAAGCGAACGCGGCCCTCAAAGCCATGGATCCGGGCCTGCGGAACAGCTTCGACCAGGGCATGCGGAAGCTGGCGGCCGACCCGTACGGGCACGGGTCCCGTGCCGTCGGAGGGGAAAGAGACCGGCGTCAGGCCGTCGTCGGCGGCGCCGCGACCGCCGTGTATTACGTGAGCTCCAATCCCAGCGTTCTGCTGGTGACCGTCGTTCGCGTCGTCTACTGACTCGCAAAGGGTCTGTGCATGAAGCCCTGTTGGGACGCGGACCTGCTGGTGATCGGCGCCGGGCCGGCCGGGGTGGCTGCTGCGGTGATGGCGTCGAGCCTGCGGCTGACGTGCGTGGTCGTCGAAGCCGAGCGCGTTGGTGCGAAGCTGCGGGCGATCGGCGCGGTGGAGAACGTGCCGGGCGGCTGGTCGACCGGAACGGCGCTCGCCGACGCACTCGCTGGTGACCTGGCCCGGCACCAGGAACTGGGGCACGTCAGCGTGCTCTCCGGCCGCGCCGTACGGGTGGCCGGCTGCGACAGCCATGCCGAGGTCGCGCTCGAGGACGGCCGCCTCCTGACGGCGTCAGCCGTGGTAGTGGCCACCGGGGTGACGGCGCTCGCACCCGGAGACGTGTCCTGGATCGACGCACCACAGACCGGGTGGCTGCCGCCGCTGTGGCGGGCGGCAGCCGATGACCTGGAGGGTCGCCGGGTGGTGGTGCTGGGCGCGGACCGGCCGCTGGGCACCTGGCTGCGCGCGCATCCGCGGGCCAAGGCCCGCCTCGACGTGCTCTTCCCCGAGGCCGACCAGTACAAGACCGACGAGGTCGCCGGTGAACCGCGCATCCGCCTGGACCTCGTCGGGGGTGTCACCGTCGCCCCGGTCCCGAAGGGCTTCCGGATCACCGCCCGGCACCCGGGCGGCGACGCGCACACCTTCGTCGTCGACACCGTGCTGGGCAACATCGGCTCGAAGCCGGCCGTCGTACCGGGGCTGGCCGTCGGCGCGGACGGGTACTGCCCGCCGGCCGAGCAGCACCCGCGGATCCTGGTGGCCGGCGATCTGAAGGGGTCCCACATGCAGCGGATCGCGGTGGCCATGGGCGACGGTGCACGGGCAGCACTGGCCCCCTACTACCGGGACCAGGCCCTACTCGGCTGACCATTTCGCAGCCGGAATGATTGCGGCGCAATCACTCCGACCTGGTGCTTGTCCGGCGACCGAAAGGAGCACCCCCGAACCAGGAGCCCCCTCCTCACCTGCGCAAGCAGGGCAGCGGTCTGTGGCCCAAGGGGCCGGACACCTATCTGCGCCCGTAGTCCGGCAGCGGCTGCCACACCTTCTGGTCGAACTGCCAGCCGTACTGCGGCCGGTCCTTGACCGCCGTCGTGCGGAACGGCTGCCCGTGGTCGTCGATCTTCATCGTCCCGGAGCGGCCGCCGCTGCTCCACTCCAGCTCCAGGTACCAGGTCACGTCGTGGCCGGTCGTGCGGGCGAGGACGTCCAGCGGCTGCGGGTCCGTCGAGGAGACCTTGTACGGGAAGTCGGTGGCCGGGATCTTGACGTCGCCCTGCTCCCCCGCCGTGGGACGGGCCGTGGGCCGGTCGCGGTCGAGGTCGATGTCGAAGAAAGCCGGGGTGAGACCGCCGCCGCAGCCGTCGCCCATCGAATACCCCGACCAGGCCAGGGGCGCTGTGCTCTTGACGACGCGTACGTGCAGGGCACGCAGCACGACGGCCTGGCCGTTCTTGCCCTGCACATCGACGGTGATGTGCATGCGTCCGCCGGGCACGGCCCGCAGTCCGGTGACCCAGGCACGCGCATCCCCGTCGGACGGCGGCTCGGGCACCTCTGCGGGTTTCCGTCCGGACACGTACATGGTGTCGCAGCGGTCGGTCAGGGCATAGGGCTGGACGTCCGCGGTCAGCGGCTCACCGGAGTCGTTCCCGCCGCCGCTGTCCTTGCTGTCCGAGGCGCCGCCCTCCTCCCGCGCACCGCTCTTGCCGTCGGCTTTCTTGCCTCCGTCCTCCGTCTTGCCGGTCCCGTCGGTCGGTGTCCGGCCGTCCGGTGACGCGGTGTCACCCCCGCCTGGTGCGGTGTTGCCGGGGGCTCCGGACGGGGCGAGGGGTGCGCCGGAGACGTTCGACCGGGCGCGGTGCGCGTCCGTGTCGTCGTGGTGCGCGCCGGTCGAGGTGGTGGCCGCCCAGGCGACAAGGGCGGTGGGCACGGCCATGCCGACGGCTGCTGCGGCGACGATGCCCAAGCGCACACGACGCGAACGGCGGCCGCCGACGGCGGCGGATACCTGCTCGCCGGGCCGCGGCCGGGGTATGGGCTTGAGTTCAGGTTCGGGTCCGGACTGCGGCTCGGGCTCAGGTGCGGGACTCGGCTCGGGGCTGGGCTCGGACTCGGCGGGAGCCGACGTCGGCGTCGGCGCGGGCGGCTCTGCCGCCGCCGGCTCCGGCGTCCTCGCCTCCGCCTCGCCCTGCACCCTGGAGCGTCGTGCATCGTCCGCCAGGATCCAGCGGCGGTGCAGCTCCACCAGCTCCTGCGGGGTGGCCTTGCAGAGCCGGGCGAAGCGCTCGACGGGAGCGTACTCGGCGGGCACGGCGCCGCCGTTGCAGTAGCGGTGGACGGTCGACGTGCTCATGTGCAAGCGCTTCGCCAGAGCCCCGTAGCTGAGTCCCGAACGGTCCTTCAGCGCGCGCAGCTGCTCGGCGAATTCCTCGATCCCCCCGGCCATGCCGGCATCCCCCTGCTCCAGGGCCGCGTACCGAACCGCGGCGTTCCTCGGCTCAGGCTATATGAGGCAATACCCGTGAGAAGATCCCTCCGCACTGTGCACGGTGGTTCGGTTCGGCAGTGGAAAGGTGAGCATGTACGCGATATCCCTGGGCGACGACGGCGCGGAGCTGTGTCCGCTGGAGCCGTGGCAGGCCGAGGAGTTCCTGGCCCACATGGACCGGGGCCGGGAGTTCATCGGGCAGTTCATCGAACTGGCCGACATCGTCACGGACCTGGAGTCGGGCCGGGCCTATCTCCAGAGGTACGCGGACAAGACCGCGGCCGACACGGGGCGTCTGTACGGCATCCGGACGGACGGCAGGCTCGTCGGCGGGGTCCTCTTCCGGACGATGGACGTCGGGCAGGGCACCGCCGAGGCGGGCTGCTGGCTGGAGCCGTCGGCGGCGGGCCGGGGTCTGGTGACCCGGGCCGCGCGCGCGATCATCGACTGGGCCGTCGAGGAGCGGGGCATCCACCGCGTGGAGTGGCGGGCCGCGTCGGAGAACGCGCCCAGCATCGCCGTGGCCCGGCGGCTCGGGATGACGAGGGACGGCGTGCTGCGGGAGAACTCCGTGTACCGGGGGAAGCGGTACGACGTGGAGATCTGGTCGGTGCTCGCCCCGGAGTGGCGAGCGGCGAGGGCGGCCTAGATGTTCACCACGCTCCTCGCCTTCCTCGGGGCGTGCACGCTGATCGCCGCCTCGCCCGGCCCCAGCACGATGCTGATCATCCGTCAGTCCCTGCACAGCAGGCGGGCCGGGTTCCTCACCGTGCTGGGGAACGAGACCGGCGTGTTCGTCTGGGGTGTCGTCGCCGCCCTCGGGCTCACGGCGCTGCTCGCGGCCTCCCGGCTGGCCTACGACGTCATGCGGATCGGCGGCGCCGCGGTCCTCATCGGCTTCGGTGTCCAGGCGTTGCTGGCCGCCCGCCGCGGACACGCGCAGCCGGCGGAGCCGGAGGGATCGCCGGCCGTGCGGTCCGGTTGGCGGGCGTACCGTTCCGGCCTGCTGATGAACCTCGCCAATCCCAAGGCGGCGGTGTTCGCGATGTCGTTCCTGCCGCAGTTCGTGCCCGCCGGCGCCCCCAAGCTGCCCACGATGATCGGTCTGGCCGCGGTCTGGGCGGTCTTCGAGGTCGGCTACTACGGCGTGTACGTGTGGTTCGTCGGCCGGCTGCGGGGCCTGATCTCGCGGGCAGGCGTGCGCAGGCGCCTGGAACAGGTCTCCGGGGGCGTGCTGTTGCTGCTCGGCGTGCGCATGGCCGTCGAGGGCTGACGGCGCGGCGGGGCCGCGGATAGGGTGGCGGGGCCCGTTGCCCTTCCGCACGATGCCCCCACCCCGCAAGGATGCCGACGTGCCCGACTGGATCACCGTCCCCGTCGACCCCCGCTTCCTGCGCGGTGCGCTGGACGTGGAGCGGACCGAGCACGGCGTCGTGCCGCACCGGCTGCCCGCCTGGGTCCGGAAGCGGTTCCCCGACCCGTACTTGTGCAGGACGGAGGCCCAGGCCTCCGGCGTGCGGCTGGCCTTCCGTACCCGGGCCACGGCCGTCGACCTGGACGTGCTGCCCACGAAGACGGTCTTCAAGGGCGCCCCGCCCGCTCCGGAGGGCGTGTACGAACTGTGTGTCGACGGCCGTCCGACGGACCGGGTCAGCGTGTCCGGCGGCAACGTCCTGACCGTCGACATGCTCACGCAGTCCGCGTCCGTCCACCCGGGCCCGCCGGTCACCGTTCGTTTCACCGGGCTGTCCCCGGACGAGAAGGACGTGGAGATCTGGCTGCCGCAGACGGAGGCGGTCGAGCTGATCGCCCTGCGCACCGATGTCCCGGTCGAGGCGGTGCCGGACCGCGGCCGCAGGGTGTGGCTGCACCACGGCAGTTCGATCAGCCAGGGCTCCACGGCCGGGAGCCCGGCCGCGACCTGGCCGGCGCTGGCCGCCGCGCTGGGCGGCGTGGAGCTGGTCAACCTGGGTCTGGGCGGGAACGCCCTACTCGACCCGTTCATGGCGCGGGTCGTGCGGGACACGCCGGCGGACCTGATCAGCGTGAAGCTCGGCATCAACGTGGTCAACGCCGACCTGATGCGCCTGCGGGCCTTCACCCCCGCGGTCCACGGATTCCTGGACACCATCCGCGAGGGGCACCCCGCCACGCCCCTGCTGGTCGTCTCCCCCGTGCTGTGTCCTGTCCAGGAGGACACCCCGGGTCCCCTCGCACCGGACTTCGACGGCGGAACGGTGCGGTTCCGCGCCCTCGGCGACCCGGCGGAGTGCGCCGCGGGGAAGCTGACGCTCCGTGTCGTCCGGGAGGAGCTGGCCCGTATCACGGCGCAGCGGGCGGCCGACGACCCGAACCTGCACCACCTCGACGGCCGTTCGCTGTACGGCGAGGCGGACGCCGCCGAACTGCCGCTGCCCGACGGGCTGCACCCGGACCCGGCCGGCCACCGCCGCATCGGCGAGCGCTTCGCCGGGCTGGTCTTCGCCGCCGGAGGCGCGTTCGCCGCCGAGAACGGCTAGGGCCTGGCCGCTGGGTCAGCGGCGCATCAGCGCGCCCCGGACGAAGGCGGCCTGGCCGACGTGCTGGAGGTCGTCGTCCAGGATGCTGATCAGGCGGACGCCGAGGGTGACGGGCGGATCCCAGGCGTCGTCGACGATGCGGGCGTAGTCCTTCTCGTGCAGGGTCCTGAGGTAGCCGACGGTCTGCTCGTGCACGGCGTCGTGGTAGCCGGTCAGTTTGGCGGCCGGGGCGGAGAAGGCGCCCACTTCGGTGCTGGAGGCGCCGTACCCGCTGGCGTCGGCGGGGTAGGGCAGGGCGAAGTCCTTCTGCCAGCCCTGCGCGTGCCACACCTCCGGCAGCCCTGCGGCGTCGGCGATCTGGCAGTCCTGGACCCGCGCGAGGTGCCAGACGAGCCAGCCGATGGAATTGGCCTCGCCGTCCTCGCCGCGCCAGGTCAGTTCCTCGGACGCGAGCCCGTCCAGCACCCCGTGCACCCCCTCCCGGACCCGGCCGAAGCCGTCGGTCAGCAGCTTCGCGCTCGTCGTGGTCATGGGCGGGCTCCTCTCGCCGTCGTTGCCCCTCGACCCGAGTCTCCCGCTTCGCCGGGGAGGTGATGCTCACCCATGAGTGAGGCACCGTACGGGATTTCGACACAGGAGACCCGGATCCACTCGTGAGGGTGAGCGCATTGGCCCGATGGATGCTGTGGCGGGGAGGTGCCGTCCGCGCCTCTTGCCGGGGTTCCGGAGCGCACCAACTCTGGGGACCATGGCTGAAACCGACCACGTGGTGGCGATCGTGGGCGTCTCCTGCCGGCTGCCCGGGGACATCGCGTCCGCGGACGGGCTGTGGGCCGCGCTGGAGCAGGGACGGGATCTGATCGGGCAGGTGCCCGCGGAGCGGTTCGCGGCGACGGAGGTGCTCTCCCCCGGGGAGCCGCGGCCGGGGCGGACCTACACCGTGGCGGGCGGGTTCCTGGGTGATGTCTCGGGGCTGGACGCGGAGTTCTTCGGCGTCTCCCCCAAGGAGGCCCGGGCACTCGATCCGCAGCAGCGGCTGCTGATGGAGTGCGCGCTGGAGGCGTTCGACGACGCGGGCATCGATCCGGCGGGCCTCGCGGGCAGCGACACCGCCGTGGTGATGGGCGTCTCCTCGCACGAGTACGGGGACCTCCGCCTGCGGCAGGTGCGGGAGTCGAACCCGTACGGGATGAGCGGGGCGGCGAAGTGCAACACGGCCAACCGCCTGTCGTACCTGTTCGACCTCCACGGGCCCTCCCATGCGGTGGACACCGCCTGTTCGTCGGCGCTCTTCGCGGTGCACCAGGCGTGCGAGGCGCTGCGTTCCGGGCGCAGCCGGCTGGCTCTGGCGGGCGGGGTGCAGGTGCTGCTGTCGCCGGGGAGCTGGGTGGGGCTGTCGCAGGCGCGGTTGCTCTCGCCCACCGGGCGGTGCCGGCCGTTCTCGGCGGCCGCCGACGGGTACGTCCGGTCCGAGGGGGCCGGGGTGGTGGTGCTCAAGCCGCTGGCGGCCGCGCTGCGGGACGGCGACCGGGTGTACGCGGTGGTTCTGGCCAGCGGGGTGAACGCCGACGGGCGGACGTCCGGCCTGCCGCTGCCCAGTGCGGACGCCCAGGAGGCGCTGCTGCGGCAGGTGCATGCGGCGGCCGGGGTGGAGCCGGGCGAGGTCGCGTACGTGGAGGCGCACGGCACCGGCACCCAGGTCGGGGACCCGGTCGAGTGCGAGGCGCTGGGGCGGGCCCTGGGCCGGCGGCGCGGCGGTGTGCCGCTGCCGGTCGGGTCGGTGAAGTCGAACCTGGGGCACCTGGAGGCGGCTTCGGCGGTGCCGGGGCTGCTCAAGGCACTGCTGGTGATCGGGCGTCGGCGCATTCCCGCGACCGTGCACTGCACGCCGCTCAACGACACGATCGACTTCGCGGGGCTGGGCCTGGAGCCGGTGGCGGCGGCCCGCCCGGTGGACGGCAGCGGCCGGGTGGTGGTGGGGGTGAGCTCGTTCGGCTTCGGCGGCGCCAACGCCCATGCGGTGCTGGCCTCGCCGCCCGGGGAGCAGCAGCACGCTCCTCAAAAGCCGCTTCCGGACGGCCCGTTGGGCGGGCGGCAGCCGCTGCTGGTCTCCGCCCGCAGCGCGCAGGCCCTGGCCGGGGCCGCTCGGGACTGGGCGGCCTTTCTGCGCGACGGCGCGCAGGAGTACGGGACGTTCCACGACGTGGCGTTCACGGCGTTCCGGCGCCGGGCCCGGTACGAGCACCGTCTGGTGGTGCTGGCGGCGGATGCCGCCGAGGCCGCCGGGGCGCTGGAGGCGTCCGCCGGGTCCGAGGGCGGGCCGGGCGCGCGGTGGGCGGTGGGGCGGGCCGTGCAGCACGGGCGCGTGGCGTTCGTCTTCGACGGCAACGGGTCCCAGTGGCCGGGCATGGGCGCCGAACTCCTGGAGGCGGACGCCGTGTTCCGTGCGGAGGTCACGGCGGTCGACGGGGAGCTGAGGCCGCTGCTGGGCTGGTCGGTGCTGGAGGAGATGGGCAAGCCGGGCGGCGAGGAGCGGTGGGGACGTACGGAGGTCGCCCAGCCGATGCTGTTCGCGCTGCAGGCTGGGCTGGTCGCGGCGCTGGCCGCGCGCGGTGTCGTGCCCGCCGCGGTGGCGGGGCACAGCGTGGGCGAGGTGGCGGCCGCCTACTGCGCCGGGCGGCTGGACCGGGCCGCCGCGTGCCGGGTGATCGCGGCGCGGGGTGCCGCACAGGCGCCGATGGCCGGGCAGGGCCGGATGGCCGCCGTCGGCCTGGGCCCGGCGGACGCGGGACGGCTGCTGGCGGAGCCCCGGTACCGGAACCGTCTGCTGATCGCGGGGGTCAACAGTGAGCGGGATGTGACGGTTGCCGGGCAGGCGGCGGAACTGGCGGAACTGGGCGAGGAGTTGACCTCCCAGGACGTGTTCTTCCGGGACCTGGGGCTGGACTACGCCTTCCACAGCCCTGCGATGGACGCCGTACAGGTCCCCCTGGAACGGGCGCTGGCCGGGCTGGAGTCCGGCCCGGGACGGATTCCGATGGTCTCCACGGTCACGGGCGGGCCGCTGGACGGGGCGGCGCTGGACGCCGGGTACTGGTGGCGCAACGTCCGCGAGCCCGTCCGCTTCGCCGAGGCCCTGGCGGCGCTGACGGGCGGGGCCGGATGCGATGTGCTGGTGGAGGTCGGCCCGCGCCCGGTGCTGGCCGGCTATCTGCGCCGGGGGGCGGAACGGGCCGCCGTGGTGCGGACCATGACCCGCGAGGCCGCCGGGCCGGACGCCGTCGACTCTGCGCTGTGCCAGGTGCTGGCGGTCGGCGGACGCATCGAGGAGAACCGGTTCTTCCCGCAGCGCGGCCGGGTGGTCTCGCTGCCGCGCTACCCCTGGCAGCGCGAACGGTACTGGCACGGCCACCACACCTGGTGGCGCACCGCGGTGGTCGACGAGACGGACGAGGCGCCGCACCCGCTGCTGGGGCCCCGGCAGTGTGCCGACCGGCCGTCCTGGCAGCAGCGGCTGGAGCCGGCCAGGGCTCCCTGGCTGCGCGACCACGTCGTGGGCACCACGGTGGTCATGCCGGCGGCCGCCTTCGTGGACATGGCGCTCGCCGCCGCGCAGCAGGTGTTCGACGGCCCGGCGGAGCTGACCGGGTTGACGATCGGGCGGGCGCTGGCGCTGGAGCCGGACGACCCGGGGATGGACGTGCTGCTGCACACGGCCATGACGGAGGACGGCGCACTGACTGTCGCCGCCGGCAACGGGATCGGTTCGGTCTGGGCGGAGCATGCACGGTGCCGGGCCCGGCGGCTGCTGCGCGAGCGCCCGCCGCGCGTTTCGCCGGACGCCCTCCGGTCCCGGCCGACCACGGCGTTCACCGGCGAGGAGCACTACCGCACGATGGCCCGTGCCGGTCTGTTCTACGGTCCGGCCTTCCGCTCGCTCACCCGGCTGCTGGCCGGCGAGGACGAGGTGCTGGCGCAGTACAGCGCCGCGGTGGACATGGGCCGGGAGCACGTGGCGCACCCCGCAGTGCTGGACACGGCCGTGCAGACCGCTATGCCGCTGGTGCGCGGCGTCGCGGAGACCGAGGCGCCCTATCTGCCGGTGCGGTTCGAAGTGGTGCGCTGCTGGGGGCCGTTGCCGGCCGCAGGGTACTTCCATGCGCGCTGTGCGTCGCGGTCCGTGCTGGAGGTGGTGTGGGACCTGACGATCACCGGTGAGGACGGCGAGGTGGCCCTGGAGCTGCTGGGCTGCCGGGCCCGGCGGTTCGACGCAGGGCGGCCTGCCGGGCCGGCCGTGCTGACCGAGGTGCTGCGCGCCGCCCCGCTGCCCGGCCTGCCGGCCCGTCCGTCACCGCTGCCGTCTCCCGCCGCCGTCGTCGAGGCCTGCCGGGAGGAGCTGGCCGGCCTGGTCCGGCACTGGCACGACAGCTGCCCCTACCCCGTAGCCCGCGGGCGGATCCTGGAGCTGATGGCACACGCCACCCTCGCCGCAGTGCGGGAGTTCCTGCCCGGCACAGCGTCCTTCACCCTGGACGACCTGATGATCGCCGGGCTCTCGCCCCGCCGCCTGCGGCTGCTGCGGACCCTGCTGGACCTGGCCGTGGAACAGGGGGTGTTGGGTGCCTGTCCGGATTCCCGGAGCTGGCGGCCGCTGGTTGACCCGTGCCCGGAGCGGGTGTTCACCGAGGTGCTGGGGGACGTTCCCGCCGAGGCCGTCGCCCTGCGGGCCTACGGTGTGGTGGCCCGCCGACTGGCGGAGGTGCTGCGCGGGGAGGGCGGGCCGTCGGCGGTGCTCTTCGCCGAACCCGAGTCACTGGCCGCCCAGTTGTCCGAGGGCGCGTCGGTGCTGCGCTTCCACCACCGGATCGTCCGGGCCCTGGTGCGGGGCCTGGTGGCGGGGTGGCCGCAAGAGCGCCCGTTGCGCGTGCTGGAGGTCGGCGCCGGGGCCGGCGCCCTCACGGCCGTGCTGCTGCCCGAACTCCCGCCGGAGCGCACGCATTACACCGTCACCGACCTCGACCCCGCCCTGCTGCCCCCGGCCCGGAGCCGGTTCGCCGACCGGGACTTCGTCGAGTTCCGGCAGTTCGACCTCGATGCGGACCCCGCCGGACAAGGGCTCACGCCGGGTTCGTACGACCTCGTGGTCGCCTCCGACGCGCTGCACACCGCCCGGGACCTGGCCGCCGCGCTGCGGCGGGTGGCCGGTCTGCTGGCGGACGGCGGGCAGCTGCTGGCGCTGGAGTCCCACAACCTCCATCTGTTCTCGCCGGTGTTCGGGGTCGACGACTCCTACTGGGCCTCCGCCAACACCACGTTGCGTCCGGACGGGCCGCTGCTGCCGCGGCAGGCCTGGCCGCCGCTGCTGCACGAGTGCGGGTTCACGGGCACGGTGCAGGTGGGGGACGACCGGGAGCCGGCCCGCGGCGACGTCTCGGTGCTGCTCGCCGCGCGACAGCCGAGGCAGGCCGGGCCGGAGCCTGCCGCCGAGGGCGAAGGCCCTGCGCGCCGGATCGTGGTGGGCCTCGACGAGGCCGGTTCCGTGGCCGCGTCGACCGTGGCGGCCGCGCTGCGCTCGAACGCACCGGACCGTCCGGTGCGTACGCTGACGGCGGCGGACGGGCCGGTGCCGTGGGGCGACGTGCTGTCCGCGGAACCGGACGGGTGCGACGTGGTGTTGATCGTCGCGGACGGCCGTGCCGCTGCCGGGGCGACCACCGAACGGGCCGTGGGGCACCTGGCGGTGCTGCGGGACCTGGCCGCCGCCTGCGCGAAGGCGGTTCCGCCGACGGTGTGGCTGGTGACCGTCACCTCTGCGGAGTGCGGTGGGGACTGTCCGCCGGTGTCCGCAGGCGCCGGGGCGGCGGCCTGGGGCGCGGCGCGCAGTCTCGCCCAGGAGCACCCGGCGCTGACGGTGCGCAGGGTGGCCCTGGCCGGGACAGGATCGTCTCCGGAGCAACTCGGCGTTGCTGCTGCCCGGTTGGCCGAGGAGCTGCGGACCCGGCCGGAGGACGACGAGGTCGTGCTCACCGACGCAGGCCGGTTCGTCTCCCGCATCCGGCCGCTGCCTCCGGAGCGCGTACTGCCCTCTCCGGGACGGGAGTCCGGGCATGCCCTGTCCCTGGCCGAAGCCGGTCTGCACTACCGGCTGGCCTGGCGGCCGGCGCCCGTCCCGGAGCCGCAGGACGGCCAGGTGGTACTGAAGGTGGCCGCAACGGCCCTGAACTACCGGGACATCACCACGGTCACCGGGCTGGTGCCGCCGATGGCCGCCGGGTTGCGGCCGGACGTCGCGCCGCTGGGGCTGGAGTGCTCGGGGACGGTGGCGGCCGTGGGTCCGGGTGTCACCGGTCTTCCTGTGGGCACCCGCGTGGTGGCTCCGGTGCTCGGGTGCTTCGCCTCGCACGCGGTCGTCAGCGCCGCGTGGGCGGTACCGCTGCCCGATTCCCTGTCCTGCACCGAGGCGGCCACTCTTCCGGTGGCGTTCCTGACGGCCTGGCACTGTCTGCACCGGCTGGCCCGGCTGACCGAGGGCGAGACGCTGCTGATCCACGGCGGCGCGGGCGGAGTGGGGCTGGCGGCACTGCAGTTGGCCCGTACCGCCGGCGCCCGGGTCGTCGCCACCGCGGGCAGCCCGTCCAAGCGCGACCTGCTGCGCCTGCTGGGCGTGGCGCACGTCCTGGACTCGCGCAGCCTGCACTTCGCCGACCAGGTCCTCGATCTGACCGGGGGCCGGGGCGTGGACGTGGTGCTCAACTCCCTTGCGGGAGAGGCCCTGACCCGCAGCCTGGGCCTGCTCGCGAGCGGCGGGCGGTTCGTGGAGCTGGGCAAGCGCGACTTCCTGGCCGGCCGTGCGCTGCCCGGCGAGCCGTTCCTGCGGGGCATCGCGTTCTTCAGCGTCGACCCGACCGCACTGCTGACGGCTGCTTCGCCCGACCCGGACTGGTTCTCGCCACTGCGCGAGGCGCTGTCCTCCGGCGCCGCCCGGCCGCTCCCCCACCGCACCTATCCGGCCGCCGACATCGCGGAGGCCTTCACCCAGCTGCGGCACTCCCGCCACATCGGCAAGGTCGTCGTCAGCCAGGACGAACCGCCGGCCGTGGAGCCCCGGCCGCAGCGGCCGCCCGTGACCGCCGACGGCAGTTACCTGATCACCGGCGGGTTCGGCGGGCTGGGTGCGGCAACGGCCCGCCACCTGGCCGCGCACGGCGCCCGGCACCTGACCCTGGTCGGCCGCCGCGGACCGGACACCCCCGGCGCACAGGCCCTGTTGGACGATTTGCGGGCGGCGGGGGCGGAGGTGCTGGCGCGGCCGGCGGACGCCACCGATCCGGCGGCCCTGCGGAGCCTGCTGGCCGAGGTGGACGCCACCGGCCGCCGGCTGGCCGGGGTGTTCCACACGGCGATGGTGCTCGACGACGCACCCCTCACCGAGCTCACCGACGAGCGCCTGCACGCCGTCCTGGCCCTGAAACTGACGGCCGGTCACCTGCTGGACGAGCTCACCCGCGACCGGGACCTGGACGTCTTCGTGGTCCACAGCTCGGTCGCCGCACTGGTCGGCAACGTCTACCAGGCCCCGTACGTCGCGGCCAACGTGGCCCTGGAGGCCCTGGTGCGCGACCGCCGGCGGGCCGGGCTTCCCGGGCTGGCCGTGCAGTGGGGGGTGATCGCCGACACCGGGTACGTCCACCGCACCGGCCGGCTCGCCGAGTTGGCCGCGGCCGGGCTGCAGGGCATGTCCACCGAGGAGGCGCTGAGCACTCTGGACCGGCTGCTGGTCCGGCAGGACACGGCAGTCGCCCTCGTCGGCCGTGTCGACTGGCGCAGGCTGGGCCGCGTTCTGCCCACCCTGGCGGCCCCGCGCTCGGCCGGGCTGCTGCCGGACCAGGACGAAGTGGACGCCGACGAACGGCTGCGGGTGGCCCTGGCATCGGCCCGTACGCCCGGGGAGGCCCAACGGGTCATGCTGGACGCGCTGGTGGGCCTGCTGGCCCAGGTGCTGCAGACGACGCCCGAGCGCATCGACCGCACCCGGCGGCTGGACCAGCTCGGCCTGGACTCGCTGATGGGCACCGAATTCGCCTCGCTCATCAGCAGGCGGCTGGGCTGCCGGCTCCCCGCCATGGAACTCGTCGGCCTCACCGGCCTGCCGGAACTGGGCCGACGGCTCCTCCAACGCCTCGGCCACGCCCCGCAGACGGCGGCCGGCCCGGCTGCCGACGGACCGGGCCGGTGACCGGGTGCCGTGCCCGCCTGGCCGGGCTGGGCGTCCATCTGCCCGCCCGGTGGCGGTCGTCCGAGGAGACCGAGGAGAAGATCGCCCGGATGTCGGGCGCGCGCATCTCCTTCCGCCCGGGCTTCCTGGCCCGGGCCACCGGGGTGCGCGGGGTCCATGTGATGGAGGACGACCAGGAGTCCTCCGACCTCGCCGTGATCGCCGCCCGCCAGGCCCTGACAGAGTCGGCCACGGCCCCCGGGGACGTCGACCTGATGCTGTTCGCGGCGACCGGACAGGACCTGCTCGAACCCGCCACCGCACACGTCGTCGCCGCCAAACTGGGCCTGGACTGCCCGGTCTTCGACGTCAAGAACGCCTGCAACAGCGTCCTCAACGCCCTCGAGGTGGCGGCCGCGTTCATCACCGTCGGCGCCTACCGCACCATCCTGGTGACCTGCGGCGAGGCCTCCTCCCGGGCGGTCCGCTGGACGCTGCCCGCACAGCGGGCGCTGAACCGCTCACTGGCCGGCTACACCTGCTCCGACGCCGGGGCCGCCCTGGTCCTGACGGCCGGCCCCGACGGGCCCCAGGACGCGGGCGTGCTGCGCACCGTGTTCCGGGCGGACTCCACCGCCTGGCCCCTCGCCACGGTCGGCGGGGGCTCGCGCTGGCGGCGCGAGAAGTCCTCGGCGGACGACGACGAGTGGTACTTCCAGGCCGACAGCCGCGCACTGTACGACGCCTGCCGGCGCCTGGTCCGCCGGACCGCCCCGGGCATCCTGGCCGTCATGCTGGCGGAGGACTGGCTGAGCCGGCCGGGCTGGTCGGCCTTCGCCCTGGTCGGCGTCCACCAGGTGTCGTCCCCCTACCGCGAGGAGGTGCACCGGACCCTGGGGATACCCGAGCATCTGGCCCTCTCCACCATCGCCGAACACGGCAACCTCGCCGCCGCGACGCTGCCCCTGCAACTGGCCCGCGCCCGGGCCCTCGGCCGGGTCCGGCAGGGTGACCTGGTGGCGCTGATCGGCGTGGGCAGCGGAATGAGTCTCGGGGTCGCGGTGCTACGCCTCTGACAAGGGTGAGGAGTTGGTGTGACGGTGGACGAAAAGAAGGCCTTCGGCGTCGGCCCGTCGGGGATCGAGATGGCCTACGAGAGTTTCGGCGACCCGGGGGCACCGCCGGTGCTGCTGGTGATGGGCGGCGGCGCCCAGATGATCAACTGGCCGGACGGCTTCTGCACCGAACTCGCCGGCCGCGGCCTGCACGTGACCCGGTTCGACAACCGCGACGCCGGGCGGTCGACACACTTCCACGACGCACCGGCGCCCGACATCCCGGCGGCGATGGCGGGCGACTTCTCGTCGGCGTCCTACACGCTCTCCGACATGGCCGCCGACACCGTCGGCCTGCTCGACGCCCTCGGGACCGGCAGTGCCCACTTCGTCGGCGCGTCCCTGGGCGGCATGGTCGCGCAGACGGTCGCGATCGAACACCCCGGCCGGGTGCGGTCGTTGACGTCGATGATGTCCTCCACCGGGGACCCGGGCGTGGGCCGGCCGGACTTCGCCGCGCTGGGGAGCCTGGGGGCGCCGCCGGAGGACCGCCAGGGCTACATCGACTGGCAGGTGAAGGCCATCCGGACGATCGGGTCCCCCGGGTTCGCCTTCGACGAGGACGCCGTGGCCGAGCGGGCGGCCCTCGCCCACGACCGGGGCCACGACCCCCTGGCCATGGCCCGCCAGGCCGTCGCCACCCTGGCCAGTGGGGACCGCACGGAACGGCTGCGGGCGCTGGACGTCCCCACCCTCGTCGTCCACGGCAGCGCCGACATCATGTGCGACGTCAGCGGCGGGCGGGCCACGGCGGCCGCCGTTCCCGGTGCCGAACTGGTCGTCGTCGACGGCCTGGGCCACAACTTCCCCCGCGGGGCGTGGCCCCGGCTCACCTCCCTGATCGCCGGCCACGTCCACCGCACCGAGGCGGCCCCGAAGGGCAGTTGACCTCACCTCTCACGGCGCCGCCCCGCGGTCAGCACGGCCACCGTGACGAGCAGAGGAGGCAGCGCACCCGCCCAGGCCGGGGCGGCCCGGTGCAGGACCACGGCCGCCGCCGCACCCACGATCAGTGCGGCGAGGCGGAGGGGCACCCACGGGCCGGAGCGCGCCGGGGCGCCGCCCGGTGCGCGCACGATGTACGTGGCGAGCGTGCCGGTGAGGTACGTCGTGGGGGCCGCGGCCCGGCCCGCCGCGACCATCGCCGCGCACTGGGCGCCCATCGCCGCTGCCGCCCCGCACTGCAGCACGTCCCGGGTCACGCCGCCGGGCGCGCCGTCCGAGGCGGCCCACACGCCCGCGCCCGCCGCGAGCAGCACCGCCTCGCCGACGAGGCAGGACAACACCGGTGCGGACCAGCCGTCTTCGGTCTCCTCCCCGCCCCGGGTGACCCAGGCACCCGCCGCCGTGCCGGCACCGAAGCCGCCCAGGGCCAGCAGGGCCGCGGTCACCCCGGCGCCGCGCGCCTGGCCGGCCGCCATGCCCAGCAGCGCGAGGTTGCTGGTCATCACGCCGGCGAAGACGTGGTCGAGCGCGGTGAAGGACAGGGCTTCCACAGCGCCGGAGGCGGCCACCAGCACGACCACCGCGAGGCGCATGCGCTGCGCGGAGCCCCTCACCGCACGTCCCTCCCCGCCGGCCGCCGCCCGGTGATCAGCAGGCCGAGCAGGGTCACCGCCAGACCGCCGACCGCGACCAGGCACCAGGCCGGGCGCGCCGCCGCCTCGAAGGCGGCGGCGTCCCTCAGCGGCCGGTGGTCCAGCCCCGCGGCGAGGACCGCGCCGAGCACGGCGACGCCCAGGGCGAAGCCGGCCCGGCCCGCCGTGGTGAACAGCCCGGAGGCGAAGCCCGCCCGGTCGTCCGGCATGCCGGAGACCGCCGTGCTGATGAGCAGGGGGGCGGCCAGGCCGACGCCGAGGCCGAAGAGCACGTACTCGACGAACAACAGGATCCTGGACGCGTCGGTGCTCAGGACGGCCAGCATGACCGCGCTCGCGGTCAGGGCCAGCCCGGCCGGTACGAGCAGCCGCCGGGTGCCGTACCGCGCGGCCAGGCGCCCCGCGAGCGGTGAGCAGACGCCGAGCACGACGGACGGCGGCAGCATCCACAGCCCCGCCTGCAGGGCGGACAGGCCCAGCGGGTGCTGGAGGTAGAGCGAGGTGAGGAAGAAGAACCCGCCGAACGTCCCGAAGACGCACATCCCCGCGACGATGGCCCCGCTGAACCGCAGGTCACGGAAGAGGCCCAGTTCCATCAGCGGCTCCGGGCAGCGGTGCTCCCAGAGCAGGAGGGCGCCGAAGGAGGCGACGGCAGCCGCCGCGCAGACGAGGACTGCCGGGTCCGTCCAGCCCCGGTGGGCCGCCTCGATGACGGTGTAGGTCAGGGACCCGAGGAAGAGGATCACCAGCAGCTGCCCGGTGACGTCCAGGCGCCGGGGCCGCGCCGCCCGTGACTCGGGCACGGAGCGGGCCGTGACCGCCATCGCCAGCAGGCCCAGCGGCAGGTTCAGCCAGAACAGCGGACGCCATCCGATGCTGTCCACGAACACGCCGCCCAGCAGCGGCCCCACGGCCAGGCCCAGCCCGTAGGCGCACATCCACACGCCCATGGCACGGGACCGCTCCGTCTTCCCCGGGAACGCCTGGGCGACGATCGACAGGGACACCGGGCTGAGGCTCGCCGCGCCGATGCCCTGCACCACCCGGAACAGCACGAGCAGCTCCAGGGACGGGGCGAGCGCACACAGCACCGATCCCGTCGTGAACACCGCGAATCCCGCCTGCATCACCAGCCGCCGCCCCACCCGGTCGCCGACCGAGCCGGCCAGCAGCATCAGCGCCGCCATCGCCAGGCTGTAGGCGTCCAGGACCCACTGCATGCCCGAGATCGTCGCGCCCAGCTCCCGCTCCATCGCCGGCAGGGCGACGTTGAGCGCGGTGATGTCGATGCCGAGCGGCAGCAGGGCGCCGCAGCACACCACGAGTACCAGGCGTCGTTGCCGTTGTCCGAGAACGAGTTCCGACATGTTGCGACCTACTGGTGGGTTGCGTGGCGGGAACGGTGCCGAGGCCCACTGTCCAGGGTCCGGCGAGCCGGCCCCTGCCGCATCCGCGGGCGGTCCTCCTCGCCGGGCCGCACCACGAGGACGGGGCAGCGCGCGTGCCTGAGGCAGTAGCGGATCACCGCGCCGTGGAAGAGGCGGCCCAGGGCCCCGTGGCGGCCGGTCCCCATGACGAGCAGGTCCGTGTCGTGGCCGGCGCAGGCCACCAGGGCTGCGCCGGCCCGGGCCCGGATGGTCATGGGCAGGACACGTGCACCGTACGACGCCGTGCCGAACGCTTCCCGGCACGCGTCCGCCAGGACGCCGTCGGCCTCCCTCTCCCAGTACGCGCACACGTCCGGCGGGGCGGGGCAGCGGGCGTCCGCCGCCTCCCCGCCCGGGGGCGCCCAGGCGTACGTCGGGCACAGCACCGCGCCGTGGCGTTCCGCTTCCCGCGCGCCCTGCCGGAGCGCCTCGACGCTGCCGGCCGATCCGTCGACTCCGACCACGACGCGCTGCACCGTCTGCGCCATCGCTCTCGCCCTCCTCCGGTTCGGATCCCCCTTTTCACGGTGGGACGGGCGCCGGCCCGCGGCGGTCGGCCGGCTGGAGGATGTGCGGGAGGACGGCCGCCTCCACCGGTCGGCCGGGCTCCAACGGTCGGCGGGCTACGAGGTCACCTTGCCGGGGCACAGCCGCTGGGCCGGCTTCCCCTGCAGCTTCGCGTCCACGCAGCCGCCGGGCAGTCCGTCGTGGGCCTGGGTGCCGAAGTTCGCGGTGACGGTCAGGGTGCCGTCGCCGAAGACGGTCCGCTGGACGAGGTGGTCGTCGGTCAGCCGGCGGAAGGAGGTCAGCTGCCGGGTTCCCGCGGCCTGGTGCAGCGGGGCGAAGTACTTCTGCAGTGCAGCCAGTTCGTGCAGATTCTGCTCGTTGCGCTGGTCCTTGTCGCTGAGCACGAAGTTCAGCGGGGTGTTGTAGAGCATCGCCAGCAGGGCCCGGGGCTGCTTCTGGTCGGGGAGCTTGCCGAAGGGCAGTTCCCAGCGTTCCACGTTGACGAGCGAGCCGTGCAGCGCCGTTTCGTACAGCGGGACGCGGTACTGCGGGTCGTACATGGCCTTCAGCGTGTCGGCCACCCTGGCCCGGTGCTCCGGTTTGAAGTCGCCGGTGCGCACCGGCTTGAAGAAGGTGGCGACGGCCCCTGCCGGCATGTAGCCGCCCCAGGCGTCGTCGTCCTTGGGGTCGGTCAGCCTGGAGTCGAAGTGGCCCGTCTCCATGCCCCACAGCCGGCCGTCCACCGGTGTGGCCGAGCCGTGGCTGAAGGCGAGCACCTCGTTCGCCCAGGAGCCGGCGGACTCCGAACCGAGGACGAGCGGGTGGGGCTTCTTCGCGGACGGGTCGTAGGTGCCGTCCGCCAGGCGCTTCATCCGGGCGAGCCGGTTGGTGCGGTCCTCGGCCTTGGTCATGGGGTGCTTGGCGTCGAAGTCCTGGAAGAGCTCGCCGGCCGCGTCCACGTCGAGGAAATAGCTGTCGGCCCCGTTGGCGACCAGCGGGCGGGTGCGGTCGGCCAGGTAGTGCTTGTGCGGCTCGGCCTGTTCGAAGGCCTGCGAGCTGAGGTAGCAGCCCTTCTTGCGGAAGCCGGGCTGCGGCTTCCCGTCGGCCTTCTGCACGCAGAACGTGGGGTAGACGTCGTCCGGCCAGACGGTGTTGGGCGAGGAGTCGGGGGTCTTCTGCTGGCCGTCGGCGAAGGAGTCGTACGGGCCCGCCAGGTAGCCCGCCGCCTTGGCTGCCTCGATGTCCTGCTTCGTCATCGGGGCGTCGTCCGAGTCGTAGCCGAGCCAGAGGCGCGAAACCCCCAGCTCCTTGAGCCGCTTGAGGTAGTCGGGCCGCCGGGCGCCGCCCCAGGCGTAGGCGTGGAAGGCGCCCAGCAGCTTCCCGGTCTCGGGGTTCTTCTTGATCTTTTCGCTCAGGCTGCCCAGCTGCCCGTGCTCGGAGAGCCAGTTGCGGTAGTCCACGGCCGGTGCCACCGGGGAGCCGTCGGTGAGGGAGAGGGCCACGGTGTAGGTGCGGGTGCCGCTGCGCGCGGAGAACTCGTGCTTGGCGGTGGCCCGCAGGCGTCCCTCCTGGGAGGTGAAGGTCAGCGAACTGCCGATGTCGGTCGGGGTGATGTAGCTGACGCCGCCGTGACCGGAGCGGAGCGAATGGCCCCACATGGGCATGGAGAGCTGTGAGCCGATGTCCTGCTCTTCGCCGACGAGGCCGCCGTCGGCGGAGTTCCAGAACGCGTCGGTGACGGGGAGGTTCAGCCCCTCGCCGCGCGGGAACTGGATGCTCTCGGCGGCCGGGTCGGTGGCGGTCACCGGCCACTGCAGGGAGGTGTCGCCGCCGGTGGCGGTGAAGGTGACCAGCAGCCGTCCGTGGTCCGCGCGGGCCTCCGCCTTCAGCCCGTTGCCCGGGTACGACCAGGTGGCGCCGTGCTCCGTCGCCGCCAGGCCCGCCGGCTCGCCGGGAGCCTTGGGCGCGGGGGCGGACAGCAGGACGGTGCGGCCGTCCCCGGTGCGGGCCTCGGCCCGCAGGGTGGCCGGATCGATGGTGGCGGTGCCGCCGGCCACCGGAACGGCGACCTGGCCGTCGTGGATGCGCACCTCCGCCCCGGCGGAGGAGCCGGAGGCGGGCATCAGGCCGTTGGCGGCCTCCATGGTGGTGGCCGCCAGAGCGGTCGCGATGGCGAGGGCGAGGACGGTGCGCCGGCCGTACCGACGGGACGGTCCTGCGGCGGGCGAGTTCCGGGTGACGGTGTGCATGACACAGTGATACGGAGTGCTTCTAAGAAGGTTTTAAGAGGCGCCAGTTACTGCCCGACATTTCTGACCACAAGTCACCGTGCCGTGTGGCCGCCGTCGATGACCAGGGAGGAGCCGGTCATGGCGGCGGAGTGCGGGCCGCACAGGAACAGCACCGCTTCGGCGACCTCCTCGGGCTCCACGAGCCGTTTGACCGCCGCGCCCTCCAGCAACACGGCGCTGAGGACCTCGTCCTCGCCGATGCCGTGGACGCGGGCCTGCGCGGCGATCTGGCCGTCGACGAGCGGGGTCCGAACGTAGCCGGGGTTGACGCAGTTGGAGGTCACCCCGCGCGGGCCGCCTTCCAGGGCGACGACCTTGGACAGGCCCTCCAGGCCGTGCTTGGCCGCGACGTAGGCGCTCTTGTACGCGGAGGCGCGCAGGCCGTGCACGGAGGAGATGTTGACGATCCGGCCCCAGCCTTGGGCATACATGCCCGGCAGCGCGGCGCGGATGATCCGGAACGGTGCCTCCAGCATGATGCGCAGCATGAGCGAGAAGCGCTCGGGGTCGAATTCCTCCACGGGGCAGACGTGTTGGAGTCCGGCGTTGTTGACCACGATGTCGGCGCGCAGGTCCAGCGTGTCGAGACGGCCGAGGTCGGACAGGTCCGCGACGAGTGCCTCGCCGCCGGTGAGCGCGGCGACGTCGCGCACCGCATCGGCATCGAGGTCGAGCGCGCGGACGTGCGCTCCGGCCTCGGCGAGGCGCAGGGCGATGGCGTGGCCGATGCCGCTGGCGGCGCCGGTGACGAGGGCGGTGCGTCTGCTCAGGTCGGTGGGGGTGGTGGCCACGGGTGCTCCGTCCGGTTGCGGTGAGGATCAAGTGAAGCAATCGTGGCCGAGTTTGGGGGTGGGACGGGAGGGGGTGATGATCTGTGGCCGCCTTGTCCCGGATGGTGAGGAGAGCTGGCGTACAGGACTAGTTCCTCCGGAACAGGGAAGTATGTCGCCAAGAGCAGGACCTGAACCACATTGCTCCAGGGGGGATTTCATGCCGGACGACGACACGACCACGGCCCAGGGCGCCCCGAGCCGCAGCGGAAGCCCGGACTCCGCGGTGGACCGGGTGGCCGACTTCTACGGGGCGTACATCGACGCCGTCGACGACGGAACCGACGACCTGTCCGACCGACTGCGCGCCCACTACCTGACGGAGGACCTCCAACAGCGGCTGGCCGCGTGGGAAGAGGCCAACCACGCCGACGGCGTCCTGCGCGCCCAGGACGTGCCCACCCGCTGGGAGGTGCAGTACCACGACTCCGGCGCCGGGCACCTGTTCACCACGGTCACCCTCACCTGGGGCACCGGCCCGGACGCCGGGCACACCCAACTGGCCGTGCAGAGCGACCTGAGCACCAAGCTCATCTCCGACATCGAGGACGCTCCGGCGGGATTCTGAGCGGCCCACGCGGTGCGTGGCAGCACGTCGTGCGCTTGCGACCTCACTCCAGCAGACCGTGCCGCATCGCCTCCGCCACGGCGGCGGCACGGTCCGAGACCCCCAGCTTCTCGTAGAGCCGCTGCGCGTGCGTCTTCACCGTGCTCACCCCCAGGTACAGCTCCGCGGCCAGTTCCGGAATGCTCTGCCCCTTCGCGAAACCGCGAAGGACCTGGCGTTCGCGCTCGGACAGCACCACGGTGCCGCGGTCGGCGCGGAGCCGGATCTCGTCCGCCAGGCCGTTCGTCAGCTCCTCGGCCACCACCCGCTTGCCGCGCGCCACCTTCAGCACGGCGTCGACGATCTCGGAACGCTTGGCGTCCTTCGCAAGGTAGCCGCAGGCCCCCTCCTCGATCGCCTTGTAGACCACGGCACTGTCCGTGGTGGCGGACAACAGGAGCGTGCGGGTGCGCAGTTGATCGCGGACCACCGCGTGGACGACGGCGATGCCGTCCAGTCTGGGGATCCGGTAGTCGATGAGCGCGACATCCGGCTCGTGTGCGCGGATCGCTTCGAGCGCGGCCTCGCCGTCGGCGACCTCGGCCACGACCTGCACCTGTCCGCTCTGCTCCAGCCCCCGGGTGATGCCCTCACGGAAGACGGGGTGATCGTCGGCCACGACCACCGTCACGCGCGCGTCGGAATCGGGCACGCCGACACCGCCTTCCCTTTCGCCCCCGTTTCGACGATAGGCAGATTCCCGCTGCGCCGCACGAGGGAGGGGCGGGCCGTACGGCCCCTCCGCCGATCGGCGGACATCCCTGCGCGGCGGGCGGCGGCAGGCTGGCCGGGTGCCGTGCGAGGAGGAGGTGGACCGCGGTGCGTGAACCCGAAGGCGCCGGCAGCCTCTCCCTGCGCCAGCTCGAATACCTGGTCGTCACCGTCGGCGAGGGCCGTCTGACGCGCGCCGCGCGCCGCCTGCACGTGACCGAACCGACGGTGTCGCAGCAGCTCAAGGCCCTGGAAGGCGCGGTGGGCACTCCCCTGCTCGTCCGCGGCCCCGACGGCGTGCGGCCGACCCCCGCGGGCGAGGCACTCCTGCCGCACGCCCGGACGGCGCTGCGCAGCGCCGGGCAGGGGCGGGCGGCGGCCCTGGCCGCGGCCGGCGGCGACGGGGAGACCCTGCGGGTCGCCACCCTGCCCTCGCTCCTCACCGGTCTGCTCCCCGCGCTGCGTTCCTGGGCGCTCGCGCACCCGGGCACCCGCCTCGCCGTCGGCGTGCACGGGAGCCGGCGGCTGCTGCAGGAGTCCCTCGCCTCGGGCACCGCCGACCTGGCCGTCGGCCCCCGGCCGGCCAGGTGGCACGGGCAGGTGTGGCCCTGGCAGGTGGAGGAGATCGTCGTGGTGTGCGGCGAGGACGACCCCCTGCGCGGGGAGACCGTGCCGGTGCGGGATCTGCTCGGCCGCCGCTGGATCCACTACCCGGGCGACGGAGGGGCACCGCTGTCGCTCCTCGGGCAGAGCCGCCCGGACAGCCCGGTTCCCCGCCCGGCGACGCTCTCCGTGCCCACCGCGGACGCCGCGGTCGCCCTCGCCGCGTCCGGCGCCGGCCTCACCGCCGTCCCGCTCGGCTCCCTGCCGCCCGGGCTGCGCTCGCAGACCGTGGCCCTCGTCCCGCGGGCCACGGCGGACATCGTCCTCTTCGCGGCCCCGGACGCCCCGGCCGGAACGCTCGCGCACGCCGCCGCCCTGCGCCGCTGCACGGCGGAGAAAGGTCCGGACGGGTAGCGTCGCCCGTGCCGCATGTGTGGTGTGGTGCCCCTGCGTGCCGTTCCGGATGGTGCGATGACGACTCGGTGGCGTGAGCAGCAGTTCGGCGACGTGGCGGAGCTGACGACGCGCTACGTGGCATGGCTGCGGCTGCCCCTGCTGGTCCCGGTCCTGCTCGCGGCCCTGGAACCGTCGGCGCCCGTGACGGTCCCCTGGTTCTACGGCGCCCTGGCGGCGTACGCCTGCTGGAGCGTCGCCCGGCTGGTGGGAGTGCACCGGCATCCGCTGGCCGGAGTGCACGGCGCGGTCCGGGCGGCCGCGATCGACGTGGTGGCCGTCGGCGTCCTCTCGGCCCTGTCCGGCGGCCCCCAATCCGCGGTGCGCTACGCCTACTTCGTGCTGCCCATGGCCAGTGGCCTGTGGCAGCTGCCGGTGGTGACGGCCTGGCTCGGCGCGGCCTGCATGGCCGCCTACGCCGCCATGGCCCTCCCCCACCTGTTCTCCGACGCCGCGCCGGCCGTCTGGCCGGTCGTCGTCGACGAGGCGTACCTGCTGTGGGACGTCGGGGCCGGTGTGCTGATCGCCGCGCTGCTGAAGCACCGGAGCAGCCGGGTGTCCGAACTCCTGGACACCCGGGAGGCGTTGCTGCGGAACGCCCTCGACGCCGAGGAGCGGGAGCGTGCGGATCTGGCGGATGCGCTGCACGACAGCGCCGTGCAGAACCTGCTGGCGGCCCTGCAGGACGTGGAGGAGGAGGCGGAACGGGCCCCGTCGGAGACCCTCGCGCGCGCCGCGGCCGAAGTCCGGGGCACGGTCCGCGAATTGCGCGAGGTCATCTTCGACCTGCACCCGCAGGTCCTGACCTCGGTGGGACTCGCGGCCGCCCTCGAGTCGGCCGGCGAGCACGCCGCGCGCCGCGGCGGTTTCACCGTCCACTACGACCTGCGGCTGGACGGCCCGGTGCCGGGCCAGGCGCTGCTGTACTCCACGGCCAGGGAGCTCCTGAACAACGTCGTCAAACACGCCGGTGCGACCCGGGTACGGGTGTCCCTGGCGCGGGACGGAGGCGACACCGTCCTGACGGTGCGCGACGACGGCCGCGGGTTCGACCCGGCCGTCGTCCGGCAGCGGATGGCGTCCGGCCACATCGGGCTGGCCAGCCACTACGTGCGGATCGAGAGCGCCGGCGGCCGGTTCACGGTGGACAGCGCCCCGGGGCGGTCCACGACGGTCGAGGTGCGGCTGCCCGGCACGTAGCCGCGATTCCCCCGGTCCGTCCACCGGTCGGTGGACACAGGAGGCGCGGTGCGGCTGCCTACGGTCGACGACGAGGCCCGGATCAGGGCTTCGTCCGCCGAATCCGCAGCCGGACGGGAGGTCCGCACGTGATCACGCTGAATTCCGCCCGGGGCAGGCTGGTGCTGACGGTCAGCTGCCTGGTGACGCTCATGGTGGGGATCGACAGCACCGCGGTCGGCATCGCGCTGCCCGCGCTGGAGAGGGACCTGCACGCCTCCGTGGGCGGCATGCAGTGGGTGATCGACGCCTACAACCTGACCGTGGCCTCGCTGATGCTGCTCGCGGGCTCCCTGGGCGACCGCTTCGGCCGCCGGCGTATGTTCCTGGCCGGCTCCGCCGTCTTCGTCCTCGGCTCGGCGCTGTGCGGCCTCGCCTCCGGCCTGGACGGTCTCGTCGGCTTCAGGGTGCTGCAGGGGCTCGGCGGTGCGCTGGTCGGCCCCGTCTCGCTCTCGGTCCTCACACACACCTTCACCGACAAGGCGCAGCGCGACCGGGCGATCGGCGCCTGGAGCAGCTCGTTCGGGATCGGCCTGGCCGCCGGTCCGCTGCTCGGCGGTGTGCTGGTGGCGGGTGACGGCTGGCGGTCGGTCTTCTGGGTCAACGTGCCGATCGGGCTCGCTGCTCTGGTGCTCACCGCGTGCTGCCTGCCGGAGTCGCGCACGGCGACGCCCCGCCGGGCCGATCCGCCGGGCCAGGCCCTGGTCGTCGTGCTCCTGGGCTGTCTGACGTTCGCCGTCATCCGGGCGCCCCGCCTGGGCTGGGACGCCCCTGCGGTGTACGGCTGCCTGACGGCTGCCGCGCTGGCCCTGCTCTGCCTGGTCCCCTGCGAACGCCGCCGCCGTGATCCTCTGGTCGATCCGCGGTTCTTCCGCAGCATCCCCTTCAGCGGCTCGGTGGCCGTCTCCCTGGTCTCCTTCGCGGCGCTGGGCGGCTTCCTGTTCATCAGCACCCTCTACCTCCAGGACGTGCGCGGGCTGTCCGCCCTGCCCGCCGGGCTGTGGATGCTGCCGATGCCGGTCATGACCATGCTCCTGGCCCCGGTGGCGGGGCGGCTGACCGGCGCCCGCGGAGCCCGGCTGCCGCTGGTCCTCGCCGGCTCCGCCATGGCGCTGAGCGGGCTGACGTGCGCCGTCTTCCACGCGGAGCACTCCGCCGTCCTGCTGCTCGTGGCGTACGGGCTGTTCGGTGCCGGAATCGGGCTCGTGGACGTCCCCGCGACCGCCCTCGCGGTCTCCGGCATGCCGCGTTCCCAGGCCGGGGTGGCCTCGGGCATCACCATGGCGACGTGCCGGGTGGGCGTGGCGATGGGGGTGGCGGTGCTCGGCGCGGTGCTCTCCTCCGGACTGCACGGCTCCGCGGCCGCCGCCGGCGCGGCGGGGTTCACGGCCGCAGCACACCCCGTGTGGTGGATCATCACCGGGTGCGGTGCGGCGGTGGCGGCGGCAGGCGTCCTCGTCACGGGCGTACGCGCGGAGAGGTCCGCCCGTGGGACGGCGGTACGGCCTTCGGAAGCCGAGCCGGCCGCCTGGTGCTTGTAGGTGCCTTCCGTCTCCTCCTCGTTCGCGTGGCCGACCCAGGGCCTGGCCTCGGAGCGGGGCCGCGCCTTCCTTATGAGCGATGCCCTGCTGGGACGGCCCGGCCCCCGACAACTGGCGATCTGGGAAGCCCTCGACGACCGTAAGCGCACGACGTTCGAGGGGCATCTTCTGGCCGGCACCTCGGCCGAGGAACTCGTCTGGATCCTCCACCGCTACGGACACCATGTATCCGCATCCACTATCCGCACGTACCGGCACCGACTGCGCCAGGAAGAGAGCCTGAGTGACTGACACCCTGCTCGACGCGGCAGGCGGAACGATGGCCGCGGCCGGACCCGGCTCCGCCTCCACAACTGCGCCTTGCCCAGTCGGCATTGACGGCGCAGGAAGAGCTGTCCGGAAGCGGCTCTGGGGAGAGGCCCAACGGCATGTCCAAGGCCTCTCCGGGAGGTCCGATGGTCACTCCGGGCCCCCGCGCCGCCCGAATCGAAGGTTGCGCACCGTGGCTCCCGCCACGGGCGAGAGACCCACAGCCGTCGGACGGCCGTCCCCTGCGGCCACATGATCCACCGTCTTCAGATGAGCGAAGTCCGGAACCAGAGCATGCTGCACTCTTGCGAATAGCCATCCTGCCAGCATGTTGTGACGTGCTCTCAGCTGTCTGCTACGAGTAGATCAACTCCCCCCTCCGCGGTTCGCCAGCCTCTCAAAGGTCGCGCAGTCAGGGATCCTGCTGAGGGCCGGACCGATCACCCGGGTGCGGCTCGCCGCGGCTTTGAGTTCGCCAAGCTTTGTCTCGTCACATCCACCCTTGAGTGCCATGAGGGCATCCCTGACTGGTTGCGGAAGGGATGGCAGAAGCTGGCTGATCTGAGCCGGACTGGAAACCTGAGCCGGGCCGGCAGCAGCCGCAGCCGGACTTGCGGTGCCGATCATCAGTGCTCCCAGCAGGACCAGAGTGTCGGCTACCCGCCCGGCAGGCGATGTTCCGATCACGACAGTGTTCTCCTCAGGGATAGCGACACGATGGGCGGTCGGGCGCTACGACTGGCTGACATTGATCGCCCCTCTCGTTTTTCGAGATCGTTTCCCGATGGCCCGGCGTGGCAGCCGGGGTTGGGTAAGAAGCTTTCATGGGCCGGGCGTCACGATCCGAGTCCGGAGGTGACGCACCCGCAGCTCTCATCTCATTTTGCGTAGATACGCCGTCCTCGACAGAGAGGTATCGCGAACCGCGGACCGCAAACCACCCAGCAGGCTGGAGATACCCGAACGCTCGCGCTTGTGGTCGAAGTGCCGGTCTATACCAGGAAGTTCACACGATGGCCGCGTGCGGCGGCTATCGCCACGGGTGATAGCCCTGTGACCGACGGGCAGCCGTCCACATCGCAGGCCCGGCCTGCAACCTCGGACAGTTCACCCACGGACGGGGTGTCACCTGCATTCAGGTGTCCAAGGACGAGGAAGAGCACCCGCTCCTCATCCGCGTCGATTTTGAAGTCCACGTCTCAACCGTAGATCTGCCAGGTCGAGGTGCCCGCGGAGCCCCTTCTCGCCGCCGCACAATCGCCACACAGCACCGAGAAACAGGCCGCAATAGACACGAAGAGTCAGCAAGCGGCTACGCGGCCCCGAGGAAGCAAAAGACCCTCTGACCTGCAAATTTGCTGGTCAGAGGGCCCTGCTTCAGTCGACCGACGGACGAGTCGGCCTGTACGCCGGGTACTGTCGCACCGTGGCCGTGACTCTGTGCAGGCGCCGCCTACGGCGGATGACCGGCCGCTGCGCGGGCGCGTTCGCCGCGCTCCTGCGCCCTGAGGGGAGGCCCGCATACGCCGACGGCATCGCCGCGGGCGTGGCGCTGGCCGGTCCCCTGGCGTTCGGCATCCGCACCGGCCGGTCCGACATCGGTGCCACGGCTGCGCTGTGCGCGGTGCTCATGGCCATGCCGCTGCCGCCGGGGGCCGGGACCGCCGAGCGGGCACGGCATCTGGCCGCCCGTGGCCTGTGGACGACGGCGGCCGGGGTCTACGTGGCCCTGGCGGGCCGGTCCGTGGCGGCGCTCGCTCCCGGTGTGGCCGTGGCCGCCTTCGCCGGGGCGCTGCTGCCCCGGGTGGGGACGACGGCGGCGCTGGCCGTCCTGCTCCTCGGCATCACCGGCGACGGCGGGAGCCCGCTGCCGTGGCCGGGGGTCACCGAGGCGGCGGCCTGCGCCTGGACGGCTCTCCTGCTGCTGCCGCGCCCGCGGAGGGCGGCGGAGGACCGGCAGCAGCGCCCGCATCCCTCCGGCGCCGCGCTCCGGCACGCGGGCCGTACCGGTCTCCTGACCGGCGCGGCCACGGCGGCCACCGGCTGGGAGGGTTCGCTGTGGGGCCAGGGCCACTGGCTGGTCACCTCGCTCCTGCTCAGCCTCCGGCCCACGCACGGGGAGACCCGCACGAAGGCCCTCAAACGGCTGGTCGGCAACGCGCTGGGCGGAGTGGTGGCGGCCGCGCTGCTGCTCTGCCGCCCGAGTCCGGCGGCCGTCGCCGTCATCGTCGGCGTCTCCGGCGCGGTGGCCTACACGTTCCGGCCGGCCAACTACGCCTACTGGTCGCTGGCTTCGCCCGTCCTGCTCCTCCTGCTCAGCGACTACGGCCGGCCCCTGCCCTGGTGGGCGGCGGTGGTCAGGGCGGCGATGGTCCTGGCCGGGGGGACCCTCGCGGTACTGGCCAGCCGCTGGCTGTGGGCCGTGGAGGACGACGGGTAGGCGGAGCGTCAGTCCCGGGTGGTGAGTCCGGTGAGTGCTGCGGCGATCCGGTCGAGGCGGGTGGGGTCGAGGGAGTAGAGGACGTAGTAGCCCTCGCGCCGGGCGGTGGTCAGTCCCGCCCGGGTCAGTTGCTGCAGATGACGGGAGACGGCCGGCTCCGACAGACCGAGGAGAGTGGCGAGTTCCCGGGTGCTGCGGCTCTGTGCGGCGAGGCAGTTGACGATCTCAAGGCGTGGAGCGGCAGCCAGGGCCTGGAGCGCGGTGAGGATCTCCGTCCGGCTCGCGGGGCGGGGTGCGGACGCGGGCGCGAGGGGCAGCGCGGGGTAGGTGACCCGGAGGGGCCAGGGGGCATCGCAGGTGACGCGCACGTGGGGCCACACGTAGTGGCTGGCGGTGAAGGTGACCGGGCGTGCCGAGGTGACGGTGATGTCGTGGTGGTGCGGGCGGTCCAGGCGCAGTGTGCGGTGTGCGGGGTCGATGCGGATCTGCGGTACGAGGGTGCGGAGCATCGGGAAGACGCCCTGGTGGGCGATGCGTTGTCCCGCGTGGGTGATCGCCTCGTGCAGGGTGGGTTCGACGCGGTCCCATTCGTGGGCGAAGGCGGCACTCCAGTAGTCCTCCAGCGCGGTGAGCGCGCCCTCCAGGGTGGGGAGGGGGTCGGTGAGGATGTCGCTCAGTCGTGCGGCCCGGGCGGGGTCGGCCTTGTGGAGATCGGCGATGGCCGCGTCCCGGGTGGCGGCGTTCTCGACCAGTTCGTGCCCGTGGTAGCGGGTGGTGTCGACGAGGGTCCGGGCGAGTTCGGCGGCCAGCTGCGCGGGCGGCAGCGCGCGCACGGCGGCGAGCTGCCCGGCGAAGTCCGCATCGTGATCGTTCGCCCGGCTCTCGAAGAAGGCCGGGATGTAGTCGGCCACCACGAAACCGTGCTCGCGCAGGTGCCGGCGCAGCGTGGCGGGCAGCCGGCGGCACCGGCGCACCCAAGGGACGTGCAGGGCGTGGTGTCCGGGGTCGGTGAGGACGTGCCAGGAGTGGACGGCTTCGAGCAGAGGGGAGACGGAGAAGGCGAGGTCCTCCTCGGCCGTCTCGGCGAAGCGCATCGTGATCACGATTGCAGGATTTCACAATCAGTTGATCGGGCCTCTCCGGCTCCTTCAGCCTTCCCCCATGAGTTTCCGTGAAGCATCCTGGCAAGCCGTGCTCGACGCGGACGGCGGCGCGTACACCGTCCACGAGCACGTCCCCGCGCACAGTGTCGCCGAGCGCCAGGCGCTGCCCTTCCCCTGGTCACAGGCGGTCAAGACACTCGCCTTCAGCGTCCCGGAGGTCCCGCTGCTCCTGGTGGTGCTGCGCGCGCAGGACCGCCTCGACTTCGCCCGCGTCGCGGCCGCCGTCGGCACCAGCCGCTCACGGCTGTGCGTCGCCGGCCCCGATCTGCTCGGCACGGAAGGCCTGGTCCCGGGAGGCATCCCGCCGGTCAGCCACCGCCCCGGCGTGCCGTGCCTGATCGACACCGCCGTCATGGCATCGGGACAGCCGGTCTTCTGCGGTGCCGGAACCGCGGACCGCACCCTTCAGGTGCAGCCCGCGGTCCTGGCCCGACTCCCCCGGGCACAAGTGGCGCTCCTGCGACGGTAACCTGCAGCGGGAGCACGGCGCCGCCCCGGCCGCTCACCCGCCGTCGTAACGCAGGAACAGTGCGGCCGCATCGTCGTCCGGCGCGTGCCCGGCGTAGGCGCGCACGTCCGCGCGCAGACGCTCCAGGACGTCCGCGGGCCCGCCCGTACCGGTGTCCAGTGCCGCCAGGCGCCGGGCCAGGGGGTAGAACTCCCCTTCGGCGTCACGTGCTTCGGTGATGCCGTCCGTGTAGAGCAGCAGGCCGTCTCCCTCCCGCACGAGGTGCCGCAACAGTGGAGGACGGACGTCCTCGGGCCGGAGCACGCCCAGCGGCGGGACCGTCTCGGGCGGTGCGAGGGCCAGCGGGGCACGGCCGGGCCGCAGCAGGAGCGGTGCGGGATGTCCGCAGTTGACGACCTCGGCGCAGGAGACGCCGGCCCGGGGCGTCCCGGTGAGGCCGATCACGGCCAGGGTGACGAACTCCTCGGTCCCGGCGGGCAGATCGCGGTCGAGCGCGACGGCGATGCGGTGCACGACACCGGTCAACTGCCGCTCGTCGTGGGCCGCTTCGCGGAACGCCCCGAGCACGGCGGCCGCCGTGGCCACCGCGGGCAGCCCCTTGCCCCGTACGTCCCCGATCAGCGCGCGCAGCCCCCACCGGGTCATGCGCACGTCGTAGAGGTCGCCGCCGATGCGCGCGTTCGCGGCCGCCGCCGTGTAGTCGACGGCGATGCTCACGGGGCCGAGGCGTGCGGGCACCGGACGCAGCAGAACGCGCTGGGCCACGTCGGCCGTCGAGCGGACCTGCGCCAGTTCGGTCTGCCGGCGCGTCCGGGAGAGCGCGATGGCCCAGCCGATGAAGCTGGTCAGGGTGATGCCGATCAGGGTGGCCACGTGGGTGTCGGCCAGGACGTCGTGGTTGCGGCAGGCGTTGATGAAGCTGGCGGCCAGGGTGACGGCGCCGACCTGCAGCGGGTATCCGGAGCGGCGCCCCACGGCCGCTGCCAGGGCGGGCACCGCCGCCAACGCGGGCGAGAGGATCATCCAGACCGGCAGCAGGACGTCGACGACCACGATGGCGGCCATCAGCAGCCAGGGCAGGGCCAGGGCCGCATCCGCCGGGCACCGTGCCCGCCCCTGGTGCGGGTGGGCTGCACGCCAAGTCCTGTTCATGAGCCACTCCTTGGAGACGGGACAAAAGAGTGCGTCATGCCAGACTGGCCGGGCCCCGCGGATTCCAGCTTCGGCCGCGGGGACGACGGTGCGGCCCTGGCGGCGTTCCTCCGGTCGGCCGCCCCCGGCTCCGATCGGAGGACGCCCACAGCCCTCCGCGGCGGTTACGCGCCGGCTCCCTTGTCCTTGTCCTTCTTCTCCTCGACCGCGGGCGGTGGCGTCTTGTCGTCGCCCGGTCGCGGAGCGGACCCGCCGGAGCCCGCCGCGGGACCGTGCTGCGCCGGCGGGGGAACCTCCACCTTCTTGGTCGAGGTGAAGACACGCGCGTTGCGGGCGCCGCAGGACGCCTTCTCGTCGGCGGTCATGGGGCGCGACTTGATGACGACGGCGCTCTTGACCCCGTCGGTGTCGTTCGGCGCGGGGCTGTTGATGGTGTCCTTCCAGTACCAGTAGTAGTGGCCCCAGTGCGGGTTGTCGTAGTGGGTCTGCCACATGCCCGAGACCTGGTGCATCACCTGGGCCCGGGATATCCAGCCGACCTCGCCGGGCTTGACCGTCATCCCCATGCTGCCGCCGTCGCTGTGCTCGGTCTTCCAGGTGTGCCCGTACTTCGCGGTGACGCTCAGGTCGACGATTCCCGCGATCTTTCCGCCGCTGGTGATGGAGAACTCGGCCGTGTCGGTCGACCCCACGGAGTCCGACCAGCTCAGGCCTTGTGTGGCATCCGAGGTGCTGCAGTTGTAGAGGGTGTCGGAGACCTGGTGGTAGGCGCCGAGGTAGGCCTTCTTCACCTGGGGGTCGTTGAAGGTGCAGTTGCCCGTGCCGCTGGCGCAGTCCGCCATGAGCTGGCCGATGGTCGGCTTGTCGGCCGCTGCGGCGGGCAGTGCGGTGGCACCGGCCGAGACGGCCACGGCCGCCCCCACGAGAAGGATTCTCCTGCCGTGCGTCTTCCGGAATTTCGACACGTTGATCACCCGTGATCTTTCGGAGTGCGAGAGGAATGAACTGCGGAACCGGCGGACTTCGCCCTTCCGCTGCCGAAAGACAATCCCGATCCGCAGGGCAGGTCAAGAAGAATTCCTCGACAGTGGAATAGGCGTGGCCTATGGCCCCGTCCCCCGGCCGATGGACGGAAGCATCCCCCGCCCCGATGACCGATCGGCCGATGCTCCGCACCCGGCACGTCCCGCAGGCTGGAACCACGGAATTCGGCCCGCGCCGTACGGACGAAATGCGTGATGCGCAAGGAATTCACGCGCCGCAATACGGCCGGCGGGCGGAAACGGAGGAGAAATGAGCTGCAAGGTACGCCGCGTCGTCGTCGGGGTCGACGGATCGGAGAACAGTCTCGCCGCACTGCGGAAGGCCGCGGAGGAGGCGCTGCGCCACAACGCCACGCTCCAGCCGGTGATCGCCTACTCGTCCCCCATGGGCGACTACGTCGACATGCTCTGGCCGCCGGACGAGCGGACGGCCGGGGAGCTGGACCGTGCGGCGTACCGGCAGCTCATCAGCGCCTGCGAGCGCGCCCTCGGCGGCCTCCCCGCCGACGTGCGGTTCTCCCCGATCACCGCGTTCGGCGAGCCCGCGCAGCTGCTGGTGCAGGCGTCCGGCGACGACGGGGACCTCCTCGTCGTGGGCGGCGGCACGCACGGTGTGCTGCACCGCCTCATAAAGGGCTCGGTGAGCCGCTACTGCCTGCGCCACTGCACCTGCCCGGTCATGGTCGTCCCGCCCGCCGGGAACGCCGCCGCCCCGGCCTCGTAGGCCGGGTTCCCGGTCGGGTCCTCAGCCGAGTCCTCAGTCGAGTTCGATGCTGAAGTCCCAGACGGCCACGGTCTTTCCGTCGTGCCGCCAGGTCAACTGCGCGGAGCCCGCTTCGAAGGTGCCGTTGAGCGCGAGGGTGGCCGGGTGCCCGGGGGCGGCGGTGACGGTCCCTGCTCCGGCCGGGGTCAGGGCGATGTCCCTGCCGTCCTCGTCGCGCGAACTGAAGTCCCCGGCCTGGACGGTGAGCGGTGCCGTGGCCTGGTCAAGCGTGACGGTGAGGGTGCCGGTGACGCGCTCGGGGGGCCTGCTGCCGGGGATGGGGGTGGGGAGGTCCTCCGTGGGGCCGGACGCGCGGACCACCGCGGTGGCTTCGGGGAGTTCGGCACGGACGGGTGATCCCACGGCGACCAGTTGCAGGTGCTTCTCGCCGGCGGTGGGCGTGGCCTGGGCGGTCGGCGGCGAGGGGATCGGGACGGCGCCCAGGTCGCGGACGGTGCGGGAGCCGTCGTCGGCGGTCCGGGAGGACGAGGCGTGACCGCCGCCGCAGCCGGTCGCGGCGGTGAGGACGGCCGCCGCCAGCGCGAGACGGCCGATCGTACGGGTGAGGCGGCGGAGGCCGGGCAGGCCGAGGCCCGCCCGGCTCGGCGCCGTGCAGCGCGGGGTGTTCATCGCTTCGGAGTGCTCCCGGCCGGGGACGGGTTCACGATCGGGTGCTCCGGTTCGCCGGCCCTCGCGACGGCCGGGTAGACGATGCTGCCCGAGAGTGCGGGCGGCAGGGCGCGGCCGGAAGGGTTGTTGTAGACGTCGGCGCCGAAGGGCCGCAGCCCGTCGGCCGCGGCGTAGCCGAGGTGTCCGTGCCCGTCGGTGCCGCCGTGGCGGATGCCGAAGAGATCCTCCATGCTGCGCAGCCAGCTGTAGTGGTTGTACGGCTGGTCGCTGATCGAACCGGGCTTGACGAAGCGGGAGATGACGACCGAGCCGGTGATGCCGCCGCCGGGCGTGGTGTCCTGACCGTACAGCTGGTGACCGGGCTGGGCGGTGTTGGGACCGGGCAGCTCGTTGCAGCAGGCCACGATCGACTGGGCGGTGTCGGTGGGCACGTTGAGCTTGGGGTCGCTGTTGCCGGTGTAGTCGCCGATGGAGTCGCCGTACATCTTGTAGGGCGGGACCGCCTCGTCGAAGATGATCTGGATCATGCCGTCGCGCTGGAAGGCCGGCGAGGACATGATCTGCGGGACGACCTTCTCCAGGAACTTGTCCGCGGCGTACAGGCCGCCCTGGTGGCTCTTCGGGTCGCCGGAGAGGTTGTCGCCCTTGCACGTGGCGTCGTGGGCGTCGGAACAGTTGTTGGGCGTGATCCAGTTGAAGCGCGGAGTGGTGGACTCCTTCTTCAGGTCCTGCGCCAGTCCGCTCACGGCCCGGTGCCCGGCCTGCGCGGGCCTGCCGTCCAGCGGGGCGACGCGGGCGCAGTCCTTCGGGTTGTCGATCACCGAGTGGAACCAGACGGCCGGGTTGTGCTTGGCCACGTACTGGTCCTTCGGCGTGGCGCCGCCGGGGTCGGGCACGCCGGATCCGGCCGGGTTGCCGGGAATGCCGCACTGGTAGGGCATTTCGCGCTTGTCGTCGTTGCCCATGTCCTGGGCGTAGACCTTCCACGGGATGCGGTGGTCGTCGAGCTGGTTGAACAGGGTCTTGACCCGCTGCGGGTAGACGCATCCGTGCGAGGCGAGGGTCTGCCCGTCGGCGGCCGGCGTGCCCGGGGTGACGTCCTTGTACTGCGGGCAGTCGTCCATGTTGTCGGGGGCCGGGGACTGGCCGGAGACGGCACTGATGTAGTTGTCGAGGCTGTAGTGGCCGGTGCCGTAGTACTGCCGCAGCAATTCCCCGTAGCTGGGCAGGGTCTTCCACAGGTAGCTGTTCTGGTTCAGTCCGGTGAACGCGGCCTCGTAGGACTTGTTCTCCAGGATGATCGTCCACACATGGCCCGGCTTCTTCGGGCCGTTCGCGTGCGTGTCGTGTGCGGACGCGGGCGACGCTCCGGGACCGGCGAAGGCCAGCGCTGCGGCTGCGGCGGCCGCCGCAGCCACTCTGAACGTCCCGGCTGCCGGCCAACGGCGGCGTGGGGAAGCTGACATGTGAGTGCTCCGTACTCTCCGATGGCGGGGTGAACGCGACGTGAACGCTACATGACAACTTTGCCCAGATCAGAGCCCATGTAGCCATGCGCGACCGACAGATGGTCCCCGCCCGACCCGCCCCCTGTCCAGCCCCGACGGCAACGAAGGGGCGTTGCCGCGATGACGGTCCGATCTGGTAGGAATCCGGTCCGGTAAGGAAGGACCGGATCCGAATGACTCTTCTGCTCGAACGCCTGCGGTTTTTGACCATGCGGCAGCAACTCTTGACCCGCCCTTGGTTGGCAGCACTGCCCGCCGCGTGGCGCTGGCGCCTCACTTCTCTTCCGGTCGTCGTGGTCGGCGTGCTCTTCGCCGTCGTGGCGACGGTCGCGGTGCTGTGCGCGGGCACCACCGACCAGACGCTGGCGGCCTTCTCCCTGTTCGGCGTCTGGGCGTTCAACTTCTCCGGTGCCGGGCTGGCGGAGCCGACCGACTTCCCGCTGCACCGCCTGCGGGGCCGACTGGTACGGGCGGCCGGTGCGCGGGTCTTCGCCCTGTGGTGCGGACTGGGCGGGCTGCTCCTGCTGACATCCAGCAGCCACACGGCCCATACGTACCGGCCCTCCATGTTCGCCGCCAGCACGACGCTGCTGGTGGCCGGAACGGCGGCCTCACTGAAGATCTTCGCCCGGGTGCGGAAGCTGTCGACCGAACTCCACCGGCGCGCCCAGGACGTGATCCGCTCGCTGGAGGAGATCCGGGATGCCGCGGGGCCGGACGAGAGACGCAGCCTGCGGCCGGGCGCGCGCCGGTCCTGGGACACGCTGCACGTGGTTCTGCGCAACCGGATAGAGACGGGATTCCATCTCCAGGGTACGTTCGTCCTGCCGGGTCCGGCGATAAGGAGTCTCGAAACGGCCGTCATGGCCGCGGTCGACGCGCCGGAGTTCGATGCCGTGAAGCACCGCGTCGCGCTCTCGCGCCTCCGGGTGATCCGGGCGGCGTGCAGCGGGCACATCGACACGCTGGTCTAGCGGCAACGGCGCTGGGTCTGAGGGCGTCTTCCGGACGGCGAACGAGCGGTGCGAGGCCGTGTTGTCGCCCACGATGTCCCGGCCGATGTCTTCCGCCACGAGGCGGAAGCGTGCGGCCTCCGGGACGAACTGGATGAAGAAGAGGAGCGCCCTGGCGGTGTTCGCGTCGGGGTTTCTCGGCTCCAGCAGGTTGACCGTCGAGCCCACCAGGTTCTGGTGGGTCAGCGGAGTGTCCTCCCGATTACGCCCGGCGGCATGGGCGATTGCGCCGTAGGTGGATGCGTACGGGAGCGTCCTGAAACGCCCCCTCGGCAGCAGGCCGACGTCCGGGGAGTGGCGGTTCACGAACGCCTGCATCTCCGCTTCGAGCGGATAATCGTTGAAGGCGAAGGTCTCGCCGACGGCGTTGGTGAAGCCGCGCAGGTACATGTTGTCGGGTGTGATCCACAGCTGCAGCCGCTGCCCTGCGTAGTCGATGTCGGCACGCAGCAGCGCGGCTCTGTTGTGCTGCGTCTCCTGGATTCGACTGGCCCAGTAGTGGCCGGCCCGGTCCTGCACCTCCCGGATGAACCTGACGTAATCCTGCGCCTGCTCAGGGCCGGCGTGCGTGACGGTCATCGTCGCGTTGGTGATGCGGCCGTCGGCCGTGTCGGCCCTGGCGTGGCTGGGGGCGGCGAGGCCGGCTCCCAGTCCGAGCGTCAGTGCGAGCAGCACGGCCAGCAGCCGGGCGAGCGGCCTGCCGCGGGTTATCTCCACATTCAATGGGCCCCCCTTGGGGTTGTCTGTGCTCCTGCGGGAGGAGAGTCGCACGGGGCTGTGCCGAAATTCCGTGACCGACAGTCAAATCACACTTTCGATTCGATCCGAACACCAGACCATCGACCGCCGCGCGACGATGTGGCGGCGAAGTGACGTGCGCGGCACAGGAGTTCGACCTCGGGGATCAACGGAACCGTGGTTGGCGCTGAGATTGATCATGGCTCTGGGGGCCTCGGGTCTACGCCACCCGCATCACGGCCGCCGAGTAGCCGTCGGCCCATCTGGGGCTCCTGACGGGATCGTTGACGGCATCCCCATACCCGGGGCCCGGACCGCTGCCGGCCCGGGCCCCGTGATCTCCCCGCTCAGCGGGTCAGCTGGGCTGCCCGGTAGGCATGATCGTGACCTGCTGGAGGTTCACCCGCGCCGGCAGCGCGGCCAGGAAACCGATGGTCTCGGCGATGTCCTGCGGCGTGAGGTACTCCATCGTCTCCTTGGTGCTCGCCAGCCACTGCAGCGCCGCCTCGTCCGTCACATGGCTCTGAATCTCGGTGTCGACGATGCCCGGCTCCAGCGCCGACACCCGTACCTTCTTCGCGCCCAGCTCCGCCCGCAGATGACGTGAGAGGTGGCTCACGTACGCCTTGGTGGCGGAGTAGACGGCGAAGTGGGGGTAGATGTTCTGCGCCGCGATCGAGGAGGTGTTGATCAGATCGGCCACCGCGCCCTCGGCGGCGGCCTTCACCAACTGCGGGGTGAACGCCCCGATGACGTTCATCAGCCCGGTGATGTTGACATCGATCTCCCGCTGCCACTGATCGACGGCCGCCTCGATCGGGGCGGGCAGCCCGACCCCCGCGTTGTTGAACACCAGGTCGGCGGTGCCCAGTTCGGCCGCCACCCGGCCGGCGGCCGCGCGTACCGCCGCGGCATCGGTCACATCGACGGCCAGCGCCAGAGCGGTGCCGCCGCCGCGCTCGATCCGGGCGACCAGCCCGTCCAGTCGATCCGCGCGCCGGGCCAGCACGGCGACCCGGGCACCCAGGCGCGCCAAGTGCTCGGCCGAGGCCTCACCGATACCGCTGGAGGCGCCGGTGACCACCGCCACGCGGCCGGTCAGGGGCTTGGCAAGGAGGTCCGTGGGCATACGCCACACCGTCCGATCCGAATTCCGAAGGAAGCTCTCTCTGGACACCTCCAGCGCACCACCTCGAGCCCCCGTCCAGCCGTTCCACCGGGCCGAGCACGGACAGATATCGACAGAGCCACCCGGCCGGCCCACACCGGGGCATGGACCGCAGCGGCGGGCTCGCCGACCACCTCGCCACCATCGGCGACGAGACCGTCCGCCAGGCGCTCGCCTCCGGACGGACCATCCGCCGCGGCCAAGGCCACTCGCTCCGGATCACCGCCCCGCTCGAACCCCACCGCACCGCACTGCAGCAGAGCGCCGCCCCCGCCGCCGACACGGCCGGGCCCCCGAGCGCAAGGCCCACGGGGTCTGCGCCACCCGCATCACGGCCGCTGCGAGCACCCAACCGTGGCCCGTTCAGTCGGGGATGCGAGCCCACAGGTCCGGCTCCAGCCTGGCACCCACCGGGGCGAAGCGGGAGATCTCCACGAAGGTGGGGGCGGGCAGGTCGCGGCCGAAGTACTCGCGGGCGACGGCTTCGACGCCGGCGCGTTCCCGCAGGTCGGACAGGTACCACGTCGACTTGAAGACGTGATCGAGGGAGGTTCCGGCCGCCTCGAGGATGGCGATCTGATTGCGCAGGGAGATGTGCGTGTGCTCCTCGATGGTGGACGGAGGTGCATAGCCGGCGTACATCTCCTCGGCCGTACCGCCGATGAAGATCGGGATCGAGCCGGTGCCGGCCGAAGCCAGGATCCGCCCCCGCAGGTCGACCGTCCCCGCATTCAGCTCCGGGCCCGGTCGGACGCCGTGGTCCGTCGCGACCCACGCCGCGAGCTCCACCCAGCGTTCGGGATGGCTTGTCTTGGCCACCACGACCGGGCTGAGCGCGGGGCAGTCCCGGCCGTAGCGGGCGATCACGAGGTCGCGCAGGGCCGGCCAGGACCGTGCGTCGCGCACGTACACGACCAGCTTCGCCAGGCCGGCCGGCGAGGTGAGCAGGGCCGAGAGGCGGCGGTCGAGTTCGTCCAGGCACTGCGTCATGTCCTGGACCGCGCCGTCCTCGTGGCCCGGGCTCTCGGCGGAGACGGTGAAGGTGTGCAGGGTCACCGCGCTGTCGGCCACGGTCGCCACCGGCACCGGTCCGTCGCCCCATACCCGGCGCAGTCCCTGCGGCGCGGCAGCGGGAGGCGCCACTGCCCACAGGTCCATGGTGATCCGGGCCCCGTACACGGGAGTTGCGGGTCCTTCGAGCCAGGCTGCGGCCAGCTGCCGACCGTAGCGTTCGTCCCATGCCTGTCCCGCCACGGCGATCTCGCGGCCCTCGGTCGCAAAGTAGTTGAGTTTCACCGGAGCGGCACCGTCGTCCACCAAATCCATTGCGGCGTCGAGGTTGTCGAGGCAAGCATGCATCTGGCCGTGGCTCGACACCGCCACCCGGCCGTGCCGTTCCGGCGTGATCAGGCTGAGGAAGACCAGCTGGGCTCCCGCGTCCAGGGCGTATCCGGAGCAGAAGGCGAGGCCCGACGGTTGCGAGACTGGTTCGACGAGGTGCATACGGCCATCCTTCGGGTGCGATGCAGTGCTATATGTGCCTGCTTGATGCGACATCTGGGGACATACCGCACGTTAGGCCTCCGACTCCGCACCGCGCATCCTCCGCAAGACCAGGACCGCCACCGCCATTGGCCCTGGTACTCCCGTTGCAATTCCCCGATTCTGCAGGTCACAGCCGTGTTTCCGAGCCTGCGGGCCGACAGGGCGCCAGGGAGCCAGGAGCGGGTCACCCGGTTTCGGGGATCGCGCCAGGACTTGTCCGTGGAGGAACGAGGCCCCCGCACCGATCCACCGGACAAGCCTCAGATCGGCGCCAGCGCCCCCAGCAACGTGGCGAGTTTGGCATCCGTCTCGGCGAGTTCGGCCTCGGGGTCCGATGCGGCAAGGATGCCCGCCCCGGCGTGCAGGAGGAGTCCCTGCGGCGAGAGCTCCCCGCAGCGCAGGGCGATGACCCATTGCCCGTCCCCGTGCCGGTCCGTCCACCCCACCAGGCCGGTGTAGTAGCGCCGCGGCCCGGCTTCCAGCGCCTCGATGAGGCGCCGGGCGGCGTTGCGCGGCGCTCCGCACACCGCAGGGGTGGGGTGCAGGAGGGCGGCGAGGCCGAGGGCGCTGGGGGCGGGCCGGCGGAGCCGGGCGCGGATCGTCGTGGACAGGTGCCACAACTGGCCGGTGGCCTTGAGCGAGGGCCGGGCCGGTATATCCAATTCCACGCACAAAGGACCGAGTTGACGTCGGAGCTCCGTGACGACGATGCCGTGTTCGCCCCGGTCCTTCGGCGAGCCGAGCAGGGCGCGTGCGGCTGCGGCGTCCCGGTCCGGGTCGGCGTGGCGCGGAGCGCTGCCGGCCAGGGGGTTGAGGAGCAGCCGGTCCCCGGTGCGGGAGAGCAGGAGCTCGGGTGAGGCCCCGATCAGCACCCCGGCCGGTGCCAGGTCGACGCAGAAGACGTACGCGTCGGGCTGCTGCCGCAGCAGGCGGCCGACCAGGGCGGGGGCGTCGTCCGGGGTGGGGCCGGGAACCAGCAGGCTGCGCGCCAGGACGACCTTCTGCACGGTACGGTCCCGGCACCGGTCGATCGCCGCACTGACCGCTCCGAGGTATCCGGGGTCGCCCGGGAGCCCCGCGGCGGCAGGACAAGGCGCACAACAGCTCGCCGGAGGGCGCGGTCTGCGTCTCAGGTGCGCCAACGCCACTACCGCCGCCGTGCGTTCGTCGAACGGGAGGGCCCCGACGAGGACACAGCCGGCGGGCGCGTGGCGGAGCACATCGTCCGCCGTGCGCGCGAGGCGGGCGAACTGCCCGGGTCCGGTCCGGGGTCGGGCGGCGGCGGGCAGCGGCCACAGATGCTCGGCGTACAGGACGGCGCGCGGGGTGGCGAGCAGCCAGGGAGCCGGGGGCACAGGGGGCATGGTCGCAGTGGAGCACCGGCACCGGTCCGCCGCCAGAGACGGGGGTCGCCTGCGTTCCCTCGCGGGCAGGATGCGGCCATGACTCTGCCGAGCATCGCTCCCTGCCCGCCGCCCGGCGTGCACCCCGAGGTGGTCGTCGTCGGCGCCGGCCCGACCGGTCTGCTGCTCGCCTGCGAACTGGCGCTGGCCGGCATACGCACGCAGGTCGTCGAGAAACGCCCTGCGCCCCACCGCGACTCCCGGGCCCTGAACCTGCACCCGCGCAGCATGGAGCTGATGGACCAACGCGGCCTGGCCGGCCGCTTCCTGGCCGCCGGCCGGACGGTGCCCGGCTGGCAGTTCGCCGCCTCCCTCGGCACGCGTCTCGACTTCGCCGGGCTGGACACCCGGCACCCGTACGCCCTGCTGCTGTCCCAGGCCCGTACCGAGACCCTGCTGGAGGAACGGGCCGCGGAACTGGGCGTGTCCGTCCACCGCGGATACGAGGCCGTGGCCCTGCGGCAGGACGCTTCCGGCGTCGAGGTGGACCTGCGCGGCCCCGGCGGCCCGGTCACCGTCCGTGCCGGGTACGCGGTCGGGTGCGACGGCGGGCGGAGCCTCGTGCGGCAGGCGGCCGGCATCGGCTTTCCGGGCACGGACGAGTCGATGACCGCGGTGGTGGGCGACTTCGCCGTCGCGGACCACGCCGGGATCGGCCGGGCCCGGCAGCACGGCGTGCTCGTGGCACGGCTGGAGCACGGCCTGACCCGGTTCGTGATCATGGACCCGCTGCGGATCAGGGTGCCCTCCACCGTGCCCGTGACGCCCGAGGAGTTCCGGGCCTCGCTGGTCCGGGTCTGCGGCACCGACTGCGGTATCGGCCGGCCGCGGTGGCTGTCCCGGTTCGGCAACGCCACGCGTCTCGCGGACCGTTACCGGTGCGGCCGGGTGCTGGTGGCGGGCGACGCCGCGCACGTCCACTTTCCCGTCGGCGCCCAGGGGCTCAACACCGGGCTGCAGGACGCGATGAACCTCGGCTGGAAGCTCGCGGCCGCCGTCCGGGGCTGGGCACCGCCGGGGCTGCTTGACTCCTACCACGACGAGCGCCACCCGGCCGGCCGGTCCGTCACCACGCTCACCAGGGCCCAGACCCTGCTGGTGGAGCTGCCCCTGGTCGAGCGGTACCGGGAATCGGCGACCCTCCTGTGCGAACTGATGGACACGCTGCTGGGCCTGCAGGACGTCAACCGGTACCTCGCCGGACGGATCTCCGCCCTCGACACCGTCTATCCGTCCGCCGATCCGGAGGCCGATCCGCTGACCGGGCAGCGCATGCCGGACGCCGGGCTGACCGCCACGGGCCTGGAAGCGACGCGCGTGTACGAGCTTCTGCACGACGGCCGCTTCGTCCTGCTGCACCTCCCCCGCACCGCCCGCAGCGCACCGGCTCCCGTGCACCCCAGGGTCCGTGCGGTGACCGCCGCCGCGTACGAGGAGCACCCCGCCCTCGCCGGGGTGAGCGAGGTCCTGATCCGCCCTGACGGTCACATCGCGTGGGCGGCACGGACCACGGACGGGGGCGTCCTCCGGGCGGACCGGCGCCGGACCCTGGCACGCTGGGCCGGCGAGGACCGAGGCGGAAGGGGTACGGAATGCGGGTCGTAGTCCTGGGCGAGTTCCGTGCGGACCGACTGGTTCCACCGCTGCGGCGAGCGGGCGCCGATGTCGTCGTCCTGGGGTTCGCCGACCTGGCCTCGTTCCTGGGGCCGGACGTCACCTGCGGGAGACTCCCGGACCGCCTCACCGAGCAGGGTCTCGAGACGCTCCTCGACGACTGCGGCGCCGATGTCGCGATCCCCAACATGGGCCGGCTCGGTCAGGAGCAGATGCTTCCCGTCTACGCCCGCGTCGGGGCCCGCCGACGGGCGGCGGGCCGCAAGGTGCCGGTGCACTCGGAGGAGTTCGCCGTGCTGGCCAGCGACAAGGTGGCATTCCACCGGACCGCGGAGGCGCGGCACTGGCCCGTCCCCCGCGGGACGATCTGCGACGATCCGGGTGCGCTGCGGGCCGCCGTCGCCGCGCTCGGCCTCCCGGTGCTGGTCAAGGAGGCCCGCAGCGAGTTCCACGCCGGACGGCACCATGTGTCCGCCGAGGGGGCTCTCGACGGGGTCTGCCGTGAGGTGGTGTACCCCGCCCTCGTCCAACAGGCCGTCGAGGGAGAGGAATTCGCGGTCGAGCTCCTCACGCTCCCCTCGCGCAGGACTCTCATCTGGCCCGTCGCCTCGCTCGACACGCTGGACGGCGACTGCGCGCCGGGGCGGCGCATGCGCGTGGCACCGGCGCTCCTTCCCCGTCGGGCGATGACGCAACTCGCCGCCACGGTCCGGGACATCGTGGCCGCGTCCGGGCCGGAGGGCCCCTGGCAGATCGACCTCGCCGTGGACCGCGACGGACAGCTGCGCCTCCTCGAAGTGAACGGCCGCTTCGGCGGCGTGTCCAACATGAGCTGGGTAGCGACGCGGTGCGATCCGCATGTCGCCCATGTCGCAGCCGTATTCGGCCGGCCCCTCCCATCGCCCCGGCCCGAGCGGATCGCGCTCGAACTTCCGGTGGAGAACGGCACGATGCTTCCGCCCGCTCCCCCGGGAACGACCCTGCAGCCCTTCACCGGGAACCCGGCCAACCAGGGCCCGTACGTCGGCGGGTACTACCGTGCCGTGCTCGGCTTCGGCGAGGACGCGGCGGAAGAAGCCCGCGCATGGCTGCGCAGACTGCCGTCGGGGACCCTCCTCGGCAGTCCCGACGCGGCCGTCGCCCAGCTCAATCGCGGGCTGTCCGCCTTGAAGACCCTGCTCAACTCTCCGCCAGCAGATTGGTGATGAGCTTGCGGACCCGTCCCGCAAGGACGGGCCGCACCCCGTGGACGAGCTGGCTGCCGTAGACGACGGTGGTGCCGGCGGGCGGCATGCAGATCCACCGCGTCCGCGGAATGTCATTGAGGTCGACCGGTCCCGTACGCGCCGTGATCTCGTGCACGAAGCGCGCCTCCGGCGCGAACCCGCTCTCCGGTCCCGCGGTGCGGTCGGACCACACGGCGTCGGAGGAACAGGTGTCGAGGTAGAACTCGCCTCCGCTGTCCGCGTCCTGGAGGTTGAACGCCACACGCGCGATCATCTGCGGGCGTGCTTCCGGGTCCCCCACCCCGTGGACGTGCGGACGGATCTTGTCGCCCGGTTTGAGGTCGTGGTACAGCCACGGCGCGACCCGGGCCGCCGACGGAAAGACCCGGCGGACGGCGGGCAGGGCCCGCTTCATCGCCTTCTCCAGGAGCGCCTGGACGTCCTCGGGCGGGGTGATGCCCTCGCTGGGGCGCGCCGGTGCCCAGCCGGTGGCCAGCAGGTGTTCGTCCAGCATCGCGGTGAGCCGGGCGGTCTCGTCGGGGTCGAGGAAGCCCTCGACGGTCTGAACGGCCAGGGTCTCGGTCATGTGGATCACGATCCGGCTCCTTCCCCAGGGCCTGTGCTGACCCATCGGACAGGCCCTGGTGCCACTGCCGGACACCATACCCCCGAAGATATGTTCGGTAAGGGTGGGTGCACCCACCTGTGGAGACAGGCAACCGGAAGGAGTCGAGGCCGTGTTCTTCGTCGACACCCTGGAGTTCGAAGGACTGGGCAACCGCAGCTACCTGGCCGGCGGGCCCCGTACCGCGGTGGCGGTGTATCCGCCGAGGGACGTCGACCAGGTCGTCGCGGCGGCCGCCCGGCGCGGGGTGCGCCTCGTCGCCGTGGTGGAGACCCACGTGCACAACGACTACGTCTCCGGCGGCCTGGAGCTGGCGCGTCTCACCGGTGCGCACTATGCGGTGCCGGCCGGGGCGTCGGTCGCCTTCGAGCGGGTGCCGGTCGCGGACGGCGACACCGTGCCCGTGGACGAGGGCCTGGCCCTGCGGGCGGTCGCCACCCCGGGCCACACCCCGCACCATCTCTCCTACGTCCTGGAGGAGAACGGCCGGGCCACGGTGGCGTTCACCGGCGGTTCGCTGCTGATCGGCACGGTGGGGCGGCCGGACCTGGTCGAACCGCGCCTGACCGGGCAGCTGGCCCGCGCCCAGCACGCCTCCGCCCGCCGCCTGGCGCGGGAGCTGGACGACGCCGTGCAGGTGCTGCCCACGCACGGCTTCGGCAGCTTCTGCTCCGGCTCCGGCGCGCAGGCCCGGGGGGAGGCGACCACGATCGGTGCGGAGCGCCGCAGGAACGATGCGCTGACCAAGGAAGTGGACGTCTTCGTCGCCGAGTTGCTGGCCGGGCTGGACGATGTGCCCGCCTATTACGCGCATATGGGACCGGTGAACGCCGCAGGCCCCGCGCCGGTCGACCTCACCCCTCCGCGGCCTGCGGACGCCGCCGCCATCGCGGCCCGGCTGGCCGGCGGCGAATGGGTGGTGGACCTGCGCCACCGTGCGGCGTTCGCCGCGGGCCATGTCGCCGGATCGTTCAACTTCGAGGGCGACGGCCGGCTCGCCACCTACCTGGCCTGGCTGATCCCGTGGGGCAGGCCGGTCACCCTGCTCGCGGACACACCGGAGCGGATAGCCGCCGCGCAGCGGGAGTTGGTCCGGGTGGGCATCGACCGCCCGGCGGCCGCCGCCACGGGAGACCCGCGTACCTGGATCCGTGCGCAGGAACGTCTCCGTTCCTTCCCGCGTGCCCGGTTCGCCGATCTCGCCGGGGCGCGGCGGCGCGGTGAGGACGTGGTCGTGCTGGACGTGCGACGCGCGTCCGAGCGCGGCGGCGGTTTCGTCGACGGGGCGGTGCACATCCCGCTCCACCACCTGCGCGAGCGTCTCGGCGAGGTCCCGGAGGGGGTGGTGTGGGTGCACTGCTCGGCCGGCATGCGCGCGGCGATCGCCGCATCGCTGCTCGACGCCGCCGGCCGTGAAGTGGTCGCCGTCGACGACGACTTCGGCACCGCCGCCGGGGCGGGCCTCGTCCTCGTCGGCCCGCTCACGGCATGAGCGCGCTGATCCTGGCCCTGGCCGCCGGTGCCGTGGTCGGTCTGGCGCTCGGGGCGCTGGGCGGGGGCGGCAGTGTGCTGGCCGTTCCCGCGCTGATCTACCTGCTCGGCTTCGCGCCGGGGACGGCCACCACCGCCAGCCTGCTGATCGTCACGGCCACCTCGGCGACCGCCCTGTACGCCCATGCCCGGGCCGGCAACGTCCGCTGGAAGGCAGGGGCGTTGTTCGCGGCGGCCGGGCTGGTGCCGGCGGCGGCCGCCGGGGCGGCCGCGGGCCGGCTGCCGCAGCCGGTGCTGACCGGCGCCTTCGCCGCCGTCGCCGCGCTCGCGGCCGTCAGGATGCTGCGGCCCGCCGGCCCGGAACTGCCACGGGACGCCGAGGCGGTGCAGCCGGCCAGGGCCGGCCTGGCCGGGGCGGGGCTCGGCGCCCTGACCGGGCTGCTCGGCGTGGGCGGCGGCTTCCTCGTCGTACCGACGCTGGTGACCGTCATGGGGTTCGAGATGCAGGCCGCCGTCGGGACCAGCCTGCTGGTCATCACGACCAACTCGCTGGCCTCCCTGACCCTGCGCGGCGCCGCCTCCGCCGGGCTGGACTGGGCGGTGATCGGACCGTTCACCGGGGCGGCGGTGCTGGCCGCCTGGGACGGAAAGCGCCTGTCCGCCAAGGTCTCCGGCACCCGGCTGCGGCGCGCATTCGCCGTCGTCCTGCTGGCCGTTGCGGGCTTCATGCTCGTCGATGCGCTGACCTGACCGGTTCAACTCCTCGGCCGGGGGAAGGGGAAGACCGTGACCATCAGTGCCGTCCTCACCCCGGAGCAGGCCCGCGTCCGCCTGCACGAGCTGACCGTCATCGACGTGCGCACCCCTGGCGAGTACGCCTCCGGCCATCTGCCCGGGGCCCACAACGTCCCCCTCGACCACCTCGACCGGGCCGTGCACGCCCTGCAGCGCGCCGATCTGCGCGGCGGCCTCCTCGTCGTCTGTGCAGGCGGCGACCGTTCGGCCCAGGCGTGCAGGCGCCTGGCCGCGCACGGTGTCGCCGCCGCCACGCTCTCCGGCGGCACCGCCGCGTGGGCCGAGTGCGGTTACGACGTCGACCGCACCGAGGGCGCCCGCGCCGTCTGGGCCATGGAGCGCCAGGTCCGCCTCGCCGCCGGTTCGCTCGTCCTGTGCGGGCTGCTCGCCGGGCGCCGTCGGCCGAAGGCGCGTCTGCTGTCCGGGGCGATCGCGGGCGGCCTGGTCTTCTCGGCCCTCACCGACACCTGCGGCATGGCCCGTGTCCTCGCCCGGCTCCCCTGCAACCGGTCCCGGTCCGCCGGCCTCGACGCCACTCTTACCGCCCTGGCCGGCCGGCAGGACGTCGGCCGGTGAGGGATTCGTCGGCGGCGTCGAGGATCGCGCCGAAGACGTGCGAGATGACAGGCTTGGCGAACAGGCGCGTGACGGCCGCGCCGAAGAAGGGCAGGCGGACCTCGGACGTGGTCGTCCAGACCACGAGCGTGCCCCCGTCGACTTCGGTGAAGGTCATGCGGCCGAACTCGTGCCGGGCCGGCGGGAAGCTGCGTTCGACGGCGTAGTCGAAGGTGTACGGCGGGTCGTAGGCGGTGATCCGCTCACGGAACCAGCCGATCAGCCACGTGTGCAGCCGGACGGCGCCCGTTCCGTAGGGCGCGTCCGCGCCCGGCCGGGCCAGGCGCGCCCTGAGGACGAACGGGGTGCGGGTGTAGTTGGTGCTGACGGCGCACCAGTCGAATACGTCGGCGATCGGTGCTGCGATGACACGTCGTACCGTCACGGTTTCCATGCCGCGTCCCTCCTCGTGCCTGCCGCCCCCTGAGGGGGCCGGTTCACTGTTCGGACTCCGCGCGGGCCCGGGACTGTGACATCGCCGCCGGTGACGTGCGTCACTCCGTGGGCGCGCCGAGGACGGCGAAGAGGCCGCGGGCCCGGTTGGTGCCGTCCGGGAGCCGCCACCAGGACGTGACGTGTCCGGTGGCGCCCTGCGGGAGGGTGTCCGGGCCGGGGCGCAGGATGCGGTGCAGGCGGAGGATCACGCCGTGGGCGGCGGAGGCGAGTTCGGTGGCGTCCGGGACCTCGGTGACGGTGGCGAAGTCCGCCGGGACCGGGGCGTCGCCGGTGTACGCGGAGGCGACGTCGGGGTCGGGGGTGTTGCTGAGGTTCTGGTCCTGCGGCCGGGCCCGGCCCTCGACGAGGGCGAGCAGCTCGGCGACGAGCACCGGGTCGTGACAGCCGTCGTAGGCCCAGCGCTTGCCCAGTACGCCGTGGTCCATCGTCCCGACGAGTGCGTCCTCCGCGCCCTCCAGCGGGGCGCCGCGGTAGGAGAGCGGCACCAGGTAGGTGACCGGCTCCGCGCCGGCCGTGTCGGTCACCACCATGAACTCGATGCCGACCTCGCCCTTCGGGTCGTCCAGCCGGAAGCCGCCCGCCCTTTCCAGCTGCGGTGCGCCGGTGCCGGAGCGGTACCAGGGCCGGGTGGGCAGCCAGGCGGTGAGCAGTTCGTCCTTGGTGGGCGTGAGGGTGGTGCGGTGCACGACGGCCATGCCGGCAGGTCTCCTTCGTCGAGGGGGTAATTCCGCTGACGCTTCATCATGCACGGCGGAACGGTGTTGCGGTCAAGCACCCATGACATGCGGAGAGTTGACATGCATCACCTGTTTGACCGGTGACGTATGCTGTGCCACAGTCGACTGGCACGCACCCGGCGGCCTTCGGGACCCCGGTGCGCGGGGGATCTCCTGCACGGCACGACCGGTCGCAGTCCGGCACTTCGAGACGCACGGAGGGCTTCACGTGATCAACAGGCGTACAGTCGGCAAGGCGTTCGGCCTGGGTGCCGGCGGCGCGGTCGCCGCGGCACTGGCAGGGGCGTCGGGGCCGGCGCATGCCGCGTCCGCGGCCGTACCGCGCAGGCGCAGCGCGTTCCCCCCGCTCAAGACGGTCAGGGCCGGTCTGCTGGAGACCGGCTACGCCGAGGTGGGGCCGGCGCACGGGCCGCCGGTGATCTGCCTGCACGGCTGGCCGTACGACATCCACAGCTTCGCCGAGGCCGCGCCTCTGCTGGCGGCAGAGGGCCACCGGGTGATCGTCCCCTATCTGCGCGGCCACGGCACGACGCGCTTCGTCTCGCCCCGGGCCTTCCGCAACGGGCAGCAGTCGGCCGTCGCCCTCGACATCATCGCCCTGATGGACGCGCTGGGGCTGGAGAAGGCGGTGCTCGCCGGATTCGACTGGGGAGCCCGGACCGCCGGCATCATCGCGGCGCTGTGGCCCGAGCGCTGCAAGGCCCTGGTGTCGGTGGGCGGTTACCTCGTCACCGATCGCGAGGCGAACCTCCGGCCGCTCGCGCCGGCGGCCGAGCACACCTGGTGGTACCAGTTCTACTTCGCCACGGAGCGGGGCCGGATCGCCATGGAGGACAAGGACAAGCGGCACGACCTGACGCGGCTGGTCTGGGACACCGTGTCCCCGACGTGGGACTTCGACGACGCCACCTTCGAGCGCACGGCCGCCGCCTTCGAGAACCCCGACTACGCCGCCATCGTGATCCACAATTACCGCTGGCGGCTGAGCCTCGCCGAGGGCGAACGGCGCTACGAGCCGTACGAGAAGCGGCTCGCCGCCCGGCCGGTCATCACCGTGCCGACGGTGACGCTCGACGCCGAGCGCGACCCGTTCACGCTTCCCGGCGACGGATCCGCGTACCGGGACCGGTTCACGGGCCCGTACGACCACCGGACCCTGACGGGTATCGGCCACAACCTGCCCCAGGAGGCACCTGCGGCGTTCGCCCGGGCCGTCACCGACGCCGACCGTCTCTGACGGGCCATCAACCAAGGAGGCCGAGCATGCAGAACCCCGGCACGCAGGACAGCAACTCGGCAGTGCGCCATGCGTGGTTCGGCGCACTGCCCGAGCGGATCGCCTACGAGGACATGGTCGAGGTGAAGGCGGCCTCACCGAGGGACCCGGAGCGGGACACCGGCACCTCCGGGGCAGGGAATCTCCTCGCCTGCATGGCGTGGGACCTGGTGCTGTGAAGCGCCCTTTTCCCCTCCGCACCGTCGGAGGGGAAAAGGGCTTGCGGACGACCGCGTGGAGCCTGATACGGTAACCGCACCAAACGATCTTCCGCGGAGGAGAACAGACATGGCGGGTGACGACGACATCTCCGGGTGATACCCGGAGTTGACCGGCCACCGGCAGACGCGCCTTCGACAGCGCCGCCGTCGTGGTCGTCTCGACGTCCCTTTTCCCTGTCTCAGCGGCAGCGCCCTTCACCCAGCGGTCTTTCCGTACTGCGGTTTCCCGGTGGAGCGACCTGCCCTCTTTCCCCACAAGGTCATCCTCATGTCCGACGTTTCCGTCATCTGCTCCCAGCTGTCCTTCTCCTGGCCCGACGACACCCCCGTCTTCGCAGGCCTGTCCTTCACCCTCGGCGCCGGCCATACCGGCCTCGTGGCGCCCAACGGCTCCGGCAAGAGCACCCTGCTCAAGCTCATCGCCGGTGAACTGCACGCCAAAGCAGGCTCGTTGACCGTCAACGGCACGGTCGGCTACCTCCCGCAGACCCTCCCCCTGACCGGCGAACCGACGGTGGCCGAGGTCCTGGGCGTCGACGCGGTGATCCGCGCCATCGACGCGGTCGAGTCCGGCGACGTGCGCGAGGAGCACTTCACCACCATCGGCGACGACTGGGACATCGAAGAGCGCACCCGCGCCCAGCTCGACCGGCTCGGCCTCGGCCATCTCGCCCTCGACCGCACCCTGGGCACGCTCAGCGGCGGCCAGATCGTCAGCCTCGGCCTGGCGGCACAGCTGCTCAAGCGCCCCGACGTGCTGCTGCTGGACGAGCCGACCAACAACCTCGACCTGGAAGCCCGCCACAAGCTCCACGACGTGCTCTCGGACTGGAACGGCAGCCTGCTGGTCGTGAGCCACGACCGGGCCCTGCTGGACCGCATGGAGCGCATCGCCGAACTCGACCGCGGTGAACTGCGGCTGTACGGAGGCAACTTCACGCAGTACGAGGAGGCCGTGCAGGCCGAGCAGGAGGTTGCGGAGAAGAACGTGCGCAACGCCGAACAAGAGCTCAAGCGGGAGAAGCGCGAGATGCAGCAGGCCCGCGAACGGGCCGAGCGCCGCGCGAGCAACGCCGCCCGCAACCTCAAGAACGCCGGCCTGCCCCGCATCTTCGCCGGCAACATGAAGCGCGGCGCCCAGGAATCCGCCGGCCGCGCGGGCCAGATGCACGCCGGCCGCGTCCACGAGGCACAGGCCCGGCTCGACGAGGCGGGACGCGCCCTGCGGGACGACCAGCGGCTCGTCCTGGAACTGCCCGACACCGACGTGCCCGCCGGACGCACCGTCGTCCTGGGCGAGCGGATGCAGGTCCGCCGCGGCGAACGGAACCTGTTCGCAGGGGACGGCGTCGACCTCACGATCCGCGGGCCCGAACGCATCGCGCTCACCGGCCCCAACGGTGCGGGCAAGACCACCGTGCTGCGGCTGCTCACCGGTGAACTCGCCCTGGACGGCGGGAGCATCAAGCGTGCCGACGGGCGGATCGCCGCCCTGTCGCAGCGCCTGGACCTGCTCGACCCCGACCGCACCGTGGCCGAGAACTTCGCGGTGTTCGCCCCGCACCGGCCGGAGGCGGAGCGGATGAACCTGCTCGCCCGCTTCCTGTTCCGCGGCCCCCGGGCGCACCTGCCCGTGCGCGTGCTCTCCGGCGGCGAACGGCTGCGCGCCACCCTGGCCTGCGTCCTGTGCGCCGAACCGGCCCCGCAGCTGCTGCTGCTGGACGAGCCGACCAACAACCTCGACCTGGTCGGCGCGGGCCAGCTGGAGAGCGCCCTGAAGTGCTACCGCGGCGCGTTCGTGGTGGTCAGCCACGATGCGCGCTTCCTCGAGCGGATCGGCGTCGACCGGTGGCTGCGGGTCGCCGACGGCGAACTGACCGAGACGGGAGCACCGCAGGCCTGAACCGCTGACGTCGTCGGCCACGCCCACGCCCGAGGCACCGCGCCCGGTGGGCCCAGAAACGATCACGTCGGACGGATCATCATGCCTCACCCCGCCCTGCTCGCCCACGACATCGTCCGCACCCTCGGCACCCGCAAGGTCCTCGACGGAGTCGGCCTCACCGCCTCTCCCGGCCACCGCATCGGACTCATCGGCGAGAACGGCGCCGGCAAGACGACGTTGCTGCGCATCCTCGCCGGTGCCGACGAGCCCGACTCGGGCAGCGTCGTCCGGCCGCCCGACCTCGGCTTCCTGCACCAGGAGATGCCCTACGCCGCCGGGGCGACGATCGCCGACGTCCTGGACGACGCCCTGCGCGAGGCGCGCGAGACCCTCGCGCAACTCGACCGCCTCGCCCAGGACCTGGCCCGTACCCCCGAGGACGCTCCCGGCCACGCGGAACTGCTCGACGCCTACGCGCGGCGCCTCGAACACGCCCGGCAGCGCGAGGTGTGGGACGCCGACCGGCGCGCCGCGATCGTGCTCGACGGGCTCGGCCTCGGCGCACTGCCGCACGAGCGGACCCTCGGCTCCCTCTCCGGCGGCCTGCGCGGACGCCTCGCGCTGGCCGCGCTGCTGGTGAGAAGGCCGTCCGCCCTGCTGCTGGACGAGCCGACCAACCACCTCGACGACAGCGCCGCCGCCTTCCTGGAGGACCAACTGCGCGCCCTGCCCGGCGTCGTCGTGGCGGCCAGCCACGACCGGGCCTTCCTCGACGCCGTCTGCACCGACGTCGTCGACCTCGACCCGGCGGTGCACGGCCCGGTCCGCCACGGCGGCAACTACAGCGCCTACCTGGCGGAGAAGCGTGCCGAGCGGGAGCGCTGGCTGCAGCGGTACGCCGAGGAGCAGCAGGAGTTGGCGTCGCTGCGCCGCTCGGCAGAGGTCACGGCCCATCTGGTCGCACCGGGCCGCGCGCGGCCCGACAACGAGAAGATGGGCTACGGCCACCGCTCCGGGCGCGTACAGCACCAGATCTCACGGCGGGTGCGCAGCGCCACCCGCAGGCTCCGGGAACTCGAACGCGACCAGATCGCAGCACCGCCGCAGGTGCTGCACCTGCGGCACACCCCACTGGCGCAGCCGTCCACGGAGGGCACCCTCGTCTCCCTGCGCCGGGTGCGCGTGCCGGGCCGGCTCGCCCTCGACCGCCTGGATGTGTCGGCGACCGAGCGGCTGCTGGTCACCGGCGGCAACGGGGCGGGAAAGTCGACCCTGTTGGCCGTTCTCGCCGGGCGGCTCGAAGCCGGCGGAGAGGTGCGGCGACGGCGGGGCCTCACCGTGGGGATGCTGGCCCAGGACACCGTCTTCGACCGCCCGGACCGCACCGCCCGGGAGACCTACGCGTCCGTCCTCGGCGCCGAGCGGGCCGACGCGGTTCCGCTGGGCACGCTGGGGCTGCTGCACGAGGCGGACCTCGGCAAACCGGTCGGGCAGCTGTCGGTCGGGCAGCGCCGCCGGCTCGCACTGGCGCTCCTGGTGGCCCGTCCTCCCGCGCTGCTGCTGCTCGACGAGCCGACGAACCATCTCTCCCCGCGCCTGTGCGACGAGTTGGAGTCCGCGCTGGGCCCGGGCCCCGGCGCCATCGTCCTGGCCGGCCACGATCGCTGGCTGCGGCGGCGCTGGGCGGGCCGCGAGCTCCGGCTGAACGCCGCGGAAGGAGGGCTCCGTTGTAGCGGCTGACGGCCCTTGCGACCACCACGGTCACCCGTCAGGATGGTGACGTGGACCTTCATCACGTCTTTGTGTGCGGCAACCCGGCCCTGGACTTCGCAGCCACGCTCCGGGCGCGCCGCACGGCGCGACGGGACATGTTCGCGACACCGGACCGCCTGGACGCGTGGTACCTGGAGTCCGGCATCGCCGACTCCGTCCCGCCCGCCCGGCAGGCCGACGTGGCGCGGGCGACGACCGTGCGCGAGGCCGTCTACCGGCTGATCACGGCCCGGCGCCTCGGCACGGACTTCGACGACGAGGCGCTGGCCGTGGTCAACGATGCGGCCCGCAGGGCGCCCGCGGCACCGCAGTTGACCCATGCCGGCCGCTGGACGGCGGCAACCCAGCGGGAGGCGCTGTCCACCGTCGCCCGGCACGCGGTGGAGCTGCTGAGCGGCCCGGACGTACCGCTGCTCAAGGAGTGCGGAAACGCCGAGTGCACCCGCGTCTACATCGACCGCTCACGCGGCGGACGGCGCCAGTGGTGCGGCATGGAGTCCTGCGGCAACAAGATCAAGGCAGCCGCGTACCGCGCCCGCAGGAAGACCGCCGTCACCTTCGCGGGGTGAGCGCCGGTCACGGGAGCAGCCGTTGTTCCTTGGCGACCGCCACGGCCCCCGCCCTGGTGTCGACGCCGAGCTTGTCGTAGATCCGGCCCAGGTGGGTCTTCACGGTGGCCTGGCTGATGAACAGCGCGCGGGCGATGTCGCGGTTGCCGAGGCCCTGGGCGAGCTGGGCGAGGATGTCGAGTTCGCGGGCGGTCAGGGCGGGGCGGGCCGCGCCGCGCATGTGGTCCATGACGCGGCTGGCGACGGGCGGCGAGAGGGTGGTGCGGCCCTGGGCGGCGGAGTGGATCGCGGCGAAGAGCTCCTCGGGGCGCTCGGCCTTCAGCAGGTAGCCGGTGGCGCCCGCGGCGATCGCGCGCGTGATGTCGGCGTCGGTGTCGTAGGTGGTGAGGACCAGGACGTGGACGCCGGTGGCCGCGATGCGCCGGGTGGCCTCGACCCCGTCGATCCCGGGGCCGAGCTGGAGGTCCATGAGCACCACGTCGGGCCGGAGCTTCGCGGCCGCGGCCACCGCCTCCTCGCCGCTGCCGGCCTCGCCCACGACCTCGATGTCGGGTTCGCTGCCGAGGAGGGCGAGCAGTCCGGCGCGTACGACGGCGTGGTCGTCGCAGAGCAGGATGCGGACGGGGGCCTTGGTCATGAGGGGGTTTCCAGGGGGATCGCGGCGGATACGACGGTGCCCTCGCCGGGCGCGGACTCGACGGTCAGGGTGCCGCCGAGCTGCCGGACGCGGGCGTGCATCGCGGGCAGCCCGTGCCCGCGCGGGCCGCGGGCGGGGGCGGTGGCGGCCGGGACGTCGAAGCCCCGGCCGTCGTCGGCGATGTCCAGGACCAGCTGGTCGCCGAGGAAGGTGAGGGTGAGCGTGGCCGTGCCGGCGCCGGCGTGCTCGCGGACGTTGGCCAGCGCGCCCTGGGCGATGCGCAGCAGCGCGGAGGCCGTCCGGCCGGGCAGGGGGAAGGCCGGGGCGCCCTCGACGATGCAGCGGACGGCGAGTCCGCCGGACTCCTGCGCGGCGCGGGCCGCCAGCGCGCGCAGGGCCTCCTCCAGGCTGCCGCCGTCGGCGAGGTCGGCGGGGGCGAGGTCGTGGACGAGGCGGCGCGCCTCGGCGAGGTTGCGGGCGGCGATCGAGGCGGCGGTGCGGACGTGGTGGTGGGCGGTGGCGGGCTCGGCCGTCCAGACCCGGTCGGCCGCCTGGAGCAGCATCTGCTGACTGGACAGGCCCTGGGCGAGGGTGTCGTGGATCTCCATGGACAGGCGCTGCCGCTCGGCGAGCGTGCCCTCGCGGCGCTCGGTGGCGGCCAGGTGGCGCCGGGTGCGGATGAGGTCGTCGATCAACTGGCGCTGCCGCTCGGCCTGGCGCTGCATGTGGACGAAGACGGCGGTGGCGATGGCGGCGACGGCGGGCGGGGCGAGGACCAGGTTCGGGTCGAATCCGCCCGTCGACAGCTGCAGTTGGGCGGCGACCACGAAGGCGGTCAGCATGGCGACGAGGACGAGCGCCGCGCGCGAGGGCAGGATGCGCAGGCCGGTGAAGAACAGCGGCACCGCGCACCAGGCGAAGCTCGGCGCGAGCACCACCAGCACCATCCAGACGGCGACGACGGCTCCCAGCCAGGCGAGCCGGCGCGGCGTGGGCCGCGCAAGCGGTGCCGGGCCGAGCAGGTACAGCAGGGCCAGGACGGCGGAGAGCCCGATGATCCACGGGGTGTGGGGGTTGCCGGGGTGCCGGATGAGGAACCGGACCAGCGAGGCGGCGAGCAGGAGGAAGAACGCGGCGTGCATGACGAGCGCGAGAAGGCGCTCCCCCGACCCCGCGGCCTCCTGCGCCGACGGCGTTGCCTGCCGCATCGAACTCTCCTCACCTGCGCATACGCACCCATCCTCGACCGGTGCGGCCATCCTCGCATCAACCGATCGGTTGACAGGCGCGTCGGCCGTCGGGCACGGCAGGAGCAGCCCGCGGGCCGAAGCCCCGCGAGGGGGACGGGCCGGAGGATCGGATCATGACCAACGCCAAGAAGCTCAGCACCACGAAGATCGTCGCCACCGCCACCGCCGTCCTCGCGGCCGGTGCCGTCGGCGCCGTCGCGGCGAACGCCGCCGCCCCGGCGGCCGAGGCCAAGTCGACGGTCAAGGCCGATGCCGCGAACCGCAACCTCACCCAGTCCACGCACCTGACGATCGCCGCCGCCACCAAGGCCGCGCAGGCCAGCCTGGACGCCGCGGCGAAGGAGAACCAGAAGGTCTCCGTCGCCGTCGTCGACCGCAACGGCAACACCCTCGTCACCCTGCGCGGCGACGGCGCGGGCCCGCAGTCGTACGAGTCCGCCGAGAAGAAGGCCTTCACCGCCGTCTCCTGGAACGCGCCGACCTCCGCCCTGATGGACCGCCTGTCCAAGACCCCGAACCTCAAGGACATCCCGGGCACCCTCTTCCTGCCGGGCGGCGCCCCGGTCCAGGCCAAGGGCGCCCCGGTCGCGGCCGTCGGCGTGGCCGGCGCGCCCAGCGGCGACCTCGACGAGAAGTTCGCCCAGGCCGGGGTCGCTGCGCTGGGCAAGTGACGTCCTCACGCTGAGCCGGGCCGCCCGGCTCAGCGTGGTCGCGCCCCGAAGGGGCGCGGGGAACGGCGCGACCAGCCACGGCTAACCCGCAGCCGACGCACTGCACTCCCCGCGGAGCGGTACCCGCACGACGTCCGGTATCAGCGTGAGCAGCCCGAGCACCGCCATGCCCGCGCCCAGCCACAGCGGTGCCCGGAGCCCGTAGCTGTCGGTGGCGGCGCCGCCGAGTCCGGAGCCGAGCACCACGCCGAGCGTGATGAAGGACGAGTGGACGGTGTTGACCAGCGGCCGCGCGTTCGCGGTGCGCTGCACGCGGCTGATCATCGCCGGGTTGAGGGTGACCCCGACGAGCCCGATACCCGTCATGGCGGCGACGGCGGGTGCCTTGAGGTCGGCGAGGAGGGCGAATGCGGTGAGGAACACCGCGTTGAGGGCGAGGCCCGTCACGAGTACCCGGACGGTGTGGGAGTCCGCGAGGCGGGCGACGACCGCGTTGCCGACGACCGTTGCGGCGCCGTAGCCGAGGAGGAGCAGCGGGACGGTGCCGCGCGAGAAGCCGGTGACCTCGGTGAGGATCGGCGTGAAGTAGGAGAACGCGGCGAAAGTGGCCCCGATGACGAGCATGGAGGTGGACAGCACGAGCCAGAGCCTGCCGTTGCGGAAGACGGTGAGCTCGTTGCGGAAGTCGCCTGCTCCGTCGGCGTGTTCGAGGGCCGGCACGGCGACGGCGGTGGCGACGGCGGCCACGACGGTGATGGCGCCGACGGCGACGAAGCCCGCGCGCCAGCCCCACTCCTGGCCTACGAGCGTGGACAGGGGCAGCCCGAGCAGGGTGCCGACCATGAGGCCCTGCATGGCGACGCCGATGGCGCGGCCGCGCACCTCCGGCGAGGTGATCTGGGCGACGACGGAGAGCGAGACGCCGAAGAATGCGGCGGAGGCCGTGCCGGTGACGACGCGGGCGACGAGCATGACGCCGTAGCCGGTGGCGGTGGTGGCCAGGACGTTGCCGGCGAGGAAGACGGCGAAGAGCGTCATCAGTGCGGTCTTGGGCCGGAGTCTGAGGACGGCGACGGTGGCGAACGGCCCGCCGAGGGCCATGGCGAGGGCGAACGCCGTGATGAGGTAGCCGACTTGGGCGATGTCGACGTGGAGGTCGTCGGCGATCTGCGGCATGAGGCCGCCGACCAGGAACTCGCTGGTGACCATGGCGAAGATGCCGAGCGCCATGAGATGGACGGACTTGGGCATGCGGAAGGGTCCCCCTTGATTTTGTACTGATCAGAACAAAAAATGGGCACGGAAAGGCCGGCCCGCGACAGCACGGGCAGACGGTGGGCGGTGGGCAGCCGTCAGTGCGTGAGTGCGTCGATCCCGGCAGCGGCGATCTGCTCCAGCGCGGCGCGGTCGGCACCCGACTGGGCGGCGACCCGCATCCCGGAGATCACCGAGGTCAGGTACCAGGCCAGCCCGGCCGGGTCGCGCGATGAACGGACGGATCCGTCCCGCTTCCCCTCCTCGACGACGGCACGGAACGCGCCGAGCCGCCGCTCCAGATCCTTGGCCAGGATCTCCGCGACGCCGGGATCGCCCGCGGCCGGGCCGGTGACGGTGTTCACGGTGAAGCAGCCGGAGCCGTGCCCCAGGCGGCGGTTCTCCATCTCCCCTTCGACGGCCACCTCGAACAGGGCGCGGATCCGGTCCACGGCACTGCGCCCCTCCTCGCCGAGCAGGGCGACCTGACGGGCCGTCATGGTGTCGGCGTAGTGCGCCAGGGCGCGCCGGAAGAGGTGGTCCTTCGAGGCGAAGGTGTTGTAGATGCTGCTCCGGCCGAGGCCGGTGGCCTCGCAGAGGTCCTGCGTGGAGGTGGCCTCGTACCCCTTCGCCCAGAAGGCGTCGCACGCCGCCGCCACCGCCTGCTGCTCATCGAACTGTCGCGGTCGACCCATGATCACCACCGTAACACGTTATGGAACGCGTGGCCCAAAACATTTTCCGGAGGGCGCGGTCCCGCGGGGCGTGCGGGACGCGCACGGCGAAGGCTCGCACGCGCTTCCGCTCCCGGCGCTCCGGCGGGCCACCCGTGCGCCATTGCCGCCGCCGTCGGAGCGGGGAGACCGTGGGGCGGCATCCGCCGAATCCGGCGGAGAACGGGACAGGAGCACCCGACATGGCCATCATCGTCACCTTCGAAATGGAAAACACCCCTGCCGTCAAGGAGTTGTACGCCACCTGCATCGACCGCGTCACCGAAGGCCGGGGCTTCACCTCACTGGCCGACATGCCCGTACCCGGACTGCTCGCCCACATCGCCGGGGTCGTCGGCGGCCGTTGGCGGGTCACCGACGTATGGGACTCCCCCGAGTCGTTCGAAGCCTTCACCAAGATTCTCAGGCCCCTCATCACCGACCTGGGCTACGGGCACCTCCAGCCGGACGTCTCGCCCGCCCACAACGTCGTCCTCCGCTGAGCCGGCCGGGGCGAGGCGGCCCGCACCCCTCCCCGGTTCGATGACCGGGTCGCACCGGAGCGCACGGACGGGGCGCAGGCCGCGCCGCCCGCGGCGGTCCGGGCGCGCGCTTCACGCCCTGATGCCGCCGCGGGGCACGTCGGTAGCGTGTGGGGCGCTCCGGGGGAAGGAGCCCCGCATCCACACCGAGGAGGGCGCGAGCATGGCTGACGCCAAGTTCCCGGCCGGTACCAGGATCGTGCAGAACCAGGCGCTGACCAACGGAAGGGGCGACTCGTCCCTGCGTCTGCAGGAGGACGGCAACTTCGTCCTGTACCAGGAGGACAAACCGACGTGGCAGGCCGAGGACGTCTACCCGAACGGGCGTGAGGCCCTCTTCTCGTACGACGGCAACTTCGTCGTCTTCGACGGGGACCGGAATGTCGTCTGGGAGTCGGGAACCGGGTCGGAGGACAACCGCGGCTCCGTTCTGGCCCTGCAGGACGACCACAACCTGGTGATCTACAACCGGGACGGCCGGCCGGTCTGGGCCACCGGCACCAACACCTGATCCCGCACAGGGCCGTGGGGGGGGGGGGGGGGGGGGGGGGACGGAGCCGGATCCGTCCCCCCACGGCCGTCACGTAGGGTCGTGGGGTGATGCGTTCCACGACCGATGAAGAGTTCGTCGCACGGGTGCTGGAGTGGGCACGGCCCCGGCCCGACATCAGTGCCGTGCTGCGTACGGGCTCGCGCGCCCGGCGCGACGGCACGGCCGACGCCGTCTCCGACCACGACATCGAGCTCTACACCACCGATCCGCAGCAGTACGCGGATTCGGACGCATGGGTCGGGGCCCTCGGCCCGGTGCTGGTCTCGGTCGGGCTGGACGGGCCGTGGGACAACCCGGCGCGGCTGGTGTTCTTCGAGGACGGGGTGAAGGCCGACTTCCAGGTGCTGCCGGTGTCCCGGCTGGCCGAGATGGCGACGGCGGGCCTGGACGACGTGCATGTGCGCGGCTACGAGGTGCTCTTCGACCGCGACGGGGCCGCCGCCCGGCTGCCCGCGGCCCCGGGCGGAGCGCCGGCCGCCGCGCTGCCCGATGCCCAGGAGTTCCACGAACTCTGCGCGGAGTTCTGGTTCGAGACGGCGCACCTGCCGCGCTGCCTGGCCCGTGGCGAGCTGTGGGTGGCCAAGTCCCGGGACTGGACCGCGAAGGAGCTGCTGCAGACCATGATCGAGTGGCATGCCCTGACGCGGTACGGCGCCGGCCACGACGTCTGGTACGGCGGTACGCGCATGCGCCGGTGGGCGGCGCCGGGGGTGTGGGAGCGCCTGCCGGAGACCTTCGGCGGGTTCACCGCCGAGGAGATCCTCCGCGGCGCACGCGCCACCGCCGACCTCTTCGCCGAGCTGGCCGCGGAAGTGGCCGGGGCCCACGGCTTCCCGTACCCGGAGAAGGCCGAGCGGGCCATCCGGCCGGCGCTCGACGAACTTCCGTTGCTCTGAGGCTTGTTCGACGACCCGTCAGGAGAACCGGCGCCCGAGCGCGACGAAGACGACGAACGCGACGGCGCCGACCCCGACCATCCACACGTAGGGGCCACCGCTCCGCCCGGACGCCAGCTCACCGACGAAGGCGCCGAGGTTCCCCAGGGTCAGGACCACACCCGTGCCGGCCCAGGCGCGTTGGCCGATCAGGGCGAACCGCTCGTCGGGTTCCTCGGTGAGGCCCCGGTAGGTCTCGCTGCGGCGCCCGAGCAGGATCACGGCGAGGCTGCAGAGCGCCATGACGCCTGCCATCACCAGGCCGATGCCGAGGTGGCCGCCGACCGTCGCGGCCACCAGGCAGGCGACCCCGACGCCGAGGAAGAAGCGGGGCACGGCCCGCCTCATCGATAAGTCATTCATCTGCTGGGCCTTCGTCGACACAGAACATCTCCTCCACACTTACGCCGAAATACTTGGCCATGGACAAGGCGAGCGGCAGGGAAGGCGTGTACCGCTCGGTCTCGATGGCGTTGACCGTCTGCCGCGAAACCCCCAGGGCCTCGCCCAGCCCGCCCTGGGACAGTCCACGCAACGACCGCAGTTCTCTGACCCTGTTCCGCACATGTAAAGGGTGCTTGACACCCTCGTCCGGTGTCAAGCGACCTTTACATGTGCGGGAGAGGTCGGCAGGGTTGCCCTCATGACCGATGACGACCTGCCCGCGCGTGTGCGGAGTCTGTGGACGGAACTGGCCGGTGCCCCGGTGGAGTTCTCCCCCTCGGGAGGGGTGGACGTCGTGGTCGCGCCGGGTTCCCGGATGTGCACGCCGGGGTGGACCGGCATCGTGAGTCTCGGTGGCGCGGTCGTCGTCACCGCGCCGGACACGCGGAGGGCCGGGCTCATGCGCAGCGCCGCACGAAGGCTGACTGCGGCGCAACTCCTCGATCCGGCACGCCTGTCCGCCGCGGTTCCCGTGCTCGACGCCCTGGGTCCCGCATCGCTCCTCTACCTCGGCAGGGACGACTTCGCCCCCGCGCACCGGGCCGCGGGCGTCCGGCAGTTGCCGGCCGACGACCGGAGGGTGGCCACGCTGCTGGCGGAGACCGACAGGCCGGAGGCCGAGGAGAGCGGGCTGGGGGACATCACCTCCCCCGCCTTCGTGGTGCACGTGGACAACCGACCGACAGCCGCAGCCGGTTACCGTTGCTGGCCCCGCTCCGTGGCCCACATGAGCGTGCTGGTCGCCCGGCCCTGCAGGGGGCGGGGGCTGGCCCGGGTCTGCGCGTCCGCGGCCGTTTCCCACGCGCTCGATGCCGGGCTGATGCCGCAGTGGAGGGCCCGTCCGTACCGGTCGCGGCGGGTCGCCCTCGCGCTGGGCTTCTGCGCGCTGGGGCAGCAGCTCGGCGTCCGGGTCGGCTGAACCGGCCGCGCCCGAGGCGCACTTGCCGTACCGCGCGCCGTACGGCCCTTGGGCTCAGGCCTGTCCGGTCTCGAAGCGGCTGACCTTTCCGCCGTCCACCGTGAAGCGCCAGGCGGTGCGCATCTCCCCCCAGGTGTCGTTGCGGTAGTCGGCGACCAGGCCGAGCCCGTCATTGGTCTGCGTCACGATGTCCATGTGCCCGGCGGAGGAGAAAATCTCCCGCTCGGTCCAGTCGTCGACATCGCGGTCGCTACCGTCGTCGGACATGGTGGCTCCGGGCGCGAGCGCCGCCGCGAAGGCCTCGCGGTCGCCTGCGTTGAGCGCGGCGACGAAGGCCTGTACGGCCGGTTCGGTCAGCTTGTCGAGGGCGATGCTCACGGTGCCTCCAGGAGCGCGGGGATGCGGGGTGCCCGCACCAGCACACCGCACGCGGTGCCGCCCCGCCACCGGGGGCCGGCTCTCAGCCGGCCGGGGCTCCGTTGTCGGTGATGCGGCGCAGCCAGTCGCGCAGCAGCAGTGTCTCGTTCGCGGTCAGTCCCGGGGCGTCGTGGTGGGCGAGGGCGGCCGCGAGGGTGGCGGCGGCGCTGTGCGGTCCAGCGCCGGAGGGGCCCGTCCCGGCGGCGGTTCCGGTCGCCTCGGTCGTGATGGCGTCGATGATCGCGTCGCGGGTGCGGCGGGAGACCTGGTCGCCGTCGGGTGCGGGGTCGGCGATCAGGGAGAGGGTGACGCCGGTGTTGGCGGCGAGCACCATGTGCGCGGCCGGTTCGGGGGCGGTCCGCAGGCGTCCGGCGAGGGCGATGCGGCGGCACAGTTCGAGCAGGGCGCCGTGGGCCTCCCGGGCGGCGGCCGGGGGCGGGCCGGGGCGCGGGGTGCCGTACATGAGGGCGTAGAAGGCGGGGTGGGTGCGGCCGAACTCGACGTGGGCGTCCCAGCCGCGGCGCAGGTCCTCGACCGGGTCCCCGGTGGATCCGGCGGCCTTCTTCTCCGCCAGGTACTGCTCGAAGCCGTGGGCCACGACGGCGTCGAAGAGGCCCTGTTTGTCACCGAAGTGGTGGTAGAGCGTCGGGGCCCCGACACCGGCGGCCTCGCAGACCGCGCGGGTGGACACGGGGGCCCCGCCGGAGGCGGCGAGCAGCCGGGCGGCGGCCTGGAGGATGCGTTCTCGGGGACTGGCGGTCATATAGCAACGATATAGGGGGGCGGGGCGGGCCGGTAAAGAAACCCGCCCCGCGATATAGCGACGCTACACAGATGGGTGTACCGTTGATGACACAGCGGGCGCCGCTCGCCCCTGTCCCTGCCCGGCCCCGTAGCGGTCCGGCCTTCTCCCGGCGCTTCACCGAGTGCCCCTTCGAGGAAAGAGACCTCTGCCATGACGTCCATGCGTGTTGCCCAGGTGAGCTCCCCGGGCGGAAAGTTCGAGATCGTCGAGCGCGAGCTGCCCCAGCCCGGCCCCGGCCACGTCCGCATCACCGTCGAGGCGTGCGGGGTGTGCCACACCGATGCCGCCTTCGTCCACAACGCCTTCCCCGGCGTCGGGTTCCCGCTGGTCACCGGCCACGAGGTGGCCGGGCGCATCGACGCCCTGGGCGAGGGCGTGACCGGGTGGCAGGCCGGCGACCGAGTGGCGGTCGGCTGGTTCGGCGGCCACTGCGGACACTGCCGGCCGTGCCGGGAGGGCCACTTCATCGACTGCGCCAACCTGCAGGTGCCCGGCTGGGCCTACCCCGGCGGCTTCGCCGAGGCCATGGTCGCCCCCGTGAGCGCGCTCGCACGCATCCCCGACGAGCTCTCCGCGGCCGAGGCCGCCCCCCTCGGCTGCGCGGGGGTGACCACCTTCAACGCCCTGCGGCACTCCGCCGCCCGCCCCGGCGACCTCGTCGCCGTGCTCGGCCTGGGCGGGCTGGGTCACCTCGGCGTCCAGTACGCGGCCGCGCTCGGCCTCGACACCGTCGCCATCGCCCGCGGCGCCGACAAGAAGGACCTCGCCCACAAGCTCGGTGCCCGCCACTACATCGACAGCACCGCGACCGACGTGGCCGAGGCCCTCCAGGCCCTGGGCGGCGCCAAGGTGGTGCTGGCCACGGCGGCCAGCTCCGCCGCGATGAGCGCGACCGTCGACGGCCTCGCCCACCGCGGCGAACTGGTCGTCATCGGCGCCACCCCCGAGCCGCTGGCCATCAGCCCGCTCCAGCTGATCATGGGCAGCCGCACCGTCCACGGCCACCCCTCCGGCACCTCCCAGGACGTGGAGGAGACCATGGCCTTCACCGCCCTCAGCGGTGTGCGTCCCATGATCGAGACCATGCCGCTGGAGGAGGCCGGTGCCGCGTTCGAGCGGATGCTCGGCGGCGACGCCCGCTTCCGCATGGTCCTCACCACCGGCAAGTAGCCGCCCGCGCCCGGGGCCCGCAGCGGCGGGCCCCGGGCGGCCGGACGGCAGCCGCTCCCCTCAGCGGCACACCTCCGCACCGGTCAGCTGCGCCACCGTGGCCGTGGCCAGCTCGGTCGCGAACACACTGTTCTCCAACGGCAGCAGACGGTGCGCCTTGCACCGCTGCGTCGGCAGCGCCGCGTACTCCTCCCCGACGATCCGCGTCCACGACGGATCGAACCGCACCCGGACGATGACGTCCTGCACGGCGTCGGAACTGATCGACGAGCCCAACAGCCATAGGCCGGGCTCCCGTCCGCGCCGCGAGCCCGGCGGATCGAACGCCAGGTGCAGCAGCCCCGCCGCACGCCCCTGCGGACTGCTCAGGCGGTGCCAGGCGATCCGGCCGTCCGCACCGATGCGGCCGAACGTCCCCGTGCCGCCCCGGGCCGTGCCGAGCAGCACCACCCACACGCCGCCCGGTCCGGCGACCAGGCCGACCGGCGTGCTGCCCTGCTCCGCCGGCACGGGGATCTGTGCCGTGCGTCCGCTGCGCGGGTCGATCCGCAGCACCGAACTCGCAGCGTCCTGGCTGACGTAGAAGTCTCCACCGACCGGGTGCTGCGCGGCGAAGATGGGCTGGGGCCGCGCCTCGAAGAGCCGGTGGCGGCCGGGCCGGGTGTGGTCCAGCGCGAGCACCTGGTGGCTCTCCTTCAGCGTCACCCACAGCATCTCGCCGTGCTCGCTGATGTAGTGCGGCCCCCGGCCGCCGCCGGGGACGGCGATCTCCCGCACGATGCGCGGCGCCTCGTCGAGCGCGTCCGGCCGCGGATCCACCAGGAGCAGCCGGTTCCCGCCCTCGTGCGTGGCCCAGATCCGTCCCGGGTGGCGCGCCGAGACGGCCAGTCCGTGCAACATCGCGTCCGCGGGTCCCAGCGCGAACGCCCGGATGCCCGTCACCTGCTCGGTGCGCGGGTCCAGACGCAGCTTCACCAGACGGCTGTCGGACATCTGGGACACCAACGCCATCGGCCTGCCCGGCACTTTGACGATCTCGTGCGTCTCCACGGCGGGCGGCAGCCCGTACTCCACCAACGACCGCCGGCACGGCGCCGCCCGGGAGCCCGGGCCGGCCGCCTCCCCTTCCGGCGCCCCGAGCAGCGCCCCGGCCGCGGTCAGACTGCCCAGTGCAAGCAGTCGGCTCTGAAATGTACGGCGGTCCAACCGGCCCCCTCGGTACGCGCGGTTTCATCGACATGTCCATGAAAGCGATGCGCTCCGACCATCGGATGACCATCGGGACGGATTCACTCGTCCAAGTGACAGGGCGGGCCCGAAACCTCATGGACGGGATCCGTTTGCTTATTCCACTAGTTTCATTTGCCACGGGTTGCACGGCTCCGGAATGCCTTTGTTAGCGTCGCGGCATGATGGGGTTATACGCACTGAAACCGTGGTTCACCCGCCGATTAACTCTCCTGCGCCGTCGGCTGATTCACCGGGGCATGCCCCCGAACACCGTCAGTATTGCGGGAGTTCTCTGCGCGGGGGCCGCCGCCGTGTCCCTGGCGGCGCTGCCCGCCCCGGTGTCCGTGCTGCCCGTCGCGCTCTTCCTACGGCCCGGCTGGCTTGCGCGAATCTCGACGGCGCCATCGCCCGGGAGACCGGCCGGGAGACCTTGCGGGGTGCGGTGCTCAATGAAATAGGCGACCGCGCCGCGGACTTGGTGATGCTGCTCGGCCTGCTGCCGCACGTGTCCCCTCCCCTGGTGCTGGGCGTGCTGCTGGCGGGCTCGGCACCCTCGTGGATCGCGCTCGCCGGAGCGGCTGCGGGCGTCCGGCGGATCAACGGCGGGCCGATGGGCAAGACGGAGCGCTGTCTCGTCATCGCGCTCGCCTCGGCCTCCGGCTGGTACGGGCTCGCCGCCGTGGTGCTGATCGCCGGCTCCGTACTCACTGTCGCGGTGCGGCTGTTCCAGGTCGGCGCGCTCTGCAAGGAGCCGGCCGCGGGGCGCGGAACCGTGCCCCGTCCGCGTCCCGCGAGCGACCTGTCGTGATGGCGGCATCCGCAGCATCCGACGTGGTACGGGCCCTCCCGCTCCTCGGCGGCACGCTCGCCGACACCGGCCTCGTGCTCCTGTTCGTCCGCAACGGCGAGCTGCGCCGCCGCTGACGCATCTGGTGCGCCGCCGCCCCGCTCCTCTGCGGAGCGCTGGCCTGCGGCCCGCCCGGTGCGGCGCTGCTCGCCGTCGGGCTCGGGGTGGTGGGCTCGGTCGAGTACGCGCGCCTGGTGGGGCTGCGGGCCGTCGACGGTGCCGTGCTGTGCGCGGCGAGCACCGCACTGCCCCTGATCGCCTGACTCCGCCCCGGGTCGCTCACCCTGCCCGTCGCCGGCCTCCTGCTCGGCGCGGCCGTCGTGCCGCCCCTGCTGACGCAGGACGCCGCCCGCGGCGCCGGGCGCGCCGCCCGTACGACCTTCGGGCTCATCTGGCTGCCCGTCGCGCTGAGCGGGCTGGTTCCGCTCGGCGGTTCGGCCCTGGCGGTCTGTGTCGCCGTGGCCTTCGCCGACGTCGGCGGCTGGTGCGGGGGCAGGCTGCTGGGGCGCTCCGGCCCGCTGAGCCGTCCGCTGTCGGCGCTGTCACCGGCCAAGACGTGGGGCGGAGTCGTGGGCTCCGGTGCGCTGTCCGCCGTGGCGCTGTGGGCGCTGGGCGCCTTCGCCCTGCCGGTGTGGCTCGCCGTGGTGTGCGGCTGCGCACTGGGGGACCTGCTCGAATCGATGATCAAACGGGAGGCGGGCGTCAAGGACGCGGGCCGCTGGCTGCCGGGATTCGGCGGACTGCTGGACCGCATCGACTCCTTGCTCGTCACCCTCCTGCTGCTGGGAGTCATGCCATGACGTACGACATCGCAACGACGACGAAACCCCTGCCGGCGGAAGCCGGCGCGCCGCCCGCCGGCGGCCCGGTCACGCGGGCGCGGCCCGGCGCAACGGCCGTCCTCACGGCGTGGCTGCGCCGCCGCCTGTGGCGCCTGATCCTCTTCCTCACCGGGGGAATCACGGTGAAGGGGAAATTACCCAAGGGGGGTTGTGTCGTCGTGGCCAACCATTCCTCGCACAGTGATACGGCGGCACTTCTCGCCGCACTCGATGCGCGGCACGCTCCCCGGGTGGCGGCGGCTTCCGACTACTGGTTCCGCAATTTGCCGCGCGCCACGGTGGGTTCGGTACTGGCCGCAGCATTTCCGGTGCGCCGCAATGGTGTTGGATACCGCGACCTGGTGGAAACCGGTGTGCCCCTGCTGCACGCCGGGCACGCGGTCGTGCTGTTTCCCGAGGGCACCCGGGAAAACGGTCCGGCGGGGAAATTCCGCAGCGGTGCCGTCGGACTGGCCGCCCACGCCGGGGTGCCCGTGGTGCCCGTCGCCCTCGTCGGCACCCGGGAGTTGCTGCCGAAGGGCGGGCAGCTGCGGCCGAGCGCCGTCCAGGTGCGCATCGGCCGGCCGCTGACGGCTGATCGCGTCCGCGGGCTGGCGCTGGGTCTTCCTCCTGAACGTGCCCGTCTGCCTGGCCACGGTGGCGTGGGGCGGGCGGCTGCCGCTGCCGGCAGAGCCCTCGACCGGCGGCGGACGGACGCGCCGCGGCTTTCCCGATCCCGTCGGCATCGCCCTCACCGCGGTCGTGCCCGCCCTGCTCTGCTTCACCGTCGTGTACGGTCCGCGCCTGGGGTGGCAGGACCCGCGGGTGCCGGCCGCCGTCGGGGCCATCGCCGTGCTGGTACTCGTACTCGTCCGCCGCAGCCGGCGTGCCGCGCGTCCGGCGCTCGATCCCGGCCTGTTCCGGATCCGCAACTTCCAGGCGTCGAACGTCGCGACGCTGATCTTCTCCGTCGCCTTCTTCGCAGTGCTGCTGTCCAGCCTGCTGTTCCTCCAGAACGTCTGGCACTACTCGGTCCTGCGGGCCGCACTGGCCGTCAGCCCGAGCGCTCTGGTCACCGCGCTCGTCGCCCCGCAGGCGGGGCGTCTGATCGAACGCTTCGGCCACCGCGCGGTCTTCACCGCCGGCACCCTGTGCTACGCGACGGGCGCGGCCGGCCTGGCCCTGCGCACTGGCTCCTCGCCGCACTGGACCACGCACTGGCTGCCCACGCTGCTGGTCAACGGCGTCGGTGTCGGCCTGGCCCTGTCCGCCCTCAACAGCGCGGCGGCGCAAGCGCTCCCGCCGGAGCGCTTCGGGGTCGGAACGGCGGTCAACGACAGCTTCCGGCAGCTGGGGGCGTTGCTGGGGGTCAGCGTCTTCGCGGCGGTGCTGGGGGACGGCGACCTCCCGGCGGGGTACCACCGGGTGTGGTGGGTGCTGGCGGGCGTGCCGGTCGTGGCCGCGGTGGTGTACGGGGTGTGGCACCGGGAGCGGGAGCCGGCGCCTGTGCGGGAGGCGGCCGGCAGCGCCGCGAGCTGAGCGGGGAGCGGAGGGCCCGCCGACTCGGCGGTCGGCGGGCCCTCGTGCACCAGGGCAGGACGCTGCCCTCAGAAGATCTCCACGTGCTCGAAGTTCCGGCCCCCGCGGTTCCGGTGTGCAACAGGGCGCCTTGACACCGACTGGTTGTCGGCTGGAACGCGCTCTCCAACGGCCCCCGGATTCCGTCAGCGTGCTGTGTGGCCGCCGTCGATGACCAGGGAGGAGCCGGTCATGGCGGCGGTGTGCGGCCCGCACAGGAACAGCACTGCCTCGGCGATCTCCTCCGGCTCCACGAGCCGCTTGACCGCCACGCCCTCCAGCATCACGGCGCTGAGGACCTCGTCCTCGCCGATGCCGTGGACGCGGGCCTGCGCGGCGATCTGACCGTCGACCAGCGGGGTCCGCACATAGCCGGGATTGACGCAGTTGGAGGTCACCCCGCGCGGGCCGCCCTCCAGGGCGACGACCTTCGACAGACCCTCCAGACCGTGCTTGGCCGCCACGTAGGCACTCTTGTACGCGGAGGCACGCAGGCCGTGCACGGAGGAGACGTTGACGATCCGGCCCCAGCCCCGGGCGTACATGCCCGGCAGCGCGGCACGGATGATCCGGAACGGCGCCTCCAGCATGACGCGCAGCATCAGCGAGAAGCGCTCGGGGTCGAACTCCTCCACGGGGCAGACATGCTGGAGTCCGGCGTTGTTGACCACGATGTCGGCACGCAGGTCCAGCGCGTCCAGGCGGGAGAGGTCGGACAGGTCCGCGACGAGCGCCTCACCGCCGGTGACCGCAGCGACCTCACGCACCGCACCGGCATCGAGGTCGAGCACGCGGACGTGCGCCCCGGCCTCGGCGAGACGCAGGGCGATGGCACGGCCGATCCCGCTGCCGGCGCCGGTGACAAGGGCGGTGCGGCCGGTGAGATCGAAGGGGGTGGTGGTCACAGTGTGCTCCGGGTGAGAGTGGTGGCGATCAGGGTCGGGCGAGGTAGTCGTGAACGACTTTGGGGGTGGGCAGGGTGAGATTGGTGAGGATGTGGCTCGCGGAGACGATCTCGCGCACGGGAAGGTCGGCCATGGGCGCGAGGGCGTGCTCGAAGAGCTGGAGGCGGGCGGGACCGCTCCAGGCGCCGAGGACCTCCAGGTCGGTGATCTCCGTGCGGATGAGTTCGCAGATGCGGGGAGTCCCGTCGTACCCCGGGAGGATCTTGAGCATGTACGTGGGGGCGGCGATCTCCGCACGGGCCTCGGTACGGTCGAGGGGGCGGTGCTTGTACCCCATGGTGGCGGTGGCCACGCGCAGGCTGCCGTAGTCGAGCGTACCGACGAGGGTGTCGGAGTCGGTGAACAGCCGGGGGCTGCCGGGCTTCTTGGGGTACGCGGACGCCTCCCGGCCGACGGCGATGGCGGGGCCGTTGTCCAGGTACATGCAGTGGATGTAGTCGGCCCGCTCTCCGTCGAGGAGGACCTGGAGGACCTGGCCCGATTCGGTGTAGTCGCCCAGTCCGGTGGAGTCCGGCATGCGGATGACCTCGAAGCGCACCAGCGGATCGTCGACCTGCAGCGGCTCGGGCACCACGGCGCGCATCGCCGCCGGGTCGGTCCGGTAGGTGATGTTCAGGTACTCGCGGCGGGCGAAGTGGTACGGGCCTGCGGGGTAGGCGGGGCCGGACAGTGGGGTGGTGGGCCGGCTCAGCACATCGGCACGGTGCACACGGATCACTGCTTCCTGGTGGGAGAAGGAGGAACGCTTCGTCGGCCGAGGCTAGGCGGGCCGCCGCCCGGGCGGAAATACCGTGGGAGACGGATTTATACTGCAGCCGTATGGATATCGATCTGCGGCATCTGCGCTACTTCGTGGCTCTGGCGGAGGAGGAGCACTTCTCCCGGGCCGCTGCCGTCTGCCGGGTCAGCCAGCCCACCCTCACCCGCGCCGTCGGCGGTCTGGAGGAGGCGCTCGGAGTGCGGCTGGTGGACCGCACGACGCGCAGCGTCGCCCTCACCCCGGCCGGCCGCCGGCTGGGCGACGAGCTCCGCGAGGCCCTGGAGCGGGTCGACGGTGCGCTCCAGGCAGCCTCCTCGGAGGGGACCTTCACCATCGGCTTCACCTGGCTGCTGCCCGCCGACTGGTTCCCGGCCACCCTGCGCACCTTCGAGCAGCGCACCGGATGCCGTGTCGAACTCGTTCGCCGCGACGATCGACTGGCCGGTGTCGAGCGTGGCGCGGTGGACGCTGCCATCCTTTACGGAGACGTCTCCCAACCGGACCTGCACACCGTCGAGTTGCGACGCGAGCAACGGGTGGCTGCCGTCTCCCGCACCGGCGCCCTGGCACGGCGGCGACGCCTGCGGTGGTCCGAACTGGCCGACTGGCCGCTCGTCGTGAACGCGGGCAGCGGCACCGTCGACCCGAGCCTGTGGCCCCGGGACCGGCGACCTCGAGTCGCCGCCGAGTGCCGGACGTTCGACGAGTGCCTGGAACTGGTCGCCGCAGACCGCGGCATCGGTGTCCTGCCCGAATCCGCTCGCCACCACCCGCACCCGGGTCTGCGCTACGTGGCGCTGACGGAAGCGCCACCCGTTCCCCTGGTGCTCGTCCGCCCCGCGCGCGGCGGACACCCGCTCGCCCGCCGTCTGGAGGACATCACCTGCGCCGTCGCCCGGTAGAGCGGACGCCGGCGTTCGCCTCAGCGCCGGCCGTCCCACAGCCGGCGCTCCTCCCCGTACGGATCCGGGTCGATGCCGGGAGCAGTGTCGAAGCGCATGGTGGAACGGTGCTCGGTGTCGTAGGCGGGCCAACCGGGGTTTCCGGTGGCGGCGAAGGAGATCCAGGCGGCGTGCATGGCGTCGGCGAGGCCCTGCGGGAGCCGGTCGCCGAGGAGCCGGGCGCGGGCCGCGGACTTGAGGTGAAGATTGTCGAACACGAAGGGGAGTTCGGCGGTGTGGCAGGCGCCCAGGCGCCCGTCGAAGGTGTCGGGCTGCCAGGCGAACTGGTAGAGGAAGGCCGATCCGGCGCGCAGCGCGGCCCGGGCTTCGGCGAGGCGGATCGCAGGGATGCGGTAGAACCAGTCGGTCGCCACCGCAGACAACAGCTCGCCCGGAGCGGCCCCGGGCCGTCCCGCCCGGTAGACGGGGAGAGCCGAGCCGGGGTCGAGCCCGTAGCGGGTGACGGCTTCCCGGAGCATGCCGACGGTGACCTGGTCGATGGTGCCTGTGGGGGTGAGGAAGAAGCGGAACTCGTCGCGGTTGGCGCCGACGAGGATGTCCACATCCGCGCCCGCGCCCGCCACGATCGCCTCGAACGGTGACGCCGGTATCAGCCCGCCGTCGACGACCGGCTCGAAGGGCATGAGGTTGAGGGCGGCCTCGCCCCAGCGTGCCGGGTCGGGGTCGGCGGAGATCTCGGCGCGCAACTGCCACTGGCCCAGGACGAGCCGGTCGAGGGGCACGGCCGCAAGGGCCCGGCGCGTGGGTTCGACACCGAGGAGCACAGCCAGCCGACGGCCCAGGGCATGGGCGGTGGCGGGGGTCAGGGAGTGGTGGGCGGCACCGCTCTGGAGGACGGCCCGGTGGAAGAGACCGGCGGCACGCGGCGCGGCCAGCAGGGCGCCGATGCTCATGGCACCTGCCGACTCGCCGAAGACCGTGACCTTGTCCGGATCACCCCCGAACGCCGCCACGTTCTCCCGCACCCGCTCCAGGGCCGCGATCTGGTCGAGCAGCCCGAGATTGGCGATGCCGTCCCCGAGGTGAAGGAAACCGTCCACGCCGAGGCGGTAGTTCAGGGTGACGAGGACGACTCCGTGACGGGCGAAGCGGCTGCCGTCGTAGAGGGAAGCGGATCCCGACCCGTTGGCGAACGCCCCGCCGTGCAGCCACACCATGACCGGCAGCCGTGCCGTGGTGTCCGCCGTCCACACGTTGAGGTTCAGGCACTCCTTCCCGGGGACGTCGACCTCGTCGATCAATGCGTCGAAAGGTGCGGGGTACGGCGCTTTCGGCGCGGTGGGCCCGTACGCGACGGCGTCACGGAGCCCGCGCCACGGTTCCGGCCGCCGCGGCGGCCGGAACCGACGGGCGCCGAAGGGCGCGGCCGCGTACGGAATGCCCTTGAAGACGATGACCTGTTCCTCGCCGAGCGCACCGCGTACGGTCCCGTACGCGGTGACGGCGATGTGGCTAGCCACCCAGCCCCCAGAACCTCGCGGTGTAGTACGTCGAACAGATCCCGGAGAGGAAGTAGGCGCCGGTGGAACCGCATTGCTCGGGGGACGCGCCGGGGTCGACGGCGAGTCCGTGACCCATGCCGGAGATCTTGTAGACCTCGACCGCGGGTGCGCCGGCGGGATCGTCGTAGACGCTCAGCGTGGTGTTGCCCGGCAGGGTGCGGGTGCTCGACGGGCTCTGTCCGATGCCCCACACATCGGTCCACTGATCGCGCAGCTCATCGGCGTTGACCGGGCGGACGGTGTAGTCGGCGCTGCCCTGCCAGATCGCGACGCGAGGCCAGGGTCCGCGATATCCCGGGTTCGCGGCCCGGACCTTGTCGCCCCACTGCGCCGGCGAGAGGTACTGACCGTTCATCTGGCAGCCGGTCGCCTGCAGCACAGTGGCGGCGCACTGCGCAGCGACTCCGGAGTCGATGGAACCGCCCGCGAAGCGCTCGGGGTAGGCGGCCAGCAGGTCGGCGGCCATGGCGCCGCCCGCGGAGAGCCCGGTGACGTAGACGCGGTGCGTGTCGGACGCGTACTGACGCACCGCATAGTCGGTCATCTCGGCGACGGACTGCGCCTCTCCGTTGCCGCGTGAATCCTTGGCGGGATCGAACCAGTTGAAGCAGGACATCGCGTTGTTGGCCCAGCCCGTCTGCGGGAAGACCACGGCGAATCCCCACAGGTCGGCGTACTTCTGCCAGCCGGAGTGCGCGTAGTAGTCCCCCGCCGTCTGGGTGCAGCCGTGCAGCGCGACGACCAGCGGCGCTCCGGACGGCAGCCCGTCGGGAACGTACGCGTACATCGCGAGATTCCCGGGGTTGGAGCCGAACCCGGTGACCTGCCGGAGGGTGCCGCCCGATGCGGCGGCCGGGACCGTCAGCGGGCCGGGGCCGGCGATGAGCAGGGCCGCGACGGCCGCCGGGGCAAGCCGTCGCAGCAGCCGTCGTACGGGCCCGGCCGGTTTCCGTGAGATCGATGAGCGCATGGGGGGCTCCCGCGGTCATGGGTGAGTGGAAGGGTTCCGGCCGACCGTAGGGCGGCGAGCAGCTGCGGGGCATGGGGCGCGGCCCCACAACCGCCCCCCGGACTGTGTGCCGCAGCGACATGTGCGACGGGCTCCGGTCCCCGACCCGTTGGCCCATGATGATCTGTCATGTCACCACAATCTCCGGCCCTCCACCGCATGAGCCGCCTGCTGGAACTGCTCGCCGCCGACGCTCCCGCGGCACACTTCGAGGCACTGCTGCACGACGCCCGCACCGCCGGAGCACCGGACCCCGACCTCTCCGGACTGCAGCACGCGGTCGACAACGCGCTCCGGGTCCACCACGTACTGCGCCGCCACCGGCGCAGGGAGGCCGAGCTGACGGCGCTGTTCGACACCGCGGGCGACCTCGCCGCGCTGCGCGACGCGGACTCCGTGCTCCAGTCGATCGTGCGGCGGGCACGGATGCTGCTGGGCACGCACACCGCCTATCTGACGCTCTCCGACAAGGAGGCCGGGGACACCTACGTGGCGGTCACCGACGGCTCCGTCTCCCCGCTCTTCCAGAACCTGCGCGTCGGACTCGGCGACGGCATCGGCGGGTTGGTGGCACAAACCGCCCGCCCCTACGCCACTCCCGACTACCGGACCGACCGGCTCTTCCGCCACACCCGCACCATCGACACGGGGGTGACGCACGAGGGTCTGGCGGCCATCCTCGGCGTGCCGCTCCTGCTCGGTTCACGCTCCACCGAGGGCGGCACGGTCATCGGGGTACTGTTCGCCGCCGACCGGACACCGCGCACCTTCTCCCCCGACGAGGTGGCCCTGCTGTGCTCGCTGGCCGCACATGCCGCGATCGCCATCGACACCACCCAGGCCCTCGACGACACCCGGGCCGCCCTCGCCGAACTGGCCGAGGCCAACGCCGTCATCCGGGCACACGCCGCCGCCGTCCAGCGTGCCGAACGGGCCCATGACCGGCTCACCGACCTGGTACTGCGCGGCGGCGGACTGCCGGAGCTGGCCTCCGCGGTGGCGGCCGTGCTGGACGGCCCGGTCACCGTCCACCATCCCGCCGGGCAGCCCCTGACCGAAGTACCCCCGGACGGCGGCACGTTCGCCACCGGCCACGGCGAAGCAGCGCGCCTGACGGCGGCCGTCGACGAGTCGAGAATCGCCGGCCGTGCAGTACTGCGCGACGGGCGCTGGGTCTGCGCCGTGCTCGCCGGGCCCGAGACCCTGGGCAGCCTGGTACTCCACGGCAGACCACGGCTGGACACCTCCGACCGGCGGCTGTTCGAACGCGCCGCGGTGGTCGCCGGGCTGTTGCTGCTGCTCCGCCGCTCGGTGGCGGAGACCGAGAACCGGATACGCGGCGACCTGCTCGCCGACCTGCTGACCGACCCCGCCCGCGATCCGTCCGGGCTCACCGAACGGGGCCGCCGCCTGGGGATCGACCTGGACCGCCCCCACTTGCTGCTGGTCGCCCAGGACGACCCCGCCCGCCCGGGCCGGCTGCCCGCCGCCGCGCTGCGCCACCTCTTCGGCACCGAGGGCATCGGCACCGAATACGCCGGAGCCACCGTGCTGTTGCTGCCCGCGCCCCACGGCACCGACCCCGGAAGGACGGCCCGGGACGCCGCCGGGCAGCTCGCCCTGCTGGTCGGCGCGCCGGTGACCGTCGCGGCCGCCGGACCCGCCGCCGGACCACGGCAACTCGCCGACGCTCACGCGGAGGCGGCGCGCTGTCTGCGCGCCCTGCATGTCCTCGGCCGTACCGGGGACGGCGCCTGCGCCGCCGAACTCGGCTTCCTGGGAGTCCTGCTGGGCAACGGTCACGACGTCTCCGGCTTCGTCACCGCTGCCCTCGGCCCGCTGCTGGAATACGACGCGCGCCGCGGCACCGAGCTGGTGCGCACCCTGGGTGCGTACTTCGACTCCGGCGGCAGGCTCAATCGCGCCAAGGACGAACTGCACGTCCACGTCAACACCGTCGTCCAGCGCCTCGACCGGATACAGGCCTTGATCGGCCCGGACTGGAACAGCCCCGAACGCGCGCTGGAACTCCACATGGCCCTGAAACTGCATCACCTGGCCTCACGTCACGGCGGGTGACCGTTCCGCGCGTCGGCGCAGCAGGACCGGGCCCGCCAGGGCGACGGCGTTGCCGAGCAGGATGCAGGCGACGCCGAGGACGTCCTGCGCGGTCCAGGTGAAGTCCTCGAAGACGGTCGACAGCAGCAGCGAGACGACGGGGAAGAGGACGGTGGCGTACGCCGCCCGTTCGCCGCCGATCCGGCCCAGCAGGGTGAGGTAGGTGCCGAAGCCGACGACGGAGCCGATGACGGCGAGGTAGACCAGGCAGCCGGTGTACTTCCACGTCGGTTCGTAGAGGGTGCCGTGGCCGAAGAACGCGGCGAACGGGGCGATGAGCACGGCCCCGTACAGCATCGACCAGCCGGTGCTCTGCACGACCGGCACGCCGGCCGCCTGGACCTTGCCCGAGACGACGTTGCCCAGGCAGAACACCAGCGTTCCGGCACAGGCCAGCAGGATGCCCAGGCCGTCGCCGGAGGAGGGGTCGAAAGCGGTCAGAGCGGGCCAGAAGACGGTGACGATGCCGGCGAGGCCGAGAGCACCGCCGACGAGGACCACGGCGGGGACCCTGCGGCGGAAGAAGACCCGGGCGAAGCAGATGTTCACCAGGAGGGACATGGCGAACACCACGGAGACCAGTCCGGTGGCCAGGTGCTGCTCGGCGAAGTAGAAGAGGACGAAGTTCGACGAGAACATCAGGGCGCCCATGAGGGCGAACCGGGCGTGCATGCGCGCGGGGTAGGCCAGTGGCAGTCCGCGCGCCCGGGCGTACACCAGCATGATCACGGCGGCGAGGGCGAAGCGGTAGAAGACCGAGAGGGTGGGGTGGACGTCGCCCAGCTGGCCTTTGATGGCCAGCCAGGTCGAGCCCCAGATGACCACCGTCACCGCGTAGAGGAGCGCGTTCACCGTGCTGTCCGCCTCTCCACGAGTGCCGCCAGCCTGCGGACGCCCTCGCGGATGTCGTCGGGCGAGAGGTAACTGCACGACAGGCGCAGCCGGTTGTCACCGGCGTGGTCGGTGTGGAAGTAGCGCATGGGTGTCCAGATCACGCCGTGCTCGCTCGCGGAGAGGCGCAGCAGCGCGTCGTCCGCGGGGAAGGGCAGGGCGAGGGTGAGGAAGAAGCCGCCGTCGGGGACGTTCCAGTGGATGCCGGTGCGCTCGCGGACCTCCGCGGGGAAATGCTCGTCCAGGGAGGCGAGGAGGACGTCGAGGTTGGTGCGGTAGAAGTCGACGGCCTGCTTGTTGGCCTCGCGCAGGCGGCAGTCGTGGGTGAGGAGCATGCCGCCGATGAGGGCCTGGCTGAGGGTGGGCGTGTTGACCGTCACCATGCTCTTGATCTTGGACAGTTCGTCGGCGAGGAGGGTACGGCGTCCCTCCGGGCCGGTGACGGTCTGGTCGGCGATGACGTAGCCGACGCGGGCGCCGGGGAAGCAGGTCTTGGCGAACGAGCCGAGGTGGATGACGCGGCCGCGGGTGTCGAGTGCCTTGAGGGTGGGGCGGACGGTGCCGGTGCGGGTGAAGAACCCGTAGGGGTTGTCCTCGAGGACGAGCAGGTCCTCGCTCTCGGCGATGCGGAGGAGTTCGTGGCGGCGTTCCAACGGGAGGCTGACGCCCGAGGGGTTGGAGAAGTCGGGGATGGTGTACAGCGCGCGGGGGCGCTTGCCGGCCGCCCGTACGGCTCCTACGGCGGCGAGCAGTGCTTCGGGGCTGATGCCGCTCTCGTCCTCGGCGACGGGTACGGTCTCGATGCCCAGCAGCCGGGCCGCACCCGCGATGCCCACGTAGACGGGGTCGGTGACCAGCAGGACGTCGGAGGGCCCGGCGAAGAGGGCGCGCAGGGTGATGAGCATGGCCTCCTGGCAGCCCACGGTGACGACCACGGCGGCCGGGTCGGTCTCGATGCCCTCGTCGTTGTGCAGGGTGCGGGCGATCAGCTCGTGGATCTGGCCGTTGGTGCGGCCGTACTGGAAGAGGCTGGTGCGCACCTGGTCGGGGGTGCGGCCCAGGTCCTCGGTGAGGTGACGGGTCCAGGCGTCGAGGTAGGTGCCGATGCTGTCGGTCTCGAAGAAGCCCTCGTAGGGGCGTCCGGGGCCGAAGGAGATGGCGTCGGGGTGGCGCAGGGTGATCTCGTTGAGGAAGTTCATGACCTCCATCAGCGGATCGGCGAGGGAGCCGTGGAGCTCGTCGAGGGGCAGGACGAGAGGTGTCACAGCCGGCCTTCCCACAGGACCGGGCAGAAGTCCGGGTCGGCGTAGTCGGGGTGGCCGTCGGCGTCCGGGCGGACGAGCACGTCGTTGTTGTAGACGACGTTGCCGCCGCCGGCCAGCGGGAAGGGACGCCAGGCGTTGTCGCGGTCCTGCAGGTGGAGGCTGATGGCGCGGCGCGGACGGCCGCTGGTGTTCAGTCCGCTGCCGTGGTAGGTGCGGCAGTGGTGGAAGCTGATGTGTCCCTTGGGGATGACGACGGGGACCTTGCGCACCTCGGCGCCGTTGAACGCGGCGTTCTCCTGCAGCATGTCCTCGAGTTCGAGGCGGTCGCGCTCGGCGAAGTGCCGGGTGGTGGAGTCGTCGGCGCCGGTCTCCCGCCAGGTGTGGCTGCCGTCGACCATGCTGATGGTGCCCATCTCCTCGTCACAGTCGTGGAAGGGGATGAAGGCGGTGAGCATGTTGTCGGAGGCGCAGGTCTGCCAGTAGTGGCGGTCGAAGTGCCAGGGCACGATGTTGCGTTCGTCGACGGTGCTGGACGGCTTGTAGATCAGCGTGCTGTTCCACAGCCGGATCTGGTCGGTGCGGGCGATCAGTGCGGCCGTCGCCGCGATGACCGGCTTGGACAGGATGCGCCGGATCGTCGCGTCCTCGTAGAAGATGTAGTCGTTGTGCCGGTGCACCTCGCCCTTCTCCGGCGTCCAGTAGGCGAGCCGCGGCGGGCGGGTGGGCAGGGTGCGGTCGCGGTGGCCGGCGTAGAACCGCTCGCTGGCCTCGACGAGTTCGTCGACCTCGGCGTCGGTGAGGAGCTTGCGGGTGAGGAACCAGCCGTGTTCCTGGTAGAAGTCCACGTCCTCGGCGGTGGGCAGGAGTTCACGGTCGGCCGGGCTCAGGGAGAAGGCGTCCACGACGGTCTCCAGCTGCTGGTCTGCGGGCATGGGCAGAGTCTCCTCAGAAATGGCGGGGGGTTGCAGGGGTGGTGCTCCGCGGTGCACGGAGCAGGTCCGCGTCGACGGACGCCAGGTCGGGGCGGCCGCACAGGGCCATGGCGTTCTCCAGTTCGGCGCCGAGGACGGACAGCACCTCGCGTGCGCCGTCGGCACCGCCCACGGCCATGCCCCACAGCACGGGCCGGCCCACCAGGACCGCCCGGGCACCGAGGGCCAGCGCGACGAGGACGTCCGTGCCGCGCCGGATGCCGCCGTCGACCAGCACCTCGCAGCGCCCGGCCGTGGCGGCGACCACCTCGGGCAGCGCCTCCAGGGCGGTGACGGCGCCGTCGAGCTGGCGGCCGCCGTGGTTGGACACCACGATCGCCTCCACCCCCAGGGCGGCCGCGCGGTCCGCGTCCTCGGCGGTCAGCACGCCCTTGAGGACGATGGGCAATTGAGTCAGCGAGCGCAGCCAGGCCAGGTCGTCCCAGGTGAAGGCCGCGTCGTGGTGGCGTTCGGCGTGCGTGCCCAGCGCCGAGGCGCCGGCCGTGCCGGCGTGCAGGCCGGCCGAGATCTCGCTGCCGAAGTTCGCGGGGGACACGCCCGGCGGCAGGCGGAAGCCGTTGCGCAGGTCGCGCGGACGGCGGGCCATGCGCGGGGTGTCCACGGTGACCACCAGCGCGCGGTAGCCGGCCGCTTCGGCCCGCCGGACGAGCGCCTCGGTGGTGGGACGGTGCCGGAAGACGTACAGCTGCATCCACAGCGGGCCGCTCGCCGCCCGGGCGAGGTCCTCCAGCGGGGTGCCGGAGAAGGTGCTGACGACCATCAGCGCACCGGCCTCCCCGGCGGCGCGGACGCAGGCGAGTTCGGCCTCGGGGGTGACCAGTCCGTGGAAGGCCATCGGCGCGATGCCGACGGGCAGTTCGACGGTGCTGCCCAGCAGGGTGGTGCTCGCGTCGCAGCGGGAGACGTCCACCAGGACGCGGGGGCGCAGCCGGTGGCGGCGGTAGGCCGCCTCGGATGCGTGCAGGGTGGTCTCGTCGCCGCTGCCGCCGTCGATGTAGTCCCAGGCGGAGGGTTCGACGAGGTCGCGTGCGGCGGTGCGGTAGTCGTCCAGGGTGACGAGCGCCTGCGGGACCGGTGCGCTCATGCCTGAGCCGTGCCGGCGAGCACGGCGGTCTCGTCGGCGCCGGTGCGGGCCCGTTCGCGTTCGACGGCCTCGTAGAGGGCCTTGATGTTGCCGCTGCCGAAGGTGCGGGCCTCGACGCGCTGGATGAGCTCGAAGAAGAGGGTGCGCCGGGCGTAGGGGGACCGGGTGAATATCTGTATCAGGTGGCCCCAGTCGTCGCGGTCGACCAGGAGGCTCAGTTCGCGCAGGGTCTCCGTCTCCATGCCGACGTCGATACCGCGTTCGGCCAGCGCCGTGTAGTAGGCGGCCGGGGTGGAGAGGAAGTCCACGCCGCGGACGGCCAGTGCGCGTACGGCGTCGGCGATGGTGTCGGTGCCGAACGCGATGTGCTGGACACCGGGGCCGCCGAAGTTGTCGAGGAAGTCGTGGAGTTGGCCCCGGGGGCCGTCGGTGCGGGGCTCGACCATGGTGAAGGTGATGCGGCGGCTGTCGTTCTGCACGACCTTGGAGTTCATGGTCTGGCCGCCGACGACGATGGTCTCGTCGTAGGTGTGCTGCAGGCCGAGGGCACGCTCGTAGAAGGAGACCGAGCGGTCCAGGCTGTCCGGGCGCAGGCAGAGCGCCAAGTGGTCGACGCTGTGCAGGAGTCGGCTGCCGCCGCCCTGGTGCGGGACGGACCGGTGGACGCCGGGCAGGAAGGAGCCGTCCGGATTGTCGCGCTGGACGAGCGAGTGGACCAGGTCGGAATCGGTTCCGACGACGGCGACGGTGACCCGCCCGGACTCGTCCTCGTGGACCACCGGTTCGCGGACGGCCTCGGCGCCGGCCGCGACGGCATGCTCGAAGTCGCCGACCGCGTCGGTGGACGAGAAGGCCACGTCCCGCACGCCGTCGCCGTGGCGGCGGACGAAGTCGGCCGTGGGGCCGTCGTCGTTCAGGGAGGAGGTCACCACGAGCCGGACGTCCCCGTGCCGGAGCACGAACGAGCGGCTTCCGTCCGGCCCGGCTCCGGGCCCGGTCTCCGCCTCGGTGTGGAATCCGTAGGCCGAGCGGAAGTAGTGGGCCGCCTGAACGGCGTCCCCCACGCTCAGACCGACGTGGTCGACAGCCAGCAAAGTCACGTCTCTCACCTCTGTTGTGCAATCGGGCCGACCCGCACGGCGGCACAGCACGCCGTCGGCTCGCCCGGCCCCGTGGCGGGCCGGTATTTCACTGCGTGGAATTGCATGGAACTGCGGGAACTGCGTGGAGACGAAGGGCACGCCGCTGTGGCCTTCATCGGGCGATGCACCGCGGGGAGAGAGGCCGCACGGTGGCCTTCTTCGATCCGCATCAACGGTGTTGGGGGGTGTTGGAGTGATCGCCGGGAACGGATGGTGATCATCCTGTCCATGCCACTCAGTCGCGAGCAAGGGCAATTTTCGGCCGTACGGACGGGTCCGGCGAACCGGGTGCATGTGACAGGGAATTGAAGCGTTCGCGAAGCGGACAGGGCCTGAAGCTGCCCTTACGCGGGGTACGGGAGTCGTTCGCGCGCGCTTGCCGGAAAACCCCTAGAACTTCGGGAATTTCACAGGTGGCTTGATCCGGCGGTCGGACATCCCCCATGACCTTTCGGCCAACTTGACGGTCACCGAGCCCGATCACCGACCGAACGCTTGTCATGTTCGCGACGAACTCGTTTACTGCGGGCAGCACCTGAGACTCGAGGAGGCGCACCCCCCATGATCAAGCAAATGGCCGCCCTGACGGCACTTGTCCCCCTCATGCTGAGCCCCACGGTCGGCATGGCTTCGGCACACCCCGCGCCGCACGCGGCCCCGGCCGTGGTCACCCTGACCTACGACGCCAGTGGCGCCGGCCAGTGGGCGGGCCCGATCCAGCAGGCCGTGCAGAACTGGAACGCCGCGGTGCACAACGTGCGCCTGGAGCCGACGAGCACCCCCGGCACGGCCGACTACGTCTACCAGGCGACCAGCGGCTGGCCGCAGACCACACTGGGGCCGATCTTCCCCGGCGGCAGCGGTGACGTGCAGCTGGGACAGCAGGCGGTGGACGAGGGCTACGACGCGACCCGGATCACGGCGCACGAGACCGGGCACATCCTCGGCCTGCCCGACGACTACAGCGGCCCGTGCTCGGAACTCATGTCCGGCCACGGCCCGGGCACGTCCTGCACCAACGCCAAGCCGGACGCGGCCGAGGCCGCGCAGGTCGACAGAAACTACGCCGCCGGCACGCCGACGGTGCGCCCCCACCACCACCAGGTGGTGATCGACGTCTGGTCCGGCCGGATTCTCACCGGATCCCGCTGACCGGCCGGCCGAGCCGGGACGGGGCTGACCATGACTTATGTCATCTCGGGCCGGTGGCGACGGTCACTGACGGCATGTCCGGTCCCGCGCATATTCTTGGGCACATGGAGATCACGAAGAACGCCCCGTCCAGCACCCGCCGCACCGAGTGGAGCCTCTCGCTCCTGGGCGGCCTCAAGCGTCGGGGCGACTTCACGGCCCGGGAGCGCACGGTGCACGTGGCCGCCGTGGGCGGGGCCAAGCTCGACCACACCGACGCCCGGCTGCCCGCGGGCCCCGCGCACCTGGTGAAGGTCTCCATGGTCGGCGGAGCCGAACTCACCTACCCTGAGGGGGCCTCTGCCGAGGTCGACGCGTTCTCGGTCTTCGGCGGCGTCGACCTGACCGTCCCGCCCGGCACGGCGGTCGAGGTCCGCGGCTTCTCCCTCGTCGGCGGCCGCAGCAAGGACGTGGCCGGCGAGCCCGGCGGCGCCGTGGTCAAGGTCCGCGCCTACTCCCTGATCGGCGGCGTCTCGGTGCGCCAGGGCTGAGGCCCCGCGAGCACGGTGCGGCAGTCGAGCCAGGCCTCGGCGCTCAGCAGGTCTTTCCACCGGGTGAACAGGGCGAGCAGTTCAGGGCCCCACGCGGCGCGGAAGGCCGGATCGGCCCGGGCGATGTCGAGTTCGTTGGCCGCGGACAACTCGGTGAAATCCCGGCACTCCTGGGGTTCCAGGATGCAGGCCCGGCCGGTGAACCGGTCGTGGAAGGTGCCGTCCCGGCCGAAGACCGGGTAGGTGCGTTTCCGGTCGCACGCGGCATACACGTACACGACGGCTTCGGCCTCGGCGCCGATCACCGCCGCCAGCTCCGTACGCCGGGCCGGCGGGAGCAGGGCCGTGGGGAAACCGTCGGTGCCGTACAACGCGTGGCACAGGCCCGCGAGTTGCAGGGCGGGCCGGGCGTTCCACGCGGCCAGCCGGGCCTGCACGCTCCGGAGGTGGGCCAGGAGGGTGCCGCCGGGGTGGGCGATGCCCTCGGCCCCGAGCCGGTGAAGGAGGGCGAAGGCCTGGCCGGTTGCGGTGGGAGGAGCGGACACGCGCCACGTCCTTTCGGCCGGGAGTGGTCGGCACCCGCCCGGCCGCCTTCGCCCGATCCGGATTCGTGCGAAGGCGTCGGGCGGGTTGCCGCCTGGGCCCTGCGTCGATCCTCGTGCCGCCCGAGTATCCAGTCAATCCTGGGGATTGCTCGCTTGACCCAAGGCGTAGCTTGGATGCCGTGACTCTGGACGACCTGCGCGTGTTCGTCGCCGTGTGCCGGGCCGGCAGCCTCAGTGCCGTGGCCCGCGAACTGACCTGTACGCAGTCGGCGGTGAGCCAGCACGTGAAGCGCCTGGAACGGGAAGCCGGCGTGAGCCTGCTGGAACGCCGGCCGCGCGGTGTCGTGCCCACGGCGGCGGGACGCATCCTGTACGAGGCCGCGGCCGACGGGCTCGCGGGGCTCGACGTCGCACTGCGGCGCATCGGGGACCTGGTGAACGGGGAGAGCGGGTCGGTGCGCATCGCCACCGGCGGCACGACCGTACGGCACTTCATGGCCGACGCCGTCGTCGCCTTCCGCCGGCAATACCCCCGGGTGGGCCTGGAGTTCCGGACCGAGACCTCCGGTCGCCGCTGCTTCGACGCCCTGCTCTCCGGCGAGCTGGACCTGGCCTGGATCACCGTCGGCGACCCGGTGCGCGGGATCGAGCAGCGGCCCGTCCTCGACCTGCCCTGGGTACTCGCGGTACGGGCCGGCGATCCGCTCGCGGACCGGCCGCGCATCGACCCCGCGGACCTCGACGGGGTCCCGCTCGTGCGGCTGCCGCCGCACTCCGTCTCCGGCGCCCATCTGGACGCGGCCTTCGCCGAACTCGGCGTCCGGGCCGGTTCGGACACCGGCGTCGCCGACTGGGACACGGCCCTGCTGCTCGCCGAACTGGGCCTGGGGCACGCCGTGGTGCCCGCCCTGCCGGGCCTGCCCGCCTCCGGCGCGGACGCTCCGCTGCGCTTCGTGCCCGTCCCCGCGCTGCCGCCGTTCTCCGTCGGCTGGGCCGTGCGCCGCTGGGACGCGCTCCCTCCACTGGCCCGGGCCTTCGCCGGCATGGTCGCAGGCACCAGGACAGGGATTACCCGGAGATCTGCAACGACATGAGCCGGGCGCCGAGTTCACGGACCGCCGACCGGTCGGCGGGCTGGGCGATGCGCGACTCGGCGGCGGCCAGGACGAGCTGAATCTGGTCGGTGACGGCGGCCCGGCGGCGGGCGTCGGTGACGGAGGCGGCGGCCGTGGCCAGCAGGCGCAACAGCGCCAGGCACACGGCGGGTTCGCCGGCGCCGTACCGGCGGATCTGGCCGCACGCGAGGTCGAGGTGGTCGGCGAAGGCGGGACCGGCGACGACCGCCCTCACCACGCCCGCCGCGTCCGTCCTGACCTCGTCGCCGAGGGGGCGCCTGCCCAGGGCCTCGATGAGCACCGCGAGCCGGTCGAGCGTCTGGACGCCGGTGTACGGGTCGTTGACCGCGGGCGAGAGGGCGCGCAGTGCGACGTCGACGAGCTGGCGGATGCCGAACATGACGTCCTGCTGCAGGGTGCGCTCGGTGCCGATCTGCACGGCGTGGTGCACCGCGCGGGCCAGCGCGGGAGCGTCGGCCGGGGGCCCGCCCTGCCGCGACCAGGCCAGGGCCAGGGGCTCCGTGCCGGCCACGATGTGGTCGCCCACCCGGGGAACGATCGCCACCACGGCGTCCTGGTCCGCCGCGGCCTCCAGCAGCAGGGCGGGCTGGACGGTCTGCACGTAGCCGGAGCGCGTGGCGGGCAGCGCGAGCGCTCCCGGCGGCGGGACCGGGCCCGTGCGGTCGGTGCCGGGGCCCTCGGCGGTGTAGGCCCGGACCGTACGGGCGGCGACCTCGGCGACCGAGGTCATGATCGTGTCGATCTTGATCGAGTGCACGATGTGGTGCACGAAGAACACCAGCATCCCGAGGCTGAGGAAGATCAGCGCGATCGCCACGGAGACGGCGAGCCGGGGGAAGTCAGCGCCGCCGGTGGCGCGGACGGTGTAGAGCCCGGCGGTGCTGTAGGCGAACGTGGCGACGAAGGTCGCGAGCACCACCTGGTTGGGACGGTCGCGCAGGAAGTTGCGCAGGAGCCGCGGGGAGAACTGGGTCGAGGCCAGCTGGAGCGTGACGATCGTCAGGCCGAGGACCAGCGCGATCACCGTCACCACGGTCGAGGCGATCGTGATCAGCACCTGGCGGGCGTCGTCCGCGGTACCGGCGAACGCCAGCGGCTGCCACACCGAGCCCGGCGGGATCCGCACGCGGGAGAGAAGGCTGCCCGCCACCAGGGCCAGGGCCGCGGCCGCCGCGGGCAGGACCCACAGCGCGCCGCGCAGGTACTCCCCCAGCGCCGCGGCCCTGGCCCCCCGTCGCACCGGCCGCATCGTCGACCTCCCGCCGCGTGACTGCTGCTCCTGCGGCAAGCTTCCCCGGACCGCCCGGCCGGCGCGCGTGCGCCTCGACCGGACGGCCCAACGGGACACTCAGGCGGTGGTGGGGGTGCCGGCCACGCGGCGTTCGCCGCCGTTGCGCTCCTGCCAGAACCGGTGGACCTCGACGGCGTCCTCGCGGAGCTCGTGGTGCATGGGCAGGCGGCGGTCCTGCCACGGCTCGGCGAACTCGTTGCAGAAGGTGTCGAGTTCGAAGTACTTGCGGTCGTCGACGTAGTGCGGCTCGTCCTACCCGCCGGCACCGCGACCGGGCGGGCCGGCCCGCGGCGTCGGGTCAGGCCGCGGCCACGACCTGGCGCCGGGAGAGGGCATCGGAGGCCCTGGCCGTGATGCAGAGCGAAGCGGCGAGGGTGAGGACGAGCACGGCGCCGACGGCGAAGACGCTGCCGGTCGCGACGGGCGGCGGGCTGCCGGCCTGGGAGCGCGCCGAACCGCTCAGGAAGGGGACGAGCGCCAGGACACCGGCCCCGAGGACGACTTCGGCCCAGACGACCTTCGGGAAGTGCCGCAACGTCAGGTGCAGGAGAGAGGCCGTCGCATCGGCCCGGCGGGCCCGGGCGATGCGCGGCATCAGCCAGAACTGGTTGACGGCGCCGGCCGCGACCATGCCGAGCACCAGCAGGGTCTTGACGAGCAGGAAGAGGCCGTAGGTCGTCGTCCACAGCTGCCCGATGCCGCCCACGTGCTTCCACGACATCCACAGGCCGGACGTCAGCACCGCCCCGACGCAGACCAGGGCGACGAGGCTGAAGCGCCGCCAGATGTCCGCCCACAGCAGGCCGGCGATTCCGCCCAGCCGGCGGCGGACGCCGGCGAGGGCGACGAGCAGGACCAGGCCCCCGGTCCACACGACGCCGCTGACGATGTGGACCTGGTCGAAGACGAGGTCGAGCACGCGGTCCGCGTTCGCGGGGACGGTGGCCGGTACGGCGGCGACGAGCGACACCGCAGCCGAGAGCGGCAGGGCGGTCAGGGCAAGGGCGTTCAGGTGGCGGCGTGCGGCCGGGCTGAACAGCGCGACGAGTGCGACGGAGGCCAGGACGAGCACGATGTTCTGGACCAGGTAGACCGTGCCCTGCGACACCCATGCGCCCCGCGCCGCCGGTGCGCGCAGGAAGTCCCATATGTGTCCCGGCGCGAGCGCATCCCCGAACGGCATGCCCTTGCCGGCCCGGGCCACCCGGGCCGCGAGCTGGAAGTAGCCCGCGACCAGCAGCACCACCCCGGCCCAGGCCAGCGACAACGCCGCACGCCGCTGCAGGGCCGCGACGTCGCCGCGCTCGCTTCCCGGCGCGCGCAGGGCCGGGCGGATGGCCGCCGCGTACGTCACGGTGAAGCCGATGGCCCCGCACAGGCCCACGAAATAGCCGGATTTGGTGAGAATCCGCCAGAGGGGCGGGGTGGTGTAGGCCGTGGCCTCGGCGAGGTGCACACAATTCATGAAGGTGAGGCTAACCTAACATCACCTCGCGGATGACCGGCGAAATCCCTTCGACCGCGGCCGGGCGGCGGCGCTACCTTCCTGACCGGTCAGACCAGCGCAGGATCATGCTCAGGTCGGCCATCGACGAGGGCCTGGCATTCGTCCGCCGACACCCCACCCTGCGCAGGCTCCTGCTCTGCACCAGCGTCTCCAACTTCTTCGTCATGGCGACCTCGTCGATCGCGGTCACCTTCCTGCTGCGCGAGCTGCACGCGCCCGCGGCGGCCGTCGGGCTGGTGTTCGGCCTGGGTGCCGTGGGCGGCCTGCTCACGGGCGCGTTCGCTCACCGCATCTCCGCGCGGGTGGGCACCGCACGGATCGTCTGGGTCTCCATGCTGGTGCCCGGCCCGCTGTACTTCCTGATGCCGCTGGCACAGCCCGGCCCGGGGCTTGCCCTGTACGGGATCGGGCTGACCGCCCTGTCGGCCAATGCCGTGCTGTTCAACACCGCGGCGATCTCCTACCGGCAGACGGTCTGCCCGCCTGGGCTGCAGAGCCGGGTGAGCGCCGTCTACCTGTGGATCTCCTACGGAGTCATCCCGCTCGGTTCGTTGTTCGGCGGCATGCTCGGCACGGCGGCGGGGCTGCGGCCGACGCTGTGGGTGTGCGTGCTGGGCATGTGGAGCGCCTCGCTGTTCGTGGTGTTCTCCCCGCTCCGCCGGCTCCGCGACGTACCTGTGTCGGTACCGGAGCCGGCGTAGTCGCTCAGCCGTTGTCCGTCGGTTCGAAGCTCAACGGGTGCCGGACGGACTCCGGTCCGCGGACCCGGGTGCCGAAGACCACCAGTTCGCAGGCGTCTTCGGTGCGGCAGTCGACGGTGCGGTTGCCGATGCTGGTGAACGTCGCCGAGAGGGTGACCGTCTCGTCGAGCCGGCCGGCGTCGGTCGTCGCCGGCGGCCTGGCGCGCGGGCGGCAGCCCAGGGTGTCGGTGGAGCCGGTGGCGCACTCCATGACCAGCACGTGGAACTGCGGTTCGTAGCGGCTGCCCGTCACGTGCACCGACTGGCCGTCCACCAGGCCGTCGTCCGGGTCGACGGCCACGGTGGGCGGTGCCTCCGGGCGGCCGTGCGGGCGGAAGCGCAGCGGGACGGTGGTGAGCAGGGCCCCGGAGTTGTCGGTGAGGGCCAAGGTGCACGGGTTGTCGGCCGGCGCCGTGCGGCAGTCGAACTTCCCTGCCTTGGTGACCAGTTGGGCGTACGTCTTCTTCGGCGAGGCATGGTACGTGCCGTCCGGGTACACGCGGAACTGGCGGCCGGTGGCGTCGTCACAGGTGGTCGCGGATGCCGAGGGGCCGCACATTTTGACCCAGACGCGCTCCTTGGGCGGGCCGCTCGCGATCGTGAAGGTGAGGATGTCGCCGTCCAGGAGGCCGGTGGTGCGGTTCACCTGCAGCTGCGGGCCGGTGGTGGCCGTGGCCTTCGGGTGCACTGCCGTCCCCGGGGAGGCCAGCCGCCACGGGCCCCAGCCGCCGCCCGGCGCCGACTGGTCGACCTCCCACGTGCGGTCCCTGTTCCACTCGCGTGCCGTCAAGTGGATCCTGCCGTCGGGGAGTTGCTCCACGGTGGCCGGCTGGCTCAGGCCCACGTTCGGGTCCGGGACCTTGCCCATGTCCTGGACCGGGCCCCAGCCGGCGTCCGGGTCCTGCTGGTGCCGCAGCTGCATCGCGACGCCGGTCCGCGCGCCCGAGGCGAAGGCGTCGATGCTGCCGTCCCGTTCCTTGAACAGCACGGCTGCGCCGTGGTACGGCGCCGGCGAGAGGCCGAATGCGTCCGGTGTGCTCCAGCCGTCGTCGCTGCCGTCCTCCACCGTGTGGCAGAACGAACCGTAGGTGGAGAACAGCAGCTCCAGGTTGCCCGCCGAGTTCTCCATCGCCGTGATGGCGTAGCTCTTGGGGCCGACGGTCGCGGCGCTCACCCGCTGCCAGGACCCGTACGCACCGCCGGGCTCGTCCTGTTCGCGGTGCCAGACGAAGGGCAGTTGTCCGGTCGCCGTGGAGTCGTAGAAGAGCTGGAACTGGGCGATCCGGCCGTCCGCGCGGTCCACGGACACCAGGCTGTCGGGGAGCGGGGTGCTCGCCAGCCCCTGGGCCCCGGTGTCCATGCCGCACCCGGCCACGGCGGGTGCGGCCGACGCCGCCGCAGGGACCGCCACGGCCCCGGCACAGGCGAGCGCCAGCGCGACCGCACTGCGTGCCCATGTCCCAACCCGTCTCGTCTGCAACCCTCTTCGTCGTATTCGCATCCGTTCCCCGCCCTTCCGATGGGCCACATCCGGCCGTGGAGCATCCTCGTGGCGTACGTGCGGCCGCGGCCAGGCCGCATTTTCGGCCAGGGTCAGGGGCCTCCCGGGGCCCGCCCGGTGCGATGCTTGAATCACGGACCGAGGGCCGGAGGCGAGGACGATGCACCACCCCCTGAGCATGGCTCTGATCTTCACGGCCTGCGTGTGGGCGGCGGCCGAGCTCCTGCTGCAGGCGCGGCAGCGGTGGCGCAGCGAGCGCACGGAGCGGACGGAGCGGCGCAGCTTCGTGGTCATCGGGGTGCTCTTCTGGGGCGGGGTCGTGCTGGCCCGGCTCGTCCGTCACGCGGTCCCGGCCGTGTCCTATTCCGTGCACGGTCCGGTCCTGCAGGGTGTGGTCCTGGCCGTGGCCTGGGCGGGTATCGCGCTGCGGCTGTGGTCGATTGTCACGCTGGGGCGGTTCTTCCGGGGGACGGTGCACATCCAGCACGGGCACAAGGTGATCGCCTCCGGGCCCTACCGGTGGGTGCGGCATCCGTCCTACAGCGGGCTGCTGCTGACCGTGTTCGGCTTCGCCGTCCTGTTCGGCAACGCGCTGTCGTGGCTGCTGTTCGCCGTGTGCATCCTGGCGGCCGTGCTCTATCGCATCCGGGTGGAGGAGCGGATGCTGCTCGATGCCCTGGGCGAGGAGTACCGCGCGTATGCGGCCCGCACGCGCAGGCTCGTCCCCGGATTGTGGTGAGAGTCGTGAGGAGGAGCAACGATGGACATCCCCGGTCCCGAGCCCTGTTCGGACGGCGGAGCCGGTGCCGTCGCGGCAGCGGGCGGCCTGCACACCTATCAGTTGCAGCTGCACGCCGAGTACGGGCCCGTCGTGCGGTTCCAGCTTCCGGGCGCGGAGACGGCCGTCTCGATCGCCGACCCCGTGCTGTTGGAGGCCACGGCGCACCTCGACAGGCGGCCGGAGCGGCTCTTCGCCTTCCTGGACCCGCTGTTCGAGGCGGGGAACGTGCAGGTGCTGCCGAGCGACGAACACACACCGCTGCGGCGCCTGCTGCTGTCGGTGCTGGCCGGACGCCCGTCCCACGAGCGGCACTTCGGGGAGTTCACCGCGCTGGCGACGGCGCTCGCGGACCGCTGGGCCGGGCAGGCGGGCGGTGAGCCCGTCGAGCTGCAGAAGGATCTCACCGCGCTGTCGCTGCGGATGATCTGCGCGTACGCGCTGGGCGGTGAGGCCGCGGATCCGGACGGCGCCGTCACCGCGTTCGAGGAGGTGCTGACCGAACACCTGGGGCGGCTCTACCGGTTGCCGCTGCCGGGCCTGCAGCAGCGGGAACGTGCCGAGCGGGCCGAGCAGGCCCTCGTCTATCTGCGTGCCATGGTCGACCGGGTGGTCGCGGCGCACCGTTCCGGTGGCCGTGCGGACCGGAGCGATCTGATCGGGGCACTTGTCGAGGCCGGTGAACGGCCGGCGCGGATCCGTGACACGGTCATGATGGCGATGCTGGCCGCCCATCACACGACCGGGGTCGCCGTCTCGTGGACCCTGCACCTGCTGGGCCGGCACCCCGAAGTTGCCGACCGCATCGGCGAGGAGCTGGACGGTGTGCTCGGTGACCGTGTCGCGCCCGGCTACGCGGATCTGCGCTGCCTCACGCGGCTCGACATGGCTCTCAAGGAGTCGATGCGGCTCTTCCCGCCCGGCCCGTACGGGGCGCGGGAGACGACCGAGGCGCTCGTCGTGGGCGATTACGAGATCCCGGCCGGGGCGACGGTCTTCTATCCGTTCTGGGCCGTGCACCTGAACCCCGAGTACTGGCCCGAGCCCGGGGAGTTCGTGCCCGGGCGGTTCGCGCCGGAGGAGGTGGCGAAGCGGCCGCGGCTGGCCTACCTCCCCTTCGGGCTCGGGCCGCGCAGCTGTGAGGGCGCCGCTCTGGCCATGGTCGGGGCGGAGCTGGTCCTGGCCGTCCTCCTCAAGCGCTTCCGGTTCCGGCCGGTCCCGGGGCACGAGGTGACCCCGGTCGAGCGGTTCGTGCTGTGGGCGGCGGAGGACATCCGCATGGTCGTGAGCCCGCGGGTCACGCCCGGCGGGGCCGGCCCGACCGGCCCAGCAGCCACAGCAGATAGGGCCCGCCGACCAGCGCCGTGAGGGCTCCCACCGGGATCTCCAGCGGAGTGAGCAGCGTACGGGCCGCGAGGTCGGCGGCGACCACGACGACCGCGCCCGTCAGCGCGGAGCACAGCAGGGGCAGTTGCGGGGTGCGGGCGGCGCGTCTGGCGAGCTGGGGGCTGGTGAGGGCGACGAAGCCGAGCGGGCCCGCCGCGCCGGTGGCGCTCGCGGCGAGGACGACGCCGAGGACGGTCAGGCCCAGTTGGGCCCGCCGGACCCGGACGCCGAGTGCGGCCGCGGTGTCCGGGTCCAGGGCGAGCGGCCGCAGCACGCGGCCCGCCCACAGCAGGCCGGGCAGGCACAGCAGCAGGACGCACCCGAGCGGGCCCGCCTGGTCCCAGCCGCGCCCGTTGAGGCTTCCGGTGAGCCACAGTTTGACCTGTTCGGCGGCGTCCAGTTCGGAGTCGGTGAGGTAGAGGTGGACGACGGCGGAGAGCGCCACGCCGATCCCCACGCCGGCGAGCACGAACCGGCTCGGCTGCATGCCGCGCCGCCAGGCCAGGGCGTACACCAGGGCGGCGGCGGCCAGGCCGCCCGCCACGGACACGGCGGGCAGGGCGCCGGGCGAGGCGACGGTCCCGGTGGCCAGGGCCAGGACGGTGGCGGCCGCCGCACCGTGCCCGACGCCGATGACGTCGGGGCTGGCGAGCGGGTTGCGCGTCACGCTCTGCACGAGCGCCCCGGCGGTCCCGAGCGCGGCGCCGACGAGCGCCCCGAGCGCGATGCGCGGTACCCGCAGTTCGCCGACCACGAGGGTGTACGGGCCGGCGCCGCCGCGGACGACGTGCCAGACGTCGTACGGGGTCACCACGGTCCGCCCCAGGCAGGCCGAGGCGAGCATGACGGCCGCGAGCACGGCCAGCAGCATGCCCGCCACGGCCGCCGAACGGCGGTGCAGGAGAAGGGAGACGGGGCGGCGGCCGGGCAGGCGCAGGACGGACAGTCCGGCCGACTGCGGATAGGGCGGAGGGGGGCTCGTCACGTCGGCATCCCCTTGCGGCGTACGAGGAGGACGAGCACGGGCGCTCCGACCAGCGCCGTCATCACCCCGGCCGGGACCTCCCCCGGGGCCCGCACCACCCGGCCGGCCACGTCCGCCGCGAGCAGCAGTGCCGCGCCGAGCAGGGCGGAGAGGGGGAGCAGCCGGCGGTGGGTGCCGCCGACGAGGCGGCGGGCGAGGTGCGGAACGGCGAGGCCCACGAAGGCGATCGGGCCGGCTGCGGCGACGGCGGCCGCGGTGAGCAGGGTCGCGCCGAGTGCCGCGCAGGCCCGGACGAGGCGGACGCGGTGGCCGAGGGCGCGGGCCGTGTCGTCGCCGAGGGCCAGCGCGTCCAGGCTGCGTGCGCAGCCCAGCACCAGCAGGGCGCCTCCGAGGAGGAAGGGCAGCATGCGGACGACGGTCTGCGGGTCGCGTCCGCTCAGCGAGCCCACCTGCCAGAACCGGAACTGGTCGAGGGCGGCCGAACTCGACGTCAGCACCACGGTGGTGGCCCCGGTCGTCATCGCCGCGCAGGCCGTCCCGGCCAGGGCCAGCTTGACGGGGGTGGCGCCGCCGCGGCCGCGGGAGGCGATGGCGTGGACGACGCAGGCCGCGGCGCAGGCACCGGCGAAGGCGTACCAGACGTAGCCGCCGAAGCCGTTGGCCAGGCCCAGGGCGATGGCCAGCACCACCCCGGCGGCCGCGCCCTGGCTCAGCCCGAGGATGCCCGGGTCGGCGAGCGGGTTGCGGCTGACGGCCTGCAGCGCCGTCCCGGCGATGCCGAGGGCGGCTCCTGCCGCGAGCCCGGTCTCCGTGCGCGGCAGCCGCAGCGACCGCACGACCAGCGCGTCCGGGTCGGCGGAACTCCCGCCGGACAGCAGGGCGTCGAGGACGGACGGCAGCGGGACGGGCCGGGTGCCGACGGCGAGGCTGAGGGCGGCGGCCGCGGCGAGGAGGACGAGGGCGGCGACGTTCCAGGCCGCAGTTCGGGCGGTCACTTGCCGAGCTGCTCGGCGAGGTCACGGACGACCAGGCGCGCGGCGGCCGGACCGGCGTTGAGGTACCAGGGGTCGTCGTCGACGCGGACGGCGTGCCCGGCCCCGACGGCCTTCAGCGACGTCCACAGCGGCCCGGCGAGCACGCTCCCGGCCTCGGTCTTCCCCTCCTTCCCCTGTACCGAGTAGAAGATCCAGTCCGCGTCGGCGACGTCGATGCTCTCGGCTCCGATGTCCTGCGAAATGGCCGTGAACTGCTGTGACTTAGGCCGTCCGAGCCCCATGTCGGCGGCGATGGAACCGGTGAAGGAGGACACGCCGAACATGCGTGTGCGGTCGGGCGTGAAGCGCACCATGGAGACCGTCGTCTCCGCGCCGCCGAGCTTTTTGCCGCGTGCCGCGGCGTCCCCGGTGATGTCCTGCAGGAGCTTCTGCGCCTGTTCGCCCTTGCCGACGGCGGCGCCGACCAGGAGCAGGTCCCGCTTCCAGTTGATGCCCTGGCCCTTGGTCACGACGGTGGGCGCGATCTTCGACAGCTTCGGGTAGAGGTCGCCGAGTGTGTCGTTGACCAGGATCAGGTCCGGCTTGACCGCGGCCAGGGACTCCAGATTCGGTGCCGTCCGCGTCCCGGCGTCGGCCATGGCGGCGAGCTTCTCCCCGTACTGCGGGAAGGCGTCGCGCAGATAGCCGGGGACGAGTCCGGCGTTCTGGGCTCGGGTGGAGGCTGCGGGGACGACTCCGAGGGAGAGCAGGTCGTCCAGTTGTCCCGTGCTGAGCACGGCGATCCGTGTGGGTGCGGTGTCGAGCCGGGTCTTTCCCCGGTAGTGGCCGACCGTGCGCGGGAACCGTCCGTCCTGCGCGGTGTCCGACCCCATCCCGTCGGCCAGGGCGCTCGGGGCGGCGGACGGCCCCTCCGCGGCGCCGGCCACGTGGTTCCTGGTGCCGGCGGCGGGGCGTTCCCCCTTCGCCGGACCGCCGCCCGCCTCCGGGCCGGACGAGCAGCCGGCCAGCAGGCCTCCGACGACGGACACGGCCAGGACGGCCCTCAACCCCAACGCACGCACAACGGCTCCGATCACTCACAAAGGTAAGCCTTACCTTAGTGGACCGTTGTGCGGGGGTTTGCACGGGCTCACTTCACGAAGTCCTCCACGACCTCGGGCGGCCAGGTGCCGACCTTGAGCACGCCCATGGAGTAGGCGCGGGAGACCAGCGCGGCGCGGTTGGGCACCTTCAGCTTCCGCAGCAGGCAGGTCACGTGGTACTCCACGCCCTGCCGGCTCAGGTAGAGGCGCGAGGCCAGCGGGACGGTGGAGACGCCGGCGGCGATGCCCTCCAGGATGCGGGCATCCATCTCGGAAAGGATCTTCTTGCGGTTGGTGACCACGCGCGTCTCCTCCGCATCGCGGGCCGTGGGCATCATGACCAGGATGGCCGTCGTGCCGGGCACGCCGCCGCGCACCGCGACCGCGGTGAGGGGGACCGTGAAGGCCGACTCCTCGCCGGGGCCGACCGCGATGACGGGGCTGACGAACCGCTGGTGCTTGCCTTCCAGCAGGTGGGAGAACTGCCGCATCAGCGGCTGCCGGACACTCGGGTGCACCACTTCACGGAAACTCCGGCCGCACAATTCCTCGGACGAGCCGTTGAACTGCCGGAAGAATTCCTGGTTCGCCTGCTGAATGGTCAGGGCGGAATCGAGGCTCGCCATGCACAGGCCTGTCTGGCCGGAAGAGTTGTCGTGAGCCGCGGAGCGCGCCGGATCAAGGGCAATGAGCGCTGCATTCGACAAGAGGGAGTTCCCCTTCATGAATTTGCTGTGGAGGGTGAAACTGTTTGGAAGGCTAGTTAACTACCGCTCGGGCGGTCAACGACCGCCCCATCAGGGGCACTTAAGACTGCGGCTCCGCATCAAAGGTTCGGTATACGGCAGGTAGCCGCCCCGACGGGGTTCGGTACGGTCGAAGTCACGCCAGAACACGGCGGTTTTGCGCCACCCGCGGAGTGTTCCTCCACTCTCCGTGCCCGCCCGGATACGCAGAGGCCCGCGACCGCTCGTCGCGGTCGCGGGCCTCGTCGTGCGCAGCCGGCCCGGCTCAGTCGCCGGAGATCGTCACGGCCTGTACCGGACAGGCCATCGCGACGTCGCGCACGTGCGGTTCGCCCGACATGTCCTCATGTCCCGGGAGCAGTTCGACCAGTCCGTCGTCGTCCTGGGTGAAGACCTCGGGCGCGGCCAGCACGCACTGCCCGGCGCCGATGCACCGGTCGCGGTCGACGGTGATGCGCGGGGCGCCGCCCTCTTCCGTTGTCTCCATCGCGCGCCTCACCAGGTGACCGGGAGCGCGATCGGGCCCTGGGCGTCGTGGCCCGCCTTGATCGGCACCTCGTCGAGGGGAACCGCCAGCTTGAGGCCGGGGATGCGGGAGAAGAGCGTACCGATGGCGACTTCGAGCTCGGCGCGCGCGAGGTTCTGGCCGAGGCACTGGTGGATGCCGTGGCCGAAACCGACGTGGTGCCGCGCACTGCGCCGGATGTCGAAGGAGTACGGGTCCTCGTACGCCTCGGCGTCGTGGTTCATCAGCGTGATGGAGACCAGTACGGCGTCCCCCTCCTTGATGGTCCGGCCCGCGACCTCGATGTCCTCCTTGGCCATCCGGACCATGAAGTCCGAGACCGAGGTGAACCGCAGCAGCTCCTCGACCACTTGGGAGATCATGCCCGGGTCGCGCTGGAGCATCTCGAGCTGCTCGGGGTGCTGGAGGAGCGTGAGGGACCCCAGGGCGATCGCGTTGACCGTGGTCTCGTGCCCCGCCACCAGCAGGACCAGGGTCATCATGGTCAGCTCGTTGAGGTCCAGCGCGCCTTCGGCGAGCTGGCTGGCGATCAGCTCGTCCAGCAGCCCGTCCCCGGGCTCGGCCTGCTTCCGCTGGATCAGGCCGTGGAGGTAGGCGTAGAGCTGGCCGAAGGCCGCGTCGGCCTCCGCCGAGGTCTTGGCGCCCACGAAGTCGCGGGAACGCTCCTCGAAGAAGTCGTGGTCGTCGTACGGGACATCGAGCAGTGCACAGATGGCCAGCGACGGCACGGGCAGCGCGAAGGCGGACACCAGGTCCGCGCCCGGCCCCTTCTCCAGCATGGTGTCCAGCAGCCGGTCGACGTCGCGCTGGATCATGGCGCGCACGGCGGCCATGCGCTTGACGCCGAAGCTCGGGATCAGCATGCGGCGCTGCCGTGCGTGCTCGGGGTCGTCGACGCCGATCAGCGGGAACGCGAGCCCGCCGCGGTCCTCCGTGCGCTGGACGACGACGGGGAAGACCGGGTGTCCCCAGTCGGACGACAGCCGGGGATCGGCGAGCAGGGCGCGCCCCTCCGCGTGCCCCTGCACCAGCCACGCCGGGCGGCCGTCGAACAGGCTCACCTTGGCCAGCGGGCCGTGCTCCCGCAGCTCCGTGTAGTCCTTCGGCGGCTGGAACGGACAGGTCCTGCTCTGGGGGAAGTCGAGGGCCGGCGACCCGGTGCGGAGGTCGGTCTCGGTCATGTCGTGCCTTTCACGCGATCGATGAATTCGACAATGGGTGATACATCAATTGCCCGAAAAAATAAGGGCGTTCCGGATGCTCCGTACGGCTCCCGCGGATTCAGTCCGTCAGCAGGGCCTTGCGCAGTCCGGCCAGCGCCTGGTCGTCGAGCCCCAGGCCCTCGTGCAGATAGTTCTCGAATGTGCCGTACCGGCGGCCGACCTCGTCGAAAGAGGCGTCCAGGTATCCGGCACGCGCCTCGAGCACCGGCTTCAGGATGGCCGCGTCATGGGGTGTCGCCTGACCGAGGATCTCCTGCACCTCCTGCGCCCGGTATTCGTTGGTCGCCAGGTAGTCGCGCATGACCGTGCCGCGGTCGACGCCGAGCGCGGTCAGCAGGGCGGCACTCGCCCAGCCCGTGCGGTCCTTGCCCGCCGTGCAGTGGTAGGCCAGCGCGTACGCGGCCGGGTTCGCGGCGTCGCGGAAGAGGGCGCCGTAGGCCTTGCGCGCCGAATCCCTGGAGACGTAGGCGCGGTTGCCCTCGGTCATCAGCTCGGCCGCCTGCTCGGGGGTGGCGGGCAGGTCCACGTCCTCGCCGGTGACGTCGGCGACCACGTAGCGGGTGTCCTGCGGGATGCGGTCCGGCGCCTTCGCCCGCTCCCCCGGGGCGCGCAGGTCGTAGTCGGTGCGGATGCCGAGGCGCTGGAGCCTGGCGACGTCGGTGTCGGTCAGCTTCGACAGCGCGCCGGTGCGGTACAGCACGCCCATCCGCACCCACTGCCCGCCGGAGGTCCGGTAGCCGCCCGCGTCACGGAAGTTGGGTGCGCCCGCCAGGTGGAGCGAGCGGTCCGCGAGCGTCAGCGGGTCGCCCTGGTCGGGGACGAGGCGGAACCACTGGCGGTCGGCCGCCGGCAGGCCGCGCACCGTCACGCTCGCCTCCGCACCCCCGCGGGCCACCTCCCGCCCGTCGGCGTACACGGTCACCGACCGCACGCCCGGCGCACGCCAGTTCACGGAGTACGAGCCGTCGTCGTGCTGCGTGACGACGGCCTCGGTGAACGGGATGGCGTGCCGGGCCGCCTGCGGCTGCGCGGCCGGGGCGACGGCCGTCACCGCCGCGGCGGGCTGCGGCGGTGAGGCGAGCGCCGCGGGCGCGGTTAACGCCAGCGTCGTGACGGCGGCTGCCAGGACCGTGCCGGTCCGGCGCGCAGCTTGCGGAGTCTCCATGCTCAGATGCTATGTACCCGTCAGTAGGGCATCCCCTAGTATTCCCGGCCGATTATTCCCGGTCCCCGGCGCCGGAAAGCGCTGAGCAGCGCCCGCAGTTCACGGGCGCTGCTCACCGGGGGAACTCAGGGTGCCGCGCGGGTCACCAGGTGACGGGCAGCTCGTGCACGCCGTAGAAGACCATGTCGGTGCGGAAGCGGAGCTCCTCCACGGGCTTGGCCAGGCGCAGGGTCGGGAAGCGGCGGAACAGCGTCTCGAAGACGATCTGCAGCTCGATCCGGGCCAGTTGCTGGCCGATGCACTGGTGCGGGCCGAAACCGAACGCCAGGTGCGGGGCGGGGCGACGGGTGATGTCGAAGCGCTCCGGGTCCTCGACGAAGTCGGGGTCGAAGTCGGCGGCCAGGACGTGGGCGACGACCTGCTCGCCCTTGCCGATGCGCACGCCGCCGATCTCCGCGTCCTCGGCGGCGACGCGCTCGCCGCCGAACTGGCCGATGGTGAGGTAACGCAGCAGCTCCTCGACCGCGTTGCCGATCAGCGACGGGTCCTCGCGGAGCAGGGCCAGCTGGTCGGGGCGGTCCAGCAGCAGCGCCGCACCGAGGCCGATCATGCACGCGGTGGTGTCGTGCGCCGCGATCAGCAGGGTGCCGGCGGCGTTCATCAGGAACATGTCGTCGATGACGCCCTCGGGGTCATCGGTGGTGATCAGCGCCGAGATCAGGTCGTCGCCCGGGTTGGCCCGGCGCTCCTGGACCAACTGGTAGAGCAGGCCGCCCAGTCGCATGCCCGCGGCCTCGGTGGCGGCGACGTCCTGGTCGACGCGCATCATCGCCTCGGCGATCTCCTGGAACTCCTCCCGACGCTCGACCGGAACGCCGAACAGGTCGGAGATCACCATGGACGGCACCGGGTTGGCGAAGGTCTTCACCAGGTCGACCGTGCCGCCCTGGGCCTCGATGGCGTCGAGGTGCTCGTCGACGATGCGCTGGATGTTCGGCCGCAGCGCCTGCATGCGCCGGACGGTGAACTCCTTGGCGAGCATCCGGCGGTCGGTGGAGTGCTCCGGCTCGTCCTGCCACAACAGGCTGCCGCGGCCCGGCTTCTGGGTCACGACACCGTCCTGGGTGTGCAGCGCGTGCGGCACCTGGACGCTGAACGACGGGTCGCGCAGCAGGGCGCGCACCTGCTCGTAGCCGGTCACCAGCCAGGCCTCCTGGCCGCTGGTGAAGGTGGCCCGGGTCACCGGGGCGGTCTCACGGATCCCGGCGATGCCGTCCGGCGGGAGGAACGGGCAGCTGCGGGCCTTGGGGACGGCGGGTGCCCCGGTGGTGGCGTCGGTCATGACTCTCCTTGCACGTACTGGTGAGAGGGGTGGTCGTCGGGAACCGTCAGGCGGCGGTGGGGAGTTCGAGCGTCGTCTGGTTGCGGCCGGTCGCGTTCACGAGGACGGCCATGTTCCCGGAGGGGTGCACGTTGTCGTGCATCATCTGGTGCATGCGCCCGATGTCCTCGAAGCCTTCGCAGGCGGCCAGGCAGGGGTCGATCAGGCCGGCCTCCACCAGGCGGATGACCTCGCGGCACTCGCGGAGGTTGGCGTAGTGCGAGCCCTGCAGGCGCTTGGAGCGCATCCACAGGTGCCGCAGGTCGATGTCGCCGTTGTAGCCGGAGGTGCCGCCGCAGATCACCACCATGCCGCCGTTGTCGCACAGGTACATCGACGTCGGCAGGGTGTCCTGGCCGCTGTGCTCCAGCACCACCTTCGGGGACTTGCGCTCGCCGAGGATCTCCCAGATCTTCTTGCCGACCCCGCGGGCGCCGCGCAGGAAGCGGGCGGAGCCCTCGGCGTCGTCGACGTCGGGCAGCCGGCCCCAGTGGTCGAACTCGCGGCGGTTGATGGTGCCCTGGGCCCCGAGGCCGCGGCAGTACTCGGCACGGGCCTCGTCGGAGACCATGGCGATCGGGATGCCGCCGACCATCTTGACGAGCTGGATGGCCATCGAGCCGAGGCCGCCCGCGCCGCCCCAGATCAGCACCGGGTCGCCGGGGCCGACCCGGTTGCCCTGCCAGCCGAACAGCTGCCGGTAGGCGGTGGGCCCGGTGAGCAGGAAGGCCGCCGACTCCTCCCACGACAGGCCCGCGGGCTTGGGGTGGCACTGGTACTCGTCGACCAGGCAGAACTGCGCGAACGAGCCGTAGTTGGTCTCGTAGCCCCAGGCCCGGGTGCTGTTCGCGATCAGCGGGTCCGTGCCCAGCCGGATGTCCTCGGCGCTCTCGTCCCACTGGCCGCTGGTGAGCAGCACCTGGTCGCCGACCGAGACGTTGCGGACGCCCTCGCCGACGGCCCACACCACGCCGGAGCCCTCCGAGCCGCCGATGTGGAAGTCCTCCGGCTGCCCCTGGCGCTGCCGCATGCCGATGACGTCGACCGGCGTACCCAGCGAGGACCACACGTTGTTGTAGTTGATGCCGGCGGCCATCACGTAGACCAGCACCTGGCCCCGGCCCACCCGGGGGGTGTCGACGACCTCGGTACGGAACGCCTGCTTGGGCTCGCCGAAACGGTCCTGCCGGATCACCGAGGCGTACATCTGCTGCGGTACCTCGCCGAGCGGCGGGGTCTCACCGATCTCGTAGAGCGCCTTCGTCATGCTGTTCTCCCAGCTTCGCTGTCTTCTGCAAGGGGGTTGATGGACTCGACGGTGCCTGCGAGCCAGGAGCGGACCGCCGCCGCGGTGGTGCCGGCGTGGTCCTCCATCATCGAGTAGTGGTTTCCGGGCACTTCGACGATCGTGTCCACGTGCTCGGGCGGCGCCGCGCGTCCGTCACCGTCCGCGGTGTCGGTCGGCAGGGGCTCGCCCGCGCGCACCAGCAGGGTCGGCGCGGCGATCGACGGCGCCTCCCAGTCGTCGAACAGGCGCATGTAGCAGCCCATCGCGGTGAGTTGCTCGCCACCGGACTTCATGTAGTCCAGCCGCTCCGACTGCGCCTGGGCCATCGCGTTGAGCACCTGGGGGTCGAAGGGGATGGCCCGGCTGAAGCTGTCGACCATCACCACGGCCGCCGGCTTCACGCCCATGGCCTCCAGGTGCGCCGCCACCCCGTGGGCGATCCAGCCGCCCGAGGAGTAGCCGAGCAGGACCGGCGGCCGGCCGCCCGCGCACTCCAGCACGGTCTGCGCGTGCAGCCGCAGCACGGCGTCCACGTCGGACGGGACCGGTTCGCCCGCTTCGTAGCCGGGGTTGGTCAGCGCCCACATGTCCAGCTGGTCGCGGAAGGGTGCCGCGAACCGCGCGTACTGGTGCGCCCCGGCCGGTACGACGTACGGCGAGAAGCACATCACCGGCGTTGCCGCGTCGCCCTGCGCGAACCGCACCGGGACGGGCCGTTCGGCCAGGTCCTCGGGCCGTTCGAAGGCGGGCCGGAACCGGGACGCCTGCATGAGCATCCCCATGGCCTCGCCGGCCGTCCCGGTCTCGCTCGCGTGCCGGTACAGCTGCACCAGCATGTCGGCGGGCCGTTCCTCGGCGGCGCCGCGCCCGGAACCCGAGAGCAGACTCTGCAGGTGCCTGGCGAGCTTGGCCGGCGAGGGGTGGTCGAAGGCCAGCCCGGCGGGCAGCTTCAGACCGGTCGCGGCCGCCAGGCGCCGGCGCAGGTCGATCGCGGTGAGCGAGTCGAAGCCCAGCTCCAGGAACCGTGCGGTGGGCGGCACGTCCTCGGCGGAGGTGTGGCCGAGGACCACGGCGCTCTGTGAGCGGATGTGCTCCAGGAGCCGTTCCTCCTGCTCGGCCGCGGAGAGCCCGGCCAGCTCGGCCGCCAGGGCCGCCTCGCCCTCGGGCTCCTCGGCGGCCTGCTCGGCCGCCAGCAGCCGCTGCACGTCCGGCAGGTCGGCCAGCAGCGCGCTCGCCCGGCCCACGGTGAAGGCGGGCAGGAACCGTTCCCAGTCGATCGGCGCCACGGTCAGGGCCGCCTCGTCGTGCTCGACGGCCTGGTGCAGGGCGGAGACGGCCAGTTCGGGGGCCATGAAGCCCAGGCCCCGCTTCTCGCCGCGCTCCTGGACCGCGTCGTCGACCATGCCGCCGCCGGCCCAGCCGCCCCAGGCCACCGAGGTCGCGGTCAGCCCGCGGGCCCGGCGGCTCAGGGCCAGGGCGTCGAGGAAGGCGTTGGCGGAGGCGTAGCAGGCCTGTCCGCCGCTGCCCCAGACCCCGGCGCCGGAGGCGAAGAGGACGAAGGCGTCCAGCTCCCGGTCGCCCAGCAGTTCGTCCAGGTGGACGGCGCCCGCGACCTTGGAGGCCGCCGCTTCGGCGAACTCCTCGAGACCGGCGTCGCTCAGCAGGGACGAGCGTGCCGTGCCGGCGGCGTGCAGCACCGCGGTGAGCGGGTGCCGGGAGTCGATGCCGGCGAGCAGCCGGGCGACCGCGTCACGGTCGGCCATGTCGCAGGCGGCGACGGTGACTTCGGCGCCCAGCGCGGTCAGCTCCGCGCTCAGCTCCTCCATGCCGGGGGCGTCGGGCCCGCGCCGGCTCGTCAGCACCAGGTGCTGCGCGCCCGCGCCGGCCAGCCAGCGGGCCAGGTGCCGGCCCACGCCGCCGGTGCCGCCGGTGATCAGGACGGTGCCGTGCGGCTGCCACGGCCGGGCGGGCTGTCCCTCGGCCGGCCGGGCGCGGACCATGCGACGGCCGAACACGCCGTCCGTGCGCACGGCCAGCTGGTCCTCGCCGTCCTGGGCCAGTGCCCCGGCCAGACGGCGCAGGGCGTGCTCGTCCAGCACCTCGGGCAGGTCGATCAGACCGCCCCAGCGCCGGGGCTGCTCCAGTGCGGCCACGATGCCCATGCCCCACAGCTGTGCCTGGTCGGCATCGCGCAGCGGGTCGGCCGCCCCGGTGGAGACGGCGCCCCGGGTCGCGCACCACAGCGGTGCCTGGACGTCCAGGTCGCCGAGCGCCTGCAGCAGGGTCACCGTCGCGGCGAGGCCGGCGGAGAGCGTGGCGTGCTGCGGGTGCGGGCCGGGCGCCAAGCCGAGCATGGAGAGGACTCCGGCCGGCTGTTCGCCGCCGAGTTCCGCGGCCAGCCGGTCCGCGGTCTCCTTCCGGTCGCAGTCGACGGGGAGTTCGACCACGCGGACCTTGGCCCCGTGGGCGCTCAGCACGCCGACGACGCAGGGTGCCCACTCCTCGTCCGCCAGTCCGGCGGGGAGGACGGCGAGCCACAGGCCGTCCAGTTCCGGAGCGCCCGGCTCCTCGGCGAGCTGCCGGAAGGAGACCCGGTATCGCCAGCCGTCCACCATGGACCTGTCGCGGTTGCGCCGCCGCCACGAGGAGAGCACCGGCAGCGCCGGGCCGATCAGGGCGGCGTCGTCCGTGCCGAGTTCCCCGGCGAGTTCGGGAAGGTCCGCGCGCTCGACCAGTTCCCAGAACCGGGCCTCGACCGGATCGGCACCCGCGGGCGCCGTGTCGGCGTCCTCCAGCCAGTACCGCTGCCGCTGGAAGGCGTACGTCGGCAGCTCCGCGCGGCGCACGGGGTGCCCGGCGAAGGGCACCGACCAGTCCATGTGCACGCCGTTGACGTGCAGTTCGGACACCGAGCGCAGGAAGCGGTCCATGCCGCCGTGGTCCCGGCGCAGCGAGCCCCCGGCCACGGCGTCCGCGCCGGCGTCCTCCGCGATCTCCTGCACGGCGCCGACCAGCAGCGGGTGCGGGCTGCACTCGACGAACACCCCGTGCCCGTCCTCCAGCAGCGCCCGGACGGTCCGCTCGAACTCCACGGTCCGGCGGGCGTTGCGGTACCAGTACTCGGCGTCCAGGGACGCGGTGTCCACAGGGGTGCCGGTGACGGTGGAGTAGAAGGGGATCTCCGCGGCGCGCGGCGCGACCGGGGCCAGCAGCTCCAGCAGTTCCTCGCGCAGGTTCTCGACCTGGGCGGAGTGCCCGGCACCGGTGGCACCGCGGACCTTGCGCACGCGCACGCCCTCGGCCTCGAGCTCCGCCAGCAGTTCGTCGACCGCGTCCGGTTCGCCGGAGACGGTCAGCGTGGCGGGGCCGTTGACGGCGGCGACCGAGAGCCGGTCCCCGTACGTCTCCAGCCGCGCGCGCACCGCGTCGGCGGGCATCGCGACCGCCAGCATCGCGCCCTTGCCCACCAGCTTGAGCAGCACCTGGCTGCGCAGCGCCACGATCCGGGCCGCGTCCTCCAGCGTGAGCGCCCCCGCGACGTACGCGGCGGCGACCTCGCCCTGCGAGTGGCCGATCACGGCGGCGGGCGTCACTCCGTAGGAGCGCCACAGCGCGGCCAGCGACACCATCACGGTGAACAGGGCGGGCTGGGCGACCTCCAGGTCGCCGAGGCCCGGCGCGCCCGGTTCGGCGCGCAGGACGTCGAGCAGCGGCCAGTCGAGGTAGGGGGCGAAGGCCGTTGCGCAGGCCTGCGCCTGCTCCGCGAAGACCGGGGAGGTCTCCAGCAGTTCCCGGGCCATCTCCGTCCACTGCGAGCCGTGGCCGGGGAAGACGAAGGCGACCTTGCCCGAGGCTCCGGCGGAGCCCTGGACCACGCTGTCCGACGGTTCGCCGTCGGCGAGGGCCGCGAGTCCGGCCCGCAGCTCCTCCCGGTCGCGGCCGACGACCACGGCCCGGTGCTCCAGCCGGGCCCGCGTGGTCACCAGTGCGCGGCCCACGTCGGGCAGGGCGAGACCGGCGGTGCGGTCGACGTGGCCGAGCAGCCGGCGTGCCTGCTCGCGCAGGGCCCGCGCGGACTTCGCGGACAGCGCCCACGGGACGACGCCCACGGCACCGGGGGCGGCGTCGGCCGGCTCCGGGACCTGCTCGGCGGGGGCCTGCTCGATGATGGTGTGCACGTTGGTGCCGCTCATGCCGAACGAGGAGACGGCGGCACGGCGGGGCCTGCCCTGGTCGGGCCAGGCGATCTGCTCGGTCAGCAGGCGGACGTTCCCGGCGGACCAGTCGACGTCCGGGGTCGGCTCGTCGATGTGCAGGGTCTGCGGCAGGACGCCGTTGCGGATGGCCATCACCATCTTGATGACGCCGCCGACGCCCGCGGCCGCCTGCGAGTGGCCGATGTTGGACTTGAACGAGCCGAGCCACAGGGGCTGTTCGCGGTCCTTGCCGTAGGTGGCCAGCAGGGCCTGCGCCTCGATCGGGTCGCCGAGCCGGGTGCCGGTGCCGTGGGCCTCCACGGCGTCCACGGCGTCCGGGGCGAGCCGGGCGTTGGCCAGTGCCTGCCGGATGACCTGCTGCTGGGCCTTGCCGCTGGGCGCGGTCAGGCCGTTGGAGGCGCCGTCCTGGTTGACCGCGCTGCCGCGGACCACGGCCAGGATCTCGTGCCCGTTGCGGCGCGCGTCGGAGAGCCGCTCGACCAGGACCAGGCCCACGCCCTCGGCGAACCCGGTGCCGTCGGCCGACGCGGAGAACGCCTTGCAGCGGCCGTCGACGGACAGGGCGCGCTGCCGGCTCGACATCGTGAACGCCGACGGGCTGGACATCACCATCACGCCGCCGGCCAGCGCCATCGAGCACTCGCCGTTGCGCAGCGCCTGAACGGCCAGGTGCAGGGCGGTCAGTGAGGACGAGCACGCGGTGTCGACCGTGACCGAGGGCCCCTGCAGGCCGAAGGTGTAGGAGAGGCGGCCGGCGATCACGCTGGCCGAGTTGCCGGTGGAGAGGTAGCCCTCGGCGCCGTCGGGGACCTTGATGGGGCGGGCGGCGTAGTCCTGGTAGCCGGAGCCGATGAAGACGCCGGTTCCGGTGGAGCGCACCGTGTCGGGGGCGATGCCGGCCCGTTCGAAGGTCTCCCACGTGGTCTCCAGCAGCAGCCGCTGCTGGGGGTCCATGGCCACGGCCTCGCGCGGGCTGATCCCGAAGACGGCGGGGTCGAACCCGTCCGCGTCGTGCAGGAATCCGCCCTGGGTGGTGTAGGTGGTGCCGGGGTGGTCGGGGTCCGGGTGGTGGAGCGCCTCGATGTCCCAGCCGCGGTTGGCGGGGAACTGCGTGATCCCGTCGCGGCCCGAGACGACCATCTCCCACAGGTCCTCGGGCGAGCGGACGCCGCCGGGGTAGCGGCAGGCCATCCCGACGATGGCGATCGGCTCGTCCAGCACCGCGGCCGCGGCCTCGGCCGTGCTCTCCGGGCTGTCGCCGCCGGTGAGTTCGGCCCGCAGGTGGGCGGCGAGGTCGGCCGCCGTGGGGTGGTCGAAGACCAGGGTCGTGGGCAGGGCCAGGCCGGTGGCCTCGTTGAGCTTGTTGCGCAGTTCGACCGCCGTCAGGGAGTCGAAGCCCAGGTCCCGGAAGGGCCGGTCGGCCTCGACGGCGCCGGCGCCGCGGTGCCCGAGCACGGTGGCCGCGTGGGTGCGGACGAGGTCCACGAGGAGGCGTTCCTGCTCCTCCCGCGCCAGCCCGGCCAGGCTCCCGGCGAGCGCCCCGGAGCCGTGCTGCTCCGCGGGGGCGTTCTCGGCCAGCGCCTCGCGCACCTCGGGGAGGTCGCCGAGCAGCGGGCTCGGGCGGCCGAGGGTGAACGGCACGACGAAGCGCGGCCATTCGACGTCGGCCACGGTCAGCTGCGGCTCGTCGCGGTCGAGTACGCGGTGCAGGGCGGTGATCGCCGACTCGGGGGCCATCACGTGCAGCCCGCGGCGGCGCAGCCGCTCCTCGTCGTCGCCGTCCTGGACCATGCCGCCGTCGGCCCACGGTCCCCAGGAGACGGCGGTCGCGGTGAGGCCGCGGGCGCGGCGCTGCCGGGCGAGGCCGTCGAGGAAGGCGTTGCCGGCCGCGTAGGCGGCCTGGCCGCCGCTGCCCCAGACGCCGGAGATCGAGGAGAAGAGCACGAAGGCGTCCAGCTCCTGATCACCCAGCAGCTCGTCCAGGTGTGCGGCGCCGCCGGCCTTGGCGGCGAGTGCGGCGGCGAACTCGGCCGGGGTGGTCTCGGTCACCATGCCGGCGTCGGCGACTCCGGCCGTGTGCACCACGGCGGTGAAGGTGTGCCCGGCCAGCAGGGCGGCCACGGCGTCGCGGTCGGCCACGTCGCAGGCGGCGACGGTGACGCGGGCGCCCAACGCTTCCAGTTCCGCCGCCAGTTCGGCGGCTCCGGGCGCTTCCGCGCCGCGCCGGCTCGTGAGCACCAGGTGCTCGGCACCGTTGCGCGCCAGCCAGCGGGCGACGTGCCCGCCGAGGGCGCCGGTGCCGCCGGTGACCAGGACGGTGCCCCGCGGCTGCCAGCGGCGGGAGGCCGGGCGGGCCGGGGCGTGCGCGATCCGCCGGGCGAAGACGCCGGAGGCGCGGACGGCGAGCTGGTCCTCTTCCCACCGGCCCGTACGGGCCTGCCCCAGCACCTCGACGAGGCGGGCCGCGGCCCGGTCGTCGACGGCCTCGGGCAGGTCGATCAACCCGCCCCAGCGCCGCGGGAGTTCCAGGGCGGCGGTCCGGCCCAGGCCCCAGACCTGGGTGTGCCGGGCGTTGCGCACCGCGTCGGAACCGTCCACCGCCACCGCGCCCGAGGTGAGGCACCACAGCGGGGCCTCGACGCCCGCGTCGCCCAGGGCCTGGACGAGCAGCAGCGTGGACAGCACGGGGCTGTCGGTGAACAGCAGGGACAGCACGCCGTCGACCGGCCCGAGTCCGGCCAGCTCCCGGGCCAGCCCGTCGCGGTCGCTCGCGGGGCCGACGACCAGGGTCTTCAGGTCGGCACCGCGGGCGGCGAGCGCGGTACGGACCGCGGCGGCCTGCTCGTTCTCCTCCTCCGGCACGGCCAGCAGCCACGTGCCGCCGATGCCCGCCGACGTGAGACCGCTCAGCCGCTTCCACGTCTCCCGGTAGCGCCAGCCGTCCGCGGCGGACTGCTCCTTGCGCTGCCGCCGCCACGACGACAGGCGCGGCAGCACGTCGCTGAACGCGTCCTCGGCGCGGATGTCCAGGGTTCCGGCGAGGGCCTCCAGGTCCTCGCGCTCCACGGTCTCCCAGAACTCCGCCTCGACCGGGTCCACCGCAGCGGCGGCGGACTCCGTCGCGTCCACCCAGTACCGCTCGTGCTGGAACGCGTACGTCGGCAGAGCGGTCTTCCGGGCGCCGGAGAACAACGCGCTCCAGTCCACCGGGACACCGTGGGTGTGCAGCTGCGCGAGGGCCGTGACGATCGCCTGCTGCTCCGGACGGTCCGTGCGCAGGACGGGGACCGTCAGGGCCGCGTCCACGCAGCTCTGTGCCATGCCGCTGAGGACGCCGCCGGGGCCGATCTCCACGAACTTGGTCACGCCGAGGCCGTGCAGGGTCTGCACGCCGTCGGCGAAACGGACCGCCTCGCGGACGTGCCGCACCCAGTACTCGGCGGTGTACGCCTCCGCCAGCGCGCCGGTGAGGTTGGACACCACCGGGATCTGCGGCTCGTTGAACGTCAGGCCGCGCACGACGGCGGCGAACTCGTCCAGCATCGGGTCCATCAGCGGCGAGTGGAACGCGTGACTCACCTTCAGCCGCGACGTCTTACGACCCTGCTCGGCGAAGACCGCCGCAATGGCCGTCACCGCGTCCTCGGCGCCCGAAAGCACCACCGACTGCGGGCCGTTGAGCGCCGCGATACCGGCCTCGTCCGTCAGGTGCGGCAGCACCTCGTCCTCGGTCGCCTGCACAGCCACCATCGCACCGCCCGCAGGCAGCGCCTGCATGAGCCGGGCGCGGGCGGACACCAGCTTCGCCGCGTCCTCCAGCGACAGCACCCCGGCCACATGGGCCGCAGCGATCTCGCCGACGGAGTGACCGGCCACGTAGTCCGGCCGGATGCCCCAGGATTCGAGCAGCCGGAACAGGGCCACCTCGACGGCGAAGAGGGCCGGCTGGGCGGCGCCCGTGCGGTGCAGCTCCTCCGAGTCCACGTCGACATCGGCGTCCAGCTGCGCACAGACCGCGTCGTACGCCGCCGCGAACACCGGGTACGCCGCGTACAGCTCGCGGCCCATGCCCAGGCGCTGCGAGCCCTGGCCCGAGAAGAGGAAGCCGGTCTTGCCGCCGGCCGGACGCCCCGGCACCACGCCGGACGACGGGGTCCCGGACGCCAAGTCACCCAGGGCGCCCAGCAGTTCCTCGCGGGTCTCCCCCACCACCACGGCCCGGTGGCGCAGCGCCGCCCGGGTCGTGGCCAGCGAGAAGCCGACGTCCAGCAGCGACGTCTCGTCGTCCACGAAGGACAGCAGACCGGCCGCCTGTGCCCGCAGCGCCGCATCGCTCTTGGCCGAGAGCACCCACGCCAACGGACCGGCCGCGGAAGCCGTTTCCGGCTCCTCCTCCGGCGACGGGGCCTGCTCGATGATCGTGTGCGCGTTGGTGCCGCTGACACCGAAGGACGAGACGGCGGCCCGGCGCGGGTGGTCCGACTCCGGCCATTCCACGGCCTCGGTCAGCAGCTGCACCGCACCCGCCGACCAGTCGACGTGCGGGGTCGGCTCGTCCACGTGCAGCGTGCGCGGCAGCACGCCGTGGTGCATCGCCATGACCATCTTGATGATGCCGCCGACACCGGCAGCGGCCTGGGTGTGACCGATGTTGGACTTCAGCGAGCCCAGCCACAACGGCTGTCCCTCGGGCCGCTCCTGGCCGTAGGTGGCGAGCAGCGCCTGCGCCTCGATCGGGTCACCGAGGGTGGTGCCCGTGCCGTGCCCCTCCACCACGTCGACCTGGGCGGGCGACAGGTGGGCCGACGCCAGCGCCTGGCGGATGACCCGCTGCTGCGCCGGACCGTTCGGCGCGGTCAGGCCGTTGGACGCACCGTCCTGGTTGACCGCGCTGCCGCGGACGATCGCGAGCACCTGGTGACCGTTGCGGCGGGCGTCGGAGAGCCGCTCCACCAGGAGCATACCGACGCCCTCGGCCCAGCCCGTACCGTCCGCGCCGGCCGCGAAGGCCTTGCAGCGGCCGTCGGGCGCCAGCCCGCGCTGGCGGCTGAACTCCACGAACGGGGTGGGCGTCGTCATCACCTGCACGCCGCCGGCCAGTGCCATCGAGCACTCGCCGCTGCGCAGCGCCTGGACCGCCCAGTGCAGGGCCACCAGGGACGACGAGCACGCCGTGTCCACGGTGACCGCCGGGCCTTCGAGACCGAAGGTGTAGGCGATGCGGCCGGACATCACGCTGGCCGAGTTGCCCGTCCCGACGTGGCCGTCGGACTCGCCGCCCACCCCGAGCAGAAGGTTGACGTAGTCCTGGTAGCCGGACCCGACGAAGACCCCGGTCCTGCTCCCCCGCACCGACTCCGCGTCGATGCCGGCCCGTTCGAAGGTCTCCCACGTGGTCTCCAGCAGCAGCCGCTGCTGGGGATCCATCGCGACGGCCTCGCGCGGGCTGATCCCGAAGAACCCGGGGTCGAACTCCCCGGCCTCGTACAGGAATCCGCCGTGCCGTGCGTAGGTCTTGCCCTGCACCTCCGGGTCCGGGTCGTAGATGTCCTCCACGTCCCAGCCCCGGTCCGCCGGGAACTCCCCGACGGCGTCGCCGCCGGAGGCCACCAGCCGCCACAGGTCCTCGGGCGAGCGGACGCCGCCCGGGTACCGGCAGGCCATCCCCACGATGGCGATGGGTTCCTGGTTCTTCTCCTCGGCCTCGCGCAGGCGCTCGCGGGCCTCGCGGAGGTCTCCGGTGACCCGCTTGAGATACTCAAGGAGCCTGTCTTCGTTGCTGCTCATCCGCCCCATCCGTCCTTGGCTGTTGTCGAAGGTAGAGGGCCGAGGACTAGGAATTTTCTAGATCTTGGTCGATCAAGTCGAAGATGTCGTCGATCGTCGCGTCCTCCAGCTTCCGCTGCGCGTCGGCGTCCTTCTCCCCGCGCTCACCTGCGGAGTTGACCAGGGCCAGCAGGTCCTGCAGCCGCTTCCGCACGCCCGACCGGACCGTCTCCCCGTCGACGGCCGTCGAGATGACTGCCTCCAGCCGGTCCAGTTCGCCGAAGACCGAGACCTCCGCCGGACCCGCCTCGCCGGCGAGTTCGGACCGCAGGTACCGGGCGATGGCCTGGGGCGTCGGGTGGTCGAAGACCAGCGTCGCGGGCAGCGTCAGGCCCGTGTCGGCGGTGAGCAGGTTGCGCAGCTCCACCGCGGTCAGCGAGTCGAAGCCGAGGTCCCGGAACGCCAGGTCCGGTTCCACCGCCCCCGAGCCGCTGTGACCGAGGACGGCCGCGGCATGCGCGCACACCGTGTCCACGAGCAGCCGTTCCTGTTCGTCCCCGGCCAGCCCGGAGAGCTTCTCCCGCAGCGCCGACGGTTCCCCCGCCCGCTCGGCGGACTCCTCGGCCAGGACGCTCCTGACCTCGGGCAGGTCGCCCAGCAGGGCGCTCGGCCTGCTGAGGGTGAACGGGACGACGAACCGCTCCCAGTCCACGTCCGCCACGGTGACCGCGGTGTCCCCGCTGCTCAGCACGCCGTGCAGCGCGGAGACCGCCTGCGCCGGGCGCAGCACCGTGAGGCCGCGCAGCCGCAGCCGCTCCTCCTCCGCGGTGTCGACCATGCCGCCCCCGCCCCACGGGCCCCACGCGACCGCGGTCGCGGCGAGGCCGCGGGCCCGCCGGTGCCGGGCGAGGCCGTCGAGGAAGGCGTTGCCGGCCGCGTAGGCGGCCTGGCCGCCGCTGCCCCAGACGCCGGAGATCGAGGAGAAGAGCACGAAGGCGTCCAGCTCCTGATCACCCAGCAGCTCGTCCAGGTGCCGGGCGCCCAGCGCCTTCGCGGCGACCGTGGCCGCGAAGTCCTCCAGGCCGGTCTCGGCGAGCATGCCCGGCTCGGCGGTGCCGGCGGTGTGCACGACGGCGTTCACCGGGTGCTCGGCCAGCAGCGCGGCCACCGCCGCACGATCGGCCACATCACACGCGGCAACCGTCACCCGCGAACCCAGCGCCTCCAGCTCGGACTTCAGATCCGCCGCACCAGGAGCACCGATACCCCGACGACTCGTCAGCACCAGATGCTCCGCACCCGCACCGGCCAGCCACCGCGCCACATGACCACCCAGCGCACCCGTACCACCCGTCACCAGCACCGTGCCCCGCGGCGACCACGCACGGCCGCCCGGTGCATCGGTGGCCCGTGCGAGGCGTCGTACGAACACCCCGGCCGCGCGGATCGCGACCTGGTCCTCGGCCGACTGGCCCAGCATGGCGACGAGCCGCTCCGCGGTCCGGTCGTCGATCCCGGCGGGAAGGTCGATCAGACCGCCCCAGCGCGCGGAGTGCTCCAGCGCGGCCGCCCGGCCGAGGCCCCACACCTGGCACTGGACGGGGTCCGCCAGGTCGTCGTCGGGGCTCACGCCCATCGCGTTCCGGGTCGCGCACCACAGCGGTGCGTCGATGCCCGCGTCGCCGAGCGCCTGCACGAGCAGGACGGACAGGGCGACACCGTTGGCCAGTCCGGCGGTCGGGGCCGGAGAGCCGTCGAGGGCGAGCAGCGAGAGCACGCCCGCGACGGGCTCGTCGCCCGCCGCTTCGGCGAGCAGGCCGGTCAGGTCCTTCCGGCCGGCGGCCGGGTCGACCGGGACCGGCAGCGGGGCGAGGCCCTGGGCCGTCAGCCCGCTCAGGCAGGCGGCGACCCATGCGTCGTCGAGCTGCGCGGCGCCGACGGGGACCAGCCACGTGCCGGTCCGGTGCGTGCCGGTGGGGTCGGAGATCCGCTTCCAGGTGATCCGGTAGCGCAGGGCGTCCGCGGCGGACTGCTCCTTGCGCTGCCGCCGCCATGACGACAGGCGCGGCAGCACGTCGCTGAACGCGTCCTCGGCGCGGATCTCCAGCGTGGCCGCGAGCGAGGCGAAGTCCTCGCGCTCCACGGTCTCCCAGAATTCGGCGTCCACCGGGTCGGCCGCCGTGGCGGCGGGTGCCGCGGCGTCCACCCAGTAGCGCTCGTGCTGGAACGCGTAGGTGGGCAGGTCGGCCTTCCGGGCACCGGAGAAGAACGTCCTCCAGTCCACCGTGCCGCCGTGGGTGTGCAGCTGCGCGAGGGCGGTGGTGAGCGCGTGCCGCTCGGGGCGGTCGTTGCGCAGCACCGGCACCGTGACCGCCTCGTCCAGGCAGCTCTGGGCCATGCCGCTGAGCACGCCGCCGGGGCCGATCTCCACGAAGGTGGTGACGCCCTCGGCGTGCAGCGCCCGGATGCCGTCGGCGAACCGCACGGCGCCCCGGACGTGCTGGACCCAGTAGTCCGCGGTGTACGCGTCCACGAGCCGGCCGGTCACGTTGGAGACGACCGGGATCTGCGGCTCGTTGAAGGTCAGCCCCTTCAGCACGGCCGCGAAGTCGTCCAGCATCGGGTCCATGAGCGGCGAGTGGAACGCGTGGCTGACCTTCAGCCGGGACGTCTTACGGCCCTGCTGAACGAAGAGCTCCGCAATCGCCGTCGCGGCGTCCTCGGCACCCGAAATCACCACGGACTGCGGGCCGTTGATGGCGGCGATACCGACCTCGTCGGTGAGGTGCGGCAGCACCTCGTCCTCGGTGGCCTGCACGGCGATCATCGCGCCACCGGTGGGCAGCGCCTGCATCAGCGCAGCACGCGCCGACACCAGCTTCGCCGCATCAGCCAGCGACAGCACACCCGCCACATGAGCCGCAGCGATCTCACCCACCGAGTGACCGGCCACGTAATCCGGCCGCACACCCCACGACTCCAGCAGCCGGAACAACGCCACCTCGACCGCGAACAGCGCAGGCTGGGTGACTCCCGTCTGGTTCAGTTCCTGCTCCGCATCGACGTCGACCGTCACGTCCAGGTGCGCACACACCTCGTCGTACGCGTCCGCGAACACCGGGAACTCCCGGTACAGCTCTCGTCCCATGCCCAGGCGCTGCGAACCCTGCCCGGAGAAGAGGAAGCCGGTCTTGCCGCCGGCCGAACGCCCCAGCACCACACCGGGCGACGGGTTCCCCGCGGCCAGGTCCTTGAGACCGCGCAGGAAGTCCTCGTGGTTCTCCCCCACGACGGCTGCCCGGTGGCGCAGGGCGGTGCGGGTGGTGGCCAGCGAGAAGCCGACATCGGCCGGTGAGACACCGTCGACGGCGAAGTTCAGCAGGCGTCGTGCCTGGTCGCGCAGCGCCGCACTGCTCTTGGCGGACAGCAGCCACGGCAGGGGGCCGGATGCTGCAGTGCCGGTCTCGTCGGCGGGGGCCGGCGGGGCCTGCTCGATGATGGTGTGGGCGTTGGTGCCGCTGACACCGAAGGACGAGACGGCGGCCCGGCGGGGACGGTCCGACTCCGGCCAGTCGACGGCCTCGGTCAGCAGCCGGACGTCACCGGCCGTCCAGTCCACGTGCGGGGTCGGCTCGTCCACGTGCAGCGTCTGCGGCAGCACACCGTGCTGCATCGCCATGACCATCTTGATGATGCCTGCCACACCCGCAGCAGCCTGCGTGTGACCGATGTTGGACTTCAACGAACCCAGCCACAACGGCTGCCCCTCGGGACGCTCCTGACCGTAGGTCGCCAGCAGCGCCTGCGCCTCGATCGGGTCACCGAGCGTCGTGCCCGTACCGTGCGCCTCGACCACGTCGACGTCGGCGGCGGTGAGGCCGGCGGCGCCGAGGGCCTGGCGGATGACGCGCTGCTGGGCGGGGCCGTTCGGGGCGGTCAGGCCGTTGGACGCGCCGTCCTGGTTGATGGCGGTGCCGCGGACGACCGCGAGGACCTGGTGGCCGTTGCGGCGGGCGTCGGAGAGCCGCTCCACCAGGAGCATGCCGACGCCTTCCGCCCAGCCTGTACCGTCCGCCGCCGAGGCGAACGCCTTGCAGCGGCCGTCGGCGGCCAGGCCCCGCTGGCGGCTGAACTCGATGAAGGCGCGCGGGGTGGACATGACCATCACGCCGCCGGCCAGTGCCATCGTGCACTCGCCGTTGCGCAGTGCCTGGGTCGCCCAGTGCAGGGCCACCAGGGACGACGAGCACGCCGTGTCCACGGTGACCGCCGGGCCTTCGAGACCGAAGCTGTAGGCGATGCGGCCGGACATGATGCTCGCGGAGTTGCCGGTGCCGAAGAAGCCCTCGGAGTCGTCGACGGCGTTGAACGCCTGTGCCGCGTAGTCCTGGTAGCCGGATCCGACGAAGACGCCCGTCCGGGTGCCGCGCACCGACTCCGCGTCGATGCCGGCCCGTTCGAAGGTCTCCCACGTGGTCTCCAGCAGCAGCCGCTGCTGGGGGTCCATGGCCGTGGCCTCGCGCGGGCTGATCCCGAAGAACGCGGGGTCGAACTCCCCGGCCTCGTACAGGAATCCGCCGTGTCGCGTGTAGGTCTTGCCGGTTGCGTCCGGGTCCGGGTCGTAGATGCCGTCCAGGTCCCAGCCGCGGTCCGCCGGGAACTCCCCGACGGCGTCGCTGCCGGAGGCCACGAGCCGCCAGAGGTCCTCGGGCGAGCGGACGCCGCCCGGGTACCGGCAGGCCATCCCCACGATGGCGATCGGGTCGTCGTCCGCGGCCGCCGCGGTGACCACGTCGGGCGCGGCCGCGGCGGTGCGGCCGGTGAGCTCGGTGCGCAGTTGACGGGCGAGCGCGTGGGCGTTCGGGTAGTCGAAGACGAGCGTGGGGGGCAGGGCGAGGCCGGTCTCGGTGTTGAGCTTGTTGCGCAGTTCGACGGCGGTGAGCGAGTCGAAGCCGAGATCCTTGAACGCCCGGTCGGCCTCGACCTCACCGGCGCCGCTGTGGCCGAGCACGGCCGCCGCGTGCGTGCGGACGAGATCGACGAGCAGCGTGTGCTGTTCGGCCTCGGGCATCCCGGCGAGCCGGGCGGCGAGCGGCGAGGTGGCAGTCTCCTCGGTCCGGCCGCCGGTGCTCAGGGCCCGCTCGGTCTCGGGGAGTTCGCCGAGCAGTGCGCTCGGGCGTCCCACGGTGAACGGGGTGATGAACCGTTCCCAGTCGATGTCGGCCACGGTCACGGTCGTCTCGCCGGAGTCCAGGGCCTGCCGGAGGCCGGACACCGCGAGGGCGGCGGGCATCGGGATCAGGCCGCGGCGGCGCAGGCGTTCGTCGGCGCCCTCGCTCTCGGCCATGCCGCCGCCGGCCCAGGGGCCCCAGGCCACGGCGGTCGCGGCCAGGCCGTGCGCACGGCGGCGTTCGGCGAGGCCGTCGAGCACGGCGTTGGCGGCGGCGTAGGCGGCCTGGTGGCCGCTGCCCCACACGCCGGCGATGGAGGAGAAGAGGACGAAGGCGTCCAGCTCCTGGCCCGCGAGCAGTTCGTCGAGGTGGACCGCGCCGGCCGCCTTGGCGGCCAGCCCGTCGGCGAAGGAGCCGAGCGTCATGCTCTCGAAGGGTTCCAGGTGGTCCACGCCGGCGGTGTGCACGACGGCGTTCACCGGGTGCTCGGCCAGCAGCGCGGCCACCGCCGCACGATCGGCCACATCACACGCGGCAACCGTCACCCGCGAACCCAGCGCCTCCAGCTCGGACTTCAGATCCGCCGCACCAGGAGCACCGATACCCCGACGACTCGTCAGCACCAGATGCTCCGCACCCGCACCGGCCAGCCACCGCGCCACATGACCACCCAGCGCACCCGTACCACCCGTCACCAGCACCGTGCCCCGCGGCGACCACGCACGGCCGGTGCGGCCGGCAGGGGCGTGGGAGAGGCGGCGTCCGAAGACGCCCCGGGCGCGGATCGCGACCTGGTCCTCGGCCGACTGGCCGAGCACCGCGGCGAGGCGGCCGGTGACCCGCTCGTCGAGCGTCTCCGGGAGGTCGACGAGACCTCCCCAGCGCCGTGAGTGCTCCAGCGCAGCGACCCGGCCGAGTCCCCAGACGGCGTTCTGGACGGCGCTCGGTGCGGTGTCCGAACGGCCGGTGGACATGGCCGACTTGGTCAGCGCCCACAGCGGGGCGTCGATGCCCGCGTCGCCGAGCGCCTGCACGAGGGTGATGGACAGCGCGGTGCCCACGGAGACGGCCGGGTGCTCGGGGTGGGGCTGCTCGTCGATGCCGAGCAGGGAGATCACGCCCTCGACCGGGGTCTCCCGGACGGCAGCTTCGATCTGCTGCTGCAGGGTGCCGCGGTCGGCGGCCGGGTCGACCGTCACCGGGACCAGCCGGGCGCCGCGGGCCGTGAGCCCGTCGCCAATGGCGGCGGTCCACTCGGTCTCCTCGGCGGCCAGGAACAGCCAGTGGCCGGACAGTTCACCGTTCCAGCGGCCGGTCAGCGGCTTCCAGCCGACGCGGTAGGACCAGCCGTCCACGACGGATTCCTCGCGCCGCCGGCGGCGCCACGCGGACAGCCGGGGCAGCACCGCGTCCAGCTGCTCGGCGGGCAGGCCGAGCGTGGCGGCGAGGGACTGGGCGTCCTCGCGCTCCACCGTCTCCCAGAACCCGGCCTCGACGGGGTCGGTGCCCGTGGCGGCGGTGGGGGCGGTGGTCTCCAGCCAGTACCGCTGGTGCTGGAAGGCGTAGGTGGGCAGGTCCACGCGCCGGGCGGCGCGGCCGGCGAAGAAGGCGTGCCAGTCGACGGGGACGCCGTGCACGTGGGCCTGCGCAACGGCGCCGGTGATCGCCTCGGGTTCCGGTGCGTCCGCCCGGACGGCCGGGACGGTGATCGCGCCGTCCAGGCAGCCCTGGGCCATGGCGCTCAGCACGCCGCCGGGGCCGACCTCCACGAACCGGGTCACGCCCATCTCGTCCAGGGTCCGGATGCCGTCGGCGAAGCGCACGGCCTCGCGGACGTGCCGCACCCAGTACTCGGCGGTGTACATGTCGACGAGCCGGCCGGTCACGTTGGAGACGACCGGGATGCGCGGCTTCTCGAAGTGCAGGCCTTCGACGACGCGGGCGAACTCTTCCAGCATCGGGTCCATCAGCGGCGAGTGGAACGCGTGACTCACCTTCAGCCGGGACGTCTTACGACCCTGCTCGGCGAAGACCTCCGCGATGACCTCCACCGCATCCTCGGCACCCGAAACCACCACGGACTGCGGCCCGTTGACCGCCGCGATGCTCACCTGGTCGGTGAGGTGCGGCAGGACCTCGTCCTCGGTGGCCTGCACGGCGATCATCGCGCCACCGGCGGGCAGCGCCTGCATCAGCGCGGCACGCGCCGACACCAGCTTCGCCGCATCCGCCAGCGACAGCACACCCGCCACATGGGCCGCGGCGATCTCGCCCACGGAGTGACCCGCCAGGCAGTCGGGCCGGATGCCCCACGACTCCAGCAGGCGGTGGATCGCGACCTCGATCGCGAACAGCGCGGGCTGCGTGAAGACCGTGCGGTTCAGCTCGTCGGCGTCCTCGCCGAAGACCACGTCGCGCAGCGGCCGTTCGAGGTGCCGGTCGAGGTGGGCGCACACCTGGTCGTACGCCTCCGCGAAGACCGGGAACGCCTCGTACAGCTCCCGGCCCATGCCGATGCGCTGCGAGCCCTGGCCGGAGAAGAGGAAGCCGACCTGGCCGGCGTCCGCGCGGCCGAGCACGAGACCGGGAGCGGGCGTACCCGACACCAGGGCCCGCAGGCCGCCGAGGAGCCGGTCGCGGTCGCCGCCGGTCACGGCGGCGCGGTGCTCCAGTCCGGCCCGGGTGGTGGCCAGCGAGAAGCCGACGCCGGCGAGGGACAGGTCGTCCGCCTGCGCGGCGAGGGACAGCAGGCGCTCGGCCTGGGCCCGCAGAGCCGCCTCGGACTTGCCGGACAGCACCCACGGGACGGTCGCCGAGGCGACCTCGGCCGGTGCGACGGCGGCCGGTTCGGCCGCCGGGGCCTGCTCGATGATGGTGTGCGCGTTGGTGCCGCTGACGCCGAAGGACGAGACGGCCGCCCGGCGCGGGTGGTCCGACTCCGGCCATTCCACGGCCTCGTTCAGCAGCCGCACCGCGCCCGCGGACCAGTCCACGTGCGGGGTCGGCTCGTCCGCGTGCAGGGTGCGCGGCAGCAGACCGTGCTGCATCGCCATCACCATCTTGATCACGCCGGCGACGCCGGAGGCGGCCTGGGCGTGACCGATGTTGGACTTCAACGAGCCCAGCCACAGCGGCTGTTCCCCGGTGCGGCTCTGGCCGTAGGTGGCGATGAGGGCCTGCGCCTCGATGGGGTCGCCCAGCGCGGTGCCCGTGCCGTGCGCCTCCACGGCGTCCACGTCGGCCTCGGTGAGCCCGGCGGAGGCCAGCGCCTGGCGGATGACCCGCTGCTGCGCCGGACCGTTCGGTGCCGTCAGGCCGTTGGAGGCGCCGTCCTGGTTGACCGCGCTGCCCCGCACCACCGCGAGGACGTCGTGGCCGTTGCGCACGGCGTCGCTGAGCCGCTCGACGAGCACCACGCCCGCGCCCTCGGCCCAGCCGGTGCCGTCCGCGCCGGCGCCGAACGCCTTGCAGCGGCCGTCGGGCGAGAGCCCGCGCTGCCGGCTGAACTCCACGAACGCGGCCGGTACGGCCATGACGTTCACACCGCCCGCGACGGCCATCGTGCTCTCGCCGTTGCGCAGCGACTGGATGGCCAGGTGCAGGGCGACCAGCGAGGACGAGCACGCCGTGTCCACGGTGACCGCCGGCCCCTCCAGGCCGAACGAGTAGGCCACGCGCCCGGAGACGACGCTCGCGGCGCTGCCGGTGAGCAGATGGCCCTCGACGCCCTCGGGCACATTCGAGAGGCCGGCGCCGTAGCCCTGGAAGGACATGCCGACGAAAACGCCCGTGCGGCTGCCCTTCAGCGAGGACGGGTCGATGCCCGCGCGCTCGAAGGCCTCCCACGTGGTCTCCAGCAGCAGCCGCTGCTGCGGGTCCATCGCCAGCGCCTCGCGCGGCGAGATGCCGAACAGTGCGGCGTCGAAGTCGCCCGCGTCGTAGAGGAATCCGCCGTCGCGCGCGTACGTCTTGCCCGGGGTGCCCGGGTCGGGGTCGTAGAGGCCCTCGACGTCCCAGCCGCGGTCCTCGGGGAAGCCGGAGACCGCGTCGCCGCCGGACAGCACGAGCTGCCACAGGTCCTCGGGCGAACCGACGCCGCCGGGAAGGCGGCAGCTCATCGCCACGATCGCGATCGGCTCGTCGGCCTCGGCCGTCCGCTCCACCGGCAGTGCGGCGGACCGGGCGCCGAGCAGTTCGGCGCGCAGGAACAGGGCCAGGGAGGTGGCGTTGGGGTAGTCGAAGACGAGCGTGGTGGGCAGCTTCAGGCCGGTGTCGGCCGTGAGCCGGTTGCGCAGCTCGACGGCGGTGAGCGAGTCGAAGCCGAGGTCCTTGAAGGCCCGTTCCGCTTCCACCGCCGCGGCACCGGCGTGGCCGAGCACGGCGGCGGCGTGGGTGCGGACCAGGTCCACCAGGGTGCGCTCCTGCTCGCCGGCCGACAGTGCGGCCAGCTCCGCCGCCAGCGCGTTGCCGGCCGCGGCGCCGTCGGAGGGCCCGCCCTCCAGCGCGCGGCGCGCCTCGGGCACGTCGGACAGCAGGGCGCTCGGGCGGCCGACGGTGAACGGTCCGATGAACCGCTCCCAGTCGAAGTCGGCCACGGTCACGGCCGTTTCGTCGGCAGACAGGGCCTGTGCCAGCGCGCTGATCGCGAGTGCGGGCTGCATGGGCGGCAGGCCGCGGCGGCGCAGCATCTCCTCGCCGTCGCCGACGCCGGCCATGCCGCCCTCGGCCCAGCCGCCCCAGGAGACGGCGAGCGCGGTGCGCCCGCGTGCCCGCCGGTACTCGGCCAGGCCGTCCAGGTAGGCGTTGGCCGCCGAGTAGGCGCTCTGGCCGGCGCCGCCCCAGATGCCAGCGCCGGAGGAGAACAGGACGAACGCGTCCAGCTCCTGGTCGGCCAGCAGTTCGTCCAGGTACGTCGCGCCCGCGGCCTTCGCCGAGAGCGTGCCGGCGAACCCGGCCGGGTCGGTGTCGGCGATCATCACGTGGTCGCCGACGCCTGCGGCGTGGACGACGGCGTTGACGGGGTGCGCGGCCAGCACGGCCTGCAGGGCGTCCCGGTCGGCCGCGTCACAGGCCACGACGGTGGCGGTGGCGCCGAGCTCCTCCAGCTCCGCGACGAGTTCGGCGGCTCCCGGCGCGGCCGGGCCGCGACGGCTGGTGAGCACGAGGTGCTCGGCGCCGTTGCCCGCCAGCCAGCGGGCGACGTGCCCGCCCAGCGCACCCGTACCACCGGTGATCAGCACGGTGCCGCGCGGCGACCACTGCTGCTCGGACCCGGTGGCGCCGACGGCCCGCACCAGCCGGCGTCCGAAGACGCCCGAGGCGCGCACCGCCACCTGGTCCTCGGCCGACTGCCCCAGGACGGCGACCACACGGGCCGCCGTACGGGCGTCCAGCTGCTCGGGAAGGTCGAGCAGACCGCCCCAGCGCTGCGGGTACTCCAGGGCGGCCGCCCGGCCGAAGCCCCACACCTGCGACTGCACGGGGTGCTCCACGCGGTCCGAGCGGCCGGTGGTCACCGCGCCCCGGGTGGCGCACCACAGCGGCGCGTCGATGCCCGCGTCGCCGAGCGCCTGCACCAGCAGGAGGGTCGAGGCGAGGCCGTGCGACAGGCCGGGGTGACCGGCTGAGTCGGCGCCGTCCTCGGCCAGCAGGGACAGCACACCGGCCACCGGGCCGACGCCGGCCAGCTCAGCGGCCAGCGACGCGCGGTCGGTGCCCGGCCCGGCGACGAGCGTCACCAGGTCGAGGCCGCGCTCGCCGAGCGCGGTGCGGACCGAGGCGGTCCACTCGCTCTCCGCGGCCACCACGAGCAGCCAGGTCCCCGACGCGCCGCCCTCCGGGAGCGCACCGAGCGGCTTCCACGTGACGTGGTACCGCCAGCCGTCGACCACGGACTGCTCGCGGCGCTGCCGCCGCCACGCGGACAGCCGGGGCAGGATCGCGCTCAGCGATTCGTCCGTGCCGACGCCCAGGGTCGCGGCGAGGGACTCCGCGTCCTCCCGCTCGACGGTGTCCCAGAACCCGGAGTCCATGGCGTCCGCCGGGATGCCGGCGGCGTCCAGCTCCTCCCCTTCCAGCCAGTAGCGCTCGCGCTGGAAGGCGTAGGTGGGCAGGTCGACGCGGTGGGCGCCGGGGAAGAACTCCAGCCAGTCCAAGGAGGCGCCGTGCGCGTGCAGTTCGGCGAGCGCGGCGGTGATCGCCTGTCGCTCGGGGCGGTCGGCGCGCAGGACGGGGACGGTGAGGGCGCCGTCGAGGCAGCCCTGCGTCATGCCGCTGAGCACACCGCCGGGGCCGATCTCCACGAAGGTGGACACACCAAGGTCGTGCAGGGTCTGCACGCCGTCGGCAAAACGGACGGCCTCGCGGACGTGACGGACCCAGTACTCGGCGGTGTACGGCTCCGCCAGCTCGCCGGTCAGGTTCGAAACGACCGGGATCTGCGGCTCGTTGAAGGACAGACCGTTCAGCACTGCCGCGAAGTCGTCCAGCATCGGGTCCATCAGCGGCGAGTGGAACGCGTGACTCACTTTCAGCCGCGACGTCTTACGACCCTGCTCGGCGAAGACCGCCGCAATGGCCGTCACCGCGTCCTCGGCACCGGAAACCACCACGGACCGCGGGCCGTTGACGGCCGCGATACCCACCCCGTCGGTGAGGTGCGGCAGAACCTCTTCTTCCGTGGCCTGCACAGCCACCATCGCGCCACCGGTGGGCAGCGCCTGCATCAGCGCAGCACGCGCCGACACCAGCTTCGCCGCATCGGCCAGCGACAGCACACCCGCCACATGAGCCGCAGCAATCTCGCCCACCGAGTGACCCGCGACGTAGTCGGGCCGGATGCCCCACGACTCCAGCAGCCGGAACAGCGCCACCTCGACCGCGAACAGCGCAGGCTGCGTGCACCCGGTCTCGTTCAGCGACTCGGCATCGACATCGACCGGCGCATCCAGGTGCGCACACACCTCGTCGTACGCGTCCGCGAACACCGGGAACTCCCGGTACAACTCCCGTCCCATGCCCAGGCGCTGCGAACCCTGCCCGGAGAAGAGGAAGCCGGTCCTGCTCCCCGAACGGGCCCGTCCCAGCACCACGTTCGCCGCCGGCTCACCGGCCGCGAGGGCGGCCAGCGCCTGCCGGAGCTCGTCCGGGTGCTGCGCCACAAGCACGGCGCGGTCCTCGAACGCCTCGCGGGAGGCGAGCGAGAGGCCGATGTCGGTGGCGGCCCAACCGTCCTGCGTGTCGAGGTGGTCGGCCAGCCGGGCCGCCTGCGCGCGCAGGGCCGGCTCGCCCTTGCCCGACAGCACCCACGGCACGACCGCGCCGGAGTCCGGCGTGGCGGGAAGCTCCGCCGGTGCGGGGGCCTGCTCGATGATGGTGTGCGCGTTGGTGCCGCTGACACCGAAGGACGAGATACCCGCCCGGCGGGGACGGTCCGCCTCCGGCCAGTCCACGGCCTCGGTCAGCAGCTGCACCGCACCGGCCGACCAGTCCACGTGCGGCGTCGGCTCGTCCACATGCAGCGTCTGCGGCAGCACACCGTGCTGCATCGCCATGACCATCTTGATGATGCCGGCCACACCCGCAGCAGCCTGCGTGTGACCGATGTTGGACTTCAACGAACCCAGCCACAGCGGCTGTTCGCGGTCCTTGCCGTAAGTCGCCAGCAGCGCCTGCGCCTCGATCGGGTCACCGAGCGTCGTACCCGTACCGTGCGCCTCCACCACGTCCACGTCGGTGGACGCGAGCCCGGCGGATGCGAGGGCCTCCCGGATGACCCGCTGCTGGGCCGGACCGTTCGGAGCGGTCAGGCCGTTCGAGGCACCGTCCTGGTTCACCGCGCTGCCGCGGACCACGGCCAGCACCTGGTGGCCGTTGCGCACGGCGTCGCTGAGGCGCTCGACGAGGATCATGCCCGAGCCCTCGGACCAGCCCGTACCGTCCGCACCGGCGGCGAACGCCTTGCAGCGTCCGTCGGCGGACAGACCGCGCTGGCGGCTGAACTCCACGAACACCGTGGGGCTGGCCATCACGGTGACGCCACCGGCAAGCGCCATCGTGCACTCACCGTTGCGCAGCGACTGAATGGCCAGGTGCAGCGCGACGAGCGACGACGAGCAGGCCGTGTCGATCGTGACCGCCGGGCCCTCCAGGCCGAAGGTGTAGGCCACCCGTCCGGAGACGACGCTGGACGCGCCGCCGACCAGCCGGTGTCCTTCGACGCCCTCCGGCGTGCGGCGCACGTCGGCGCCGTACCCCTGGTAGGCCATGCCGACGAACACGCCGGTGCGGCTGCCCCGCACCTGTGCGGGGGTCAGGCCGGCGCGCTCGAAGACCTCCCACGAGGTCTCCAGCAGCACCCGCTGCTGCGGGTCCATCGCCAGCGCCTCGCGCGGCGAGATGCCGAAGAAGGCGGCGTCGAAGTCGGTGGCGTCGTAGAGGAAGCCGCCGTCGCGCGCGTACGTCTTGCCGACGCGCTCGGGGTCGGGGTCGTAGAGGTTGTCGGTGTCCCAGCCGCGGTTGGCCGGGAACTCCGAGATGGCGTCGCCGCCGGAGACCACGAGGTCCCACAGCTGCTCGGGCGAGTCGACCCCGCCGGGCAGGTGGCAGCTCATCGCCACGATGGCGATGGGCTCGTCGTCGGCAGCGGCCGTCCGCCCCGCCGGCAGTGCGGCGGCGGCCTGCGCGCCGAGCAGTTCGCTCTGCAGGAAGTGGGCGAGGGCAGCGGCGTTGGGATAGTCGAAGACCAGGGTGGGCGGCAGGGCGAGGCCGGTCGCGGTGTTGATCCTGTTGCGGAGTTCGACGGCGGTCAGCGAGTCGAAGCCGAGGTCCTTGAACGCCCGGTCCGGCTCCACGTCCGCTGCCGAGGCGTGTCCCAGCACGGCCGCGACCTGTGCGCGGACCAGGCCGAGCAGGGTCTCCGCGCGCTCGGCCTCCGGCAGTCCGGCCAGCTGGGCCACCAGCGGCGCGGCACCGGTGGTGTCGTCGGCCGCCGCTGCGGCACCGGCGCGGCGCACCTCGGGCAGCTCGGACAGCAGGGGGCTCGGGCGGCTCAGCGTGAACGGCCCGATGAACCGCTCCCAGTCCATGTCGGCCACGACGACGGCGGTTTCGTCGCAGTCCAGCGCGCGCTGCACCGCGGAGACGGCGAGCGCGGCGGGCAGGGTGACGACGCCGCGGCGGCGCAGCTGCTCCTCGTCGTCGCTGGTGACCATGCCGCCGTCGGCCCAGGGGCCCCAGGCGATGGCGGTGGCGGTCAGGCCCTTGGCCCTCCGCTGTGCGGCGAGCCCGTCGAGGTGGGCGTTGGCGGCCGCGTAGGCGGTCTGCAGGCCGCTGCCCCACACGCCGGCGATCGAGGAGAAGAGGACGAAGGCGTCCAGCTCCTGCTCGCCCAGCAGTTCGTCCAGGTGCGTGGCGCCGCCGGTCTTCGCCGCCATCGTGCGGGCGAAGTCGGCCTGGGTCAGCTCGCCGAACGGGGCGAACTGCTCCACGCCCGCCGCGTGGAACACGGCGGTGAAGGTGTGCTCCGCAAGCAGCCCGGCCACCGCGTCGCGGTCGGCGACGTCGCACGCCGCGAGGGTGACGGACGCGCCCGACTCCTCCAGTTCTGCCTTCAGTTCGGCGGCACCGGGCGCGTCTGCGCCGCGCCGGCCGGCGAGCACCAGGTGCTCGGCGCCGTTGCCGGCCAGCCAGCGGGCGACGTGGCCGCCCAGCGCACCGGTACCACCGGTGATCAGCACCGTGCCGCGCGGCGACCACGGGCGGCCGGTGCCGCTCTGGGCGTGGGTCAGCCGTGCGGCGAACACGCCGGACGTGCGGACCGCGACCTGGTCCTCGGCCGACCCGGCGGCCTGGTCCAGGACGGCGGCGATACGGCCTGCGGCGCGCTCGTCGACGGTCTCGGGCAGGTCGATCAGCCCGCCCCAGCGCTGCGGCTGTTCGAGGGCCAGGGCCCGGCCGAAGCCCCACACCTGGTTCTGCACCGCGCTGAGCGGCGCGTCGTCCGAACGGCCGGTGGCCGCCGCGCCCCGGGTGGCGCACCACAGGGGCGCGTCGATGCCCGCGTCGCCGAGCGCCTGGGTCAGCGCCACGGTCCGGGCGAGCCCCCGGGAGACCGCGGGGTGCTCGGGCGAGGCGCTCTCGTCGACTGCGAGCAGCGACAGCACGCCCGTCACCGGCTCGATGTCGGCGAGTCGGGCGGCCAGGGACTGCCGGTCGACGTCCGCGCCGACCGGCAGCGGGATCAGGTGGGCGCCGCGCCCGGCGAGCGCCGCGCGGACCGTCTCGGCCCACGCGTCGCCCTCGGGCGCCACGAAGAGCCACGTGCCGGACAACTCCGCGGCGGGCAGGCCGCTGAGCGGCTGCCAGACCGAGCGGTAGCGCCAGCCGTCCACGACGGACTGCTCCTTGCGCTGCCGCCGCCATGCGGACAGCTTCGGGACCACGACGTCCAGCTCTTCGGCGCTCAGCCCCAGCGTGGCGGCGAGCGACTGGACGTCCTCGCGCTCGACGCCCGCCCAGAACTCGGCGTCGACCGCGTCCACGACGGCCGCCTCGGCGTCGGGCTTCTCCATCCAGAAGCGCTGCTGCTGGAAGGCGTAGGTGGGCAGGTCGGTCTTCCGCGCACCCGGGAAGAGCGCCTGCCAGTTCAGGGGAACGCCGTGCACGTGCAGTTCGGCGAGCGCGGCGGTGATCGCCTGCTGCTCGGGGCGGTCGGCGCGCAGGACGGGGACGGTGACGGCGTCGTCGACGCAGCCCTGCGTCATGCCGCTGAGGACGCCGCCGGGGCCGATCTCGACGAAGGTGGACACGCCGAGGCCGTGCAGGGTCTGCACGCCGTCGGCGAAACGGACCGCTTCGCGGACGTGCCGCACCCAGTACTCGGCCGTGTACGACTCCGCCAGCACGCCGGTGAGGTTGGACACCACCGGGATCTGCGGCTCGTTGAACGTCAGGCCGCGCACGACGGCGGCGAAGTCGTCCAGCATCGGATCCATCAGCGGCGAGTGGAACGCGTGACTCACCTTCAGCCGCGACGTCTTACGACCCTGCTCGGCGAAGACCGCCGCAATGGCCGTCACCGCGTCCTCGGCACCGGAAACCACCACGGACCGCGGGCCGTTGACGGCCGCGATACCCACCCCGTCGGTGAGGTGCGGCAGAACTTCCTCTTCCGTCGCCTGGACGGCCACCATCGCACCGCCCGCAGGCAGCGCCTGCATCAACGCAGCACGGGCGGACACCAGCTTCGCCGCATCCTCAAGCGACAGCACACCCGCCACATGAGCCGCAGCAATCTCACCCACCGAGTGACCGGCCACGTAATCCGGCCGCACACCCCACGACTCCAGCAGCCGGAACAACGCCACCTCGACCGCGAACAACGCAGGCTGCGTCATACCCGTCCGGTGCAGCTCCTCCGAGTCGACGTCCAGCGTCACCCCGAGCTGCGCACACACCTCGTCGTACGCCGCCGCGAACACCGGATACGCCGCATGCAACTCCCGCCCCATGCCCAGGCGCTGCGAACCCTGCCCGGAGAACAGGAAGCCGACCTTGCCACCGAGGCGGGCCGCTCCCTCGGCCACGGAGGCGGAGGGGGTGCCGGAGGCCAAGGCCCGTACGCCCTCGGTGAGTTCCTCCAGGGTCTCGCCGACGACGGCCGCGCGGCGGTCCCAGGCGGCACGCGTGGTGGCGAGGGAGAAGCCGACGTCGGCCGGGGACAGGCCGGGCGTGCTCTCCATGAACGACAGCAGCCGCTCCGCCTGCGCCCGCAGGGCCGCCGCACTCTTCGCAGACAGCACCCACGCCAACGGCCCGGCGGCAGGGGCCTCTTGCGGCTCCTCGCCCGGCTCCTCCTCCAGCGGCGGGGCCTGCTCGATGATGGTGTGCGCGTTGGTGCCGCTGACGCCGAAGGACGAGACGGCCGCCCGGCGCGGGTGGTCCGTCTCCGGCCACCGGACGGTCTCGGTCAGCAGCCGGACGCCGCCGGCCGACCAGTCGACCTGCGCGGTCGGCTCGTCCACGTGCAGCGTCTGCGGCAGCATGCCGTGCCGCATGGCCATCACCATCTTGATCACACCGGCGACGCCGGAAGCCGCCTGGGTGTGACCGATGTTGGACTTGACCGAGCCCAGCCACAGCGGCTCGTCCCCGGGGTGCTCCTGGCCGTAGGTGGCGAGCAGGGCCTCCGCCTCGATCGGGTCGCCGAGGGTGGTGCCCGTGCCGTGCGCTTCGACCGCGTCGATCTGGGAGGCGGTGAGCCGTGCGTTCTCCAGGGCCTGCTGGATCACCCGCACCTGCGACGGACCGTTCGGCGCGGTCAGGCCGTTGGAGGCACCGTCCTGGTTCACGGCGCTGCCGCGGACGACGGCGAGCACGTCGTGGCCGAGCCGGCGGGCGTCGGACAGGCGCTCCAGCAGGAGCACGCCGACGCCCTCGGACATGGCCGTGCCGTCGGCGGTCGAGGAGAACGCGCGGATGCGGCCGTCGGGCGACAGGCCGCGCTGTGCGCTGAACGCGAGGAACGTGTTCGGCGTGGCCATGACGGTCACACCGCCGGCCAGCGCCAGCGAGCACTCGCCCTGGCGCAGCGCCTGGGCGGCCAGGTGCAGGGCCACCAGCGAGGACGAGCAGGCGGTGTCCACGGTGACGGCCGGGCCTTCGAGGCCGAACGTGTAGGAGATGCGGCCGGAGACGACGGCCGCGGTGTTGGCGGTGACGAGGTGGGCCTCGACGTCCTCGTCGCCCTGCCGCTGGAGGTAGGCGTGGTCCTGGCCGTTGGTGCCGACGAACACGCCGGTCCGGGTGCCGTGGGCGGCGGCGGGGTCGATGCCCGCGCGCTCGAAGGCCTCCCAGGAGGTCTCCAGCAGCAGCCGCTGCTGCGGGTCCATGGCGAGGGCCTCGCGGGGGGAGATCCCGAAGAACGCGGGGTCGAAATCGGCCGCGTCGTGCAGGAAGCCGCCGTCGCGCACGTAGGTCCGGCCCGTCCGGCCGGGTTCGGGGTCGTAGAGCGCGTCCATGTCCCAGCCGCGGTCGGCGGGGAACGCCGTCACGGCGTCGCCGCCCGAGGAGACGAGCCGCCACAGGTCCTCGGGCGAGCCGACCCCGCCCGGGTAGCGGCAGGACATCCCGACGATGGCGATGGGCTCGGTGTCCTTCGCCTCCAGCTCACCCAACTGCCTGCGGGTCTGGCGCAGGTCCACCATCACGCGCTTGAGGTAGTCCCTGAGCTTGTCGTCGTTCGACATGTGTTTTACGTCCTCGATCTGCAGTGCGTGAGAGGGAGAAGGGGTTAGAGAGACCCGAGCTCTTGGTCGATGAGGTCGAACATCTCGTCGTCGGTGGCGGCGTCGAACCGGTCGAGGTCGATGTCGGGGCCGGCGTCCGCGGCGGTCGCCGCGGTGTCCTGGTGGGAGTCGGTCCACTTCCAGAGCAGCGCCTTCAGCCGGGCGGTGACCTTGTCCCGGTCCCCGCCGTCCAGGGCGGCCGCGGCGAGCTGTTCCTCCAGCCGGTCCAGTTCGTCGAGGACCGGCAGGGTCTCGGCGGCCAGGTCGAGGACCAGTTCCTTGTGCAGCAGCCGGGCGATGGCGACCGGGTTGGGGTGGTCGAAGACCAGGGTGGGCTTGAGCCGCAGTCCGGTCGCCGCGTTGAGCCGGTTGCGCAGTTCGACGCTGGTGAGGGAGTCGAAGCCGATGTTCCGGAAGGCGGTGGTCGGTTCGACCGTGGCCGTGCCGGCGAGCCCCAGGGCGGCGGCCGCCTGGTTGCGCACCAGGTCCAGCAGCACCTTCTCCTGGTCGGCCTCCGGCATTCCGGCCAGCCGGCGGGCCAGGGCGGGGGTGCGGCCGGCGGCCGCGGCCTCCTCGGTGGCGCCGCCGGTGTCCGGTACGAGGCCGCGGAAGACCGCGGGCATCATGCCGGTGCGGGCCATCGAGCGCAGCCCCGGGAAGTCCAGCCGGACGGGCACGATCACCGGCTCGTCCAGGGTGAGGGCGAGGTCGAACAGGGCCAGTCCCTCGGCGGAGGTGAACGGGACCACGCCGGCCCGGCCCATGCGGTTGCGGTCGACCTCGGTGATCCGGTCGCCCATGCCGCCGTTGTCCGTCCACAGGCCCCACGCCAGCGAGGTGCCGGGCAGGCCCTCGGCGCGGCGCTGCCGTGCCAGGCCGTCCAGGAAGGCGTTGCCGGCCGCGTAGTTGGCCGCGCCGGCGCTGCCGAGGACTCCGGCCAGGGAGGAGAAGAGGACGAACGCGGAGAGGTCCAGGTCCTTGGTCAGCTCGTGCAGGTTGAGTGCTCCGTCGACCTTGGGCCGCAGCACGGTGTCCAGGCGCTCCGGGGTCAGCGCGGTGATCACGCCGTCGTCCAGGGCCCCGGCCGCGTGCACGACGGCGACGAGCGGGTGTGCGGCGGGGATCGAGGCCAGGAGCGCCGCGGCGGCGTCCCGGTCCGCGACGTCGCAGGCGGCCACGTCGACGTGTGCGCCCAGTCCGGTCAGTTCGGTGCGGATCTCGTCGATGCCCTCGGCGGCCGGGCCGCGGCGGCTGACCAGCAGCAGCCTCCGTGCGCCGCGTTCGGCGACGAGGTGCCGGGCGAGCGAGAGTCCGAGGCCGCCGGAGGCGCCGGTGAGCAGCACCGTGCCCTGCGGGTCCCACGTGTGCCCGGGGGTCTCCTCGGGGAGGGTGATCCGGTCGAGGCGCGGTACGAACACGGTGCCGCCGCGCACTGCCGCCTGCGGTTCGTCCAGGGCGGCGAGCACGGCGAGGGCGGGGCCCGCCGTGCCGTCCGTGTCCGTGTCGACGAGCAGCAGCCGGTCCGGGTGTTCGGCCTGGGCCGACTTCACCAGGCCGGTCAGCGCGACGTGCGCGAGGTCCGGGGCCCGGCCGTCCAGGGCGACGGCTCCGCGGGTCACCACGACGAGCTTCGCATCGGTGAACCGCTCGTCGTCGACCCATTCCTGGACGACCGCGAGGACGCCGGTCAGCACCTTCCGTGTGGCGGCGGCGGCATCTCCCTCGCTCACGGCGCAGGGCAGGAGCACGTAGGGGGGCAGTGCCGACCCGCCGTCCACCGCCTGGCGGAGCGCGTCGATGCCGGGGTAGGGGCCGTCGGCGCCGAGGACCACCGATACGGGCTCGGCGGACGAGGCAGCGGGGGCGGTGTGTTCGACCCAGTCGACCTCGAACATCCAGTCCTGGTTCAGCGCGCGGGCCGCCAGGACCTGCTGCGGCGACACCGGCCGCGTCCGCACACCCGCCATGGAGGCGACCGGGGCACCGTCGGTGTCGGCCAGTTCGACCGTCACCGCGTCACCGTCGGCGGGGCGCACCCGGATGCGCACGGTCGCGGCTCCCGGGGCGTGCACGGAGACGCCGCTCCAGGCGTAGGGCATGAGCACCTTGCCGGGTTCGCCGGCGCCGGCCGAGGTCAGGGCCTCCAGGACGGCGTCCAGCAGGACGGGGTGCAGACCGTAGCGGTCCGCCCGTTCGCGCTCCGTGCCCGACAGCACGGCCTCGGCGTACAGCTCGTCCCCGGCGCGCCAGGCGGCCTGCAGGACCGGGTGGTCCGCGACGTCCATCGGCTCGGCCTGCGCCGGCGGCCAGATCATCATGTCGAAGCCGGCTGCCGGAACGTGTCCGGTGAGCTCTCCGGTGACGTGGCAGACCCACGGCTCGTCACCGCTGCCGGCGGCCCGGCTGTAGATCCGCACCGACCGTCGGCCGGCGTCCTGGCCCGCGCCGATCTGCACCTGGATGCGGACCGCGCCCTGGTGCGCCAGCACCAGCGGGGCCTCCACGTCCAGCTGTTCCAGGTGCGGGAACCCGGCCTGCCGGCCCGCGCAGAGGGCGAGCTCGACGAATGCGGCGACGGGAAGCACCGGCACTCCGCCGACCGTGTTCTCCACGGTCCAGGGCAGGCCGGCCGGGGACAGCTGACCGGTGAACAGCACCTCCTGTCCCCCGGCGGTCTCGACCACGGCGCCGAGCAGCGGGTGGCCGGAGGAGTCGAGGCCCGCCGAGGACACGTCGAGCGCGGCCGTGCCTTCGAGCCAGAAGCGCTCGCGCTGGAACGCGTAGGTGGGCAGGGCGACCTTCCCCGCACCGGGGAAGAGTGCCTGCCAGTCCGGGGAGAGGCCGTGCACGTGCAGCTGCGCGACAGCGGTGACGATCGCCTGCGGCTCGGGGCGGCCGGCGCGCAGCAGGGGGACGGTGAGGGCGTCGTCGACGCAGCCCTGTGCCAGGGCGCTCAGGACGCCGCCGGGGCCGATCTCGACGAAGGTGGTCACGCCCAGGTCGTGCAGGGTCTGCACGCCGTCGGCGAAACGGACCGCCTCGCGGACGTGTCCGACCCAGTACTCGGCGGTGTACGGCTCCGCCAGCTCGCCGGTGAGGTTCGAAACGACCGGGATCTGCGGCTCGTTGAACGTCAGGTTACGGACGATCGCGGCGAAGTCGTCCAGCATCGGGTCCATCAGCGGCGAGTGGAACGCGTGGCTGACCTTGAGCCGGGACGTCTTACGACCCTGTTCGGCGAAGATCTCCGCAATCGCCAAGGCATCGCCCTCGGCACCCGAAAGCACCACGGACTGCGGCCCGTTGACCGCCGCAATGCCGACCTCGTCCGTCAGGTGCGGCAGCACCTCGTCCTCGGTCGCCTGCACGGCCACCATCGCACCGCCGACGGGCAGCGCCTGCATCAGCGCGGCACGCGCCGACACCAGCTTCGCCGCATCGGTCAGCGACAGCACACCCGCCACATGGGCAGCAGCGATCTCGCCCACCGAGTGACCGGCCACGTAATCAGGCCTGATCCCCCACGACTCCAGCAGCCGGAACAACGCCACCTCGACCGCGAACAGCGCAGGCTGCGTGCACCCGGTCTCGTTCAGCGTCTCCGCGTCCACGTCCACCGGCGCGGGCAGGTGAGCGCACACCCGGTCGTACGCCTCCGCGAACACGGGGAACGCCGCGTACAGCTCCCGGCCCATGCCCAGCCGCTGCGAACCCTGCCCCGAGAACAGGAAGCCGACCTTGCCGCCGGCCGGGCGCCCCTGCACCACGTTCGCCGCCGGCTCGCCCGCCGCGAGGGCGGCGAGCCCCTGCCGGAGCTCGGCCGCGGTCTCGCCGACGACCGCGGCCCGGCGCTCCAGCGCCGCTCGCGTCGTGGCCAGCGAGTGCGCGACGTCCGTCAACGGCACGTCGCCGTCCACGGAGGACAGCAGCCGCTCCGCCTGGGCCTGCAGCGCCGTCTCGCTCTTCGCCGACAGCACCCACGGCACCACGGGCGTCGCCGCCCGCAACGGCTCGTCGGCCGGGGCCTCTTCGGCCTCGCCCTCGACGGGCTCCTCCACCGCCTCCTCGATCACGATGTGCGCGTTGGTGCCGCTGATGCCGAACGAGGAGATGCCGGCCCGGCGCAGGCGTTCCGAGGCGGGCCACGGGGTCGCCTCGGTCAGCAGGCCGACCGCGCCGGCGGACCAGTCGACCTGCGGGGTCGGCTCGTCGACGTGCAGCGTCTGCGGCAGCACGCTGTACTGCATCGCCATGACCATCTTGATGACACCGGCCACACCGGCGGCGGCCTGCGTGTGTCCGATGTTGGACTTCAACGAGCCCACCAGCAAAGGCTGTTCCGCGGGGCGTTCCTGGCCGTAGGTGGCGATGAGGGCCTGTGCCTCGATCGGGTCGCCCAGGTTCGTGCCGGTGCCGTGCGCCTCGACCGCGTCCACGTCGGCCGGCGACAGCCCCGCCGACGACAGGGCCTCCAGGATCACACGCTGCTGCGACGGGCCGTTCGGGGCCGTCAGGCCGTTGGACGCACCGTCCTGGTTGACGGCGCTGCCGCGGACGACCGCGAGCACCTCGTGGCCCAGCCGGCGGGCGTCCCGCAGGCGCTCCACCAGCAGCAGGCCGACGCCCTCGGACCAGGACGCGCCGTCGGCGGCCGCCGCGAAGGACTTGCAGCGGCCGTCGGGGGCGAGGCCCCGCTGGCGGCTGAACTCCACGAAGGCGCTCGGGCCCGCCATGACCGTCACGCCGCCGGCGAGCGCCATCGAGCACTCGCCGTTGCGCAGCGACTGGACGGCCAGGTGCAGCGCCACCAGCGACGACGAGCACGCCGTGTCGATCGTGACCGCCGGACCCTCGAAGCCGAGGGTGTAGGCGATGCGCCCGGAGGCGACACTGCCGGAGTTGCCCGTGCTGAGCAGCCCTTCGACGCCGTCCGGGAGGACGCCCGGCGTGAAGCCGTAGTCGTGGTACATCAGGCCGGCGAAGACGCCGGTGCGGCTGCCCTTGAGCGAGGCGGGGTCGATGCCCGCCCGCTCGAAGGCCTCCCAGGAGGCCTCCAGCAGCAGGCGCTGCTGCGGGTCCATCGCCAGGGCCTCGCGCGGCGAGATGCCGAAGAAGGCCGCGTCGAAGTCCGCCGCGTCGTGCAGGAATCCGCCCTGCCGGGTGTAGACCTTGCCGGGCTGCTCGGGGTCGGGGTCGTAGAGCGAGTCGACGTCCCAGCCGCGGTCCTCGGGGAACGCGGAGATCGCGTCGCCGCCCTCGGCCAGCATCTGCCACAGCTCCTCGGGGGAGTTCACGCCGCCGGGGAACCGGCAGCTCATCCCCACGATGGCGATGGGCTCCCGGTCCCGGGTCTCCAGCTCCCGCACGCGCCGCCGGGCCTGGCGCAGGTCGGTGGTGGCCCGCTTGAGGTAGTCCCGGAGCTTGTCTTCGTTCATCATGGTGTGCCCGCCCCTTTTGGCCTGCTAGTGGCCTGCGCAGTTCAGGAGATGCCGAGTTCGTCGTCGAGCAGCTCGTACAGCTCCTCGTCGCTCGCCGAGCTGAGGTCGTCTTCGTCCTCGGCATCGGTGGCGCGTCCCGGGTCGGCCGGCTCGTCCCCGTTCCAGCGGGCGAGCAGCGCCTGGAGACGCATGTTGATCTTGGTGCGGGTGACGTTGTCCGCCTCGGCGGTGTCGAGGGCGGCGGCGAGGCGGTCGATCTCGTCGAACACCGACACCGTGCCGCCCGTACCGCCGGGGAGGTCCTTCAGCACCCGCTGGGCGAGGACCTCGGGCGTCGGGTAGTCGAAGACCAGCGTCGCCGGAAGCCGCAGCCCCGTGGCCCTGTTCAGCCGGTTGCGCAGCTCCACGGCGGTCAGGGAGTCGAAGCCCAGGTCGCCGAAAGCCTGGTCGGGCTGTACGGACTTGGCCGAGCTGTGGCCGAGCACGGTGGCGACCTCGGACCGGATGAGGTCCAGCACCGCCTCCGCGCGCTCGCTCTCGGGCAGGTCCGCGATCCGCTGTGCCAGCGGCACGGAGGAGGCCCGTTCCGTGCGCCGCGGCCGGCCGCCGACCAGCGACCTGAGCAGCGGCGGCACCGGGGCGGCCGCGTTCCGCAGCGCGGCGGTGTCCAGCCGTGCCGCCACCACCATCGGCTGCTCCAACGCCAGGGCGGCGTCCAGCAGTTCGAGACCGTCCTCGTCGGACAGCGGCAGCACGCCGCCGCGGGCGAGCCGGGCCCGGTCGGTTCCGTCGAGGTCCTCGGTCATGGTGCCGGTCCGCTGCCACAGGCCCCAGGGCAGGGACACCGCGGGCAGTCCCTGCGCCCGGCGGCGCCTGGCGAAGGCGTCGAGGAAGGCGTTGGCCGCGGCGTAGTTCGCCTGGCCGGGGGTGCCGAGCGTGCCGGCGAGCGAGGAGAAGACCACGAACGCCGAGAGGTCGTCCGTCAGTTCGTGCAGGTTCTGCACGGCGTCGGCCTTCGGGCGCAGCACGGCGTCCAGCCGCTCGGGGGTGAGCGAACCGATCACGCCGTCGTCGAGGACACCGGCCGTGTGCACCACGGCGGTCACCGGCACGCCGGCCAGTGCCGCGGCCAGCGCGTCCCGGTCGGCCGCGTCACAGGCGGCCCACGTCACCTCGGCGCCCGCGGCGGCCAGTTCGGCCTGCAGTTCCGCCGCGCCCTCGGCGTCCGCGCCGCGCCGGCTCATCAGGAGCAGGCTGCGCACGCCGTGTGCGGTGACCAGGTGCCGGGCGAGCAGTCCGCCCAGGGCGCCGGAGGCGCCGGTCAGCAGGACCGTGCCGGTCCCGAAGTCCGGTGCGCCCTGCGGGGTTTCGGCGGTGGCCCGGGCGAGCCGGGGCAGCAGCAGCGTGTCATCGCGCAGTGCCGCCTGGGGCTCCTCGGAGGCGAGGAGCCGGGGCACGGCGGTCGTCACGAGCTCGTCCCAGCCGGTGGCCTCTTCGGCATCGAGCAGGACGATCCGGTCCGGGTTCTCCGACTGCGCCGACCGCACCAGGCCCCATACGGCCGCCTGTACCGGGTCGTCGCCGGGGTCGACCGCGCCCCGGGTCACCAGCACCAGGCGTGCGGGACGGTCCTCGGCCAGCCACCACTGCACCAGGCCGAGCACCTCGGCGAGGACCGCGCGGACCCGCTCGGCGTCCGTGCCCGCCGGTCCGGCCGGGCACGGCACGACGACGGCGTCCGCGTCCGTCTCCGGGGCGGAGACGAGGGAGGCGATGTCGTCGTAGGCCCGGACGGCCGGGCCGGTGGCCTCGGACGGCGCGGCGAGCGGCGTCCACTCCACGGTGAACAGCGCGTCGCGGGCGCCGGTACGGAGCTGGTCCGCCGACACCGGGCGCAGCGTCAGCGACTCCACCGACACGACGGGCCGGCCCGCGCCGTCGGTGGCCGTCAGCCGCACCGCGTCCCCGCCGGCCGAGGACAGCCGCACCCGCAGGGCGGCGGTTCCGGTGGCGTGCACGGCGACGCGGGACCAGGCGAAGGGCAGCAGCGGACCGTCGGCCGCCGGTACGAGGCCGCCCGCGCCGAGCGCGTGCAGGGCGGAGTCCAGCAGGGCCGGGTGCACACCGAACGCGCCGGCGTCCGCGCCCGCTTCCTCGGGGACGGCGAGTTCCGCGTAGACCGCGTCGCTGCCGCGCCAGACGGCGCGCAGGCCCTGGAACAGCGGTCCGTAGCTGAGGCCGAGGTCGGCCAGGCGGTCGTAGAAGCCGTCCAGGTCGACCTGTTCCGCGCCGGCCGGGGGCCAGGTGTGCGGCTCGGCGTCGCCGTGGGCCGCGCCCGTGGCGAGGGTGCCGGTGGCGTTGCGGACCCACGTGCCGTCCTCGCCGCGCGAGTGCACGCTCAGCGGGCGGCGGCCCGCCTCGTCCGGGGCGCCCACCAGGACCTGGATCGCGACGCCGCCGCGCTCGGGCAGCAGCAGCGGTGCCTGCAGGGTCAGTTCCTCCACCAGGTCGCAGCCGGTCTCGGCCGCGGCGTGGGCGGCCAGTTCGACGAAGCCCGTCCCCGGCAGCAGCACGGTGCCCAGCACCGCGTGGTCGGCCAGCCAGGGCTGGGTCTGCAGCGACAGCAGGCCGGTCAGCAAGTGACCACCGGCGTCGGGCAGTTCGACCGCCGCACCCAGGAACGGGTGGTCGGCGGAGTCCAGTCCGGCCGCGCGCACGTCACCGGCCGCCGCCACCGCGTCGAGCCAGTAGCGCTCGTGCTGGAAGGCGTACGTCGGCAGGTCGACGCTGCGCGCCCCCGGCACGACCGCGTTCCAGTCGACGCGCGCGCCGTGCACGTGGGCCTGGGCCAGCGACAGCAGCAGCCGGTGCCGGCCGCCGTCGCCGCGGCGCAGCGTGGGGACGACCACGGCCTCGGCCTCAGCGGCCTCGATGGCGTCCTGGATGCCGGCCAGCTGCACGGGGTGCGGGCTGATCTCGACGAACACGTCGTGCCCGTCGGCCAGGACGGACCGCACCGCGTCGTGGAACCGCACGGTCTGCCGCATGTTGCGGTACCAGTAGCCGGAGCCGAGCTCGCCCGCATCCAGCTTCAGGCCCGTCACCGTGGAGTAGAACGGCACGGCGTCCGTGCGGGGCGCGATGTCGGCGAAGCCCTCCCTGGCCGCCGTCTCGACCTGCTCGATCTGCGGCGAGTGGGCCGCGTAGTCGACGGCGACCTTGCGCGACTGGATGCCGTGCTCCTCACAGTGCGCGAGCAGTTCGTCCAGGGCGTCGAGGTCGCCGGAGACCACCACGGTTCCCGGCCCGTTCACGGCGCCGATGCCGAGCCGGCCGGGCCACCGGCCGATCAGTTCCTCCGCCTCCGCCTCGGGGAGCGTCACCGAGGCCATGCCGCCGCGGCCCTGGAGCCCGATGACGGACAGGCTGCGGTGCGCCGCGATGCGTGCGCCGTCCTCCAGGGAGATCGCTCCGGCGACGACCGCGGCGGAGACCTCGCCCTGCGAGTGTCCGACGACGGCGGCGGGGGCGACCCCGAAGGAGCGCCACACCTCGGCCAGGGCGACCGTCATCGCCCACAGCACGGGCTGCAGCACGTCGACCCGGTCCTGTTCCACGGCGGACTCGCCGCGCAGCACCTCGGTGAGCGACCAGTCGACGTGCGGCGCGAGGGCGCGCTCGCAGTCGGCGATCCGCTCGCGGAAGACCTGTGAGGTCTCCAGCAGTTCGGCGGCCATGCCCGCCCACTGCGACCCCTGGCCGGGGAAGACGAAGACGACCTTGCCACCGGTCCGTGCGGCGCCGGTCACCACGTGGGACGGCGTGGAGCCGTCCGCGACGGCGGCCAGTCCGGTGCGGACGTCCTCGGGGGTGTCCGCGACGACCACGGCACGGTGGTCGAAGGCCGCTCTGGTCGTGGCGAGCGAGTACGCCATGTCGGCCGCGGGGACGGCACGGCCGGCGTCCGTCAGGAAGGACGCGAGGCGGGCAGCCTGCGCCCGCAGGGCGGCTTCGGTCCGGCCGGAGAGCACCCACGGCTGGGCCGCGTCCGCGCCCGGCGCGGACGGCAGTTCGGCCGGCGCGGGGGCCTGCTCGATGATCGTGTGGGCGTTGGTGCCGCTGACGCCGAAGGAGGAGATACCCGCCCGGCGGGGACGGTCCGCCTCCGGCCAGTCGACGGCCTCGGTCAGCAGCCGGACGTCACCGGCCGTCCAGTCCACGTGCGGGGTCGGCTCGTCCACGTGCAGCGTCTGCGGCAGCACGCCGTTCCGCATGGCCATCACCATCTTGATCACACCGGCCACGCCCGCGGCGGCCTGCGTGTGACCGATGTTGGACTTCAACGAGCCCAGCCACAGGGGCTGTTCCCCGGTGCGGCCCTGGCCGTAGGTGGCGAGCAGCGCCTGCGCCTCGATGGGGTCGCCCAGCTTCGTGCCCGTGCCGTGCGCCTCGACCACGTCCACGTCGGTGGACGCGAGCCCGGCGGATGCGAGGGCCTCCCGGATGACCCGCTGCTGCGAGGGGCCGTTCGGAGCGGTCAGACCGTTCGACGCACCGTCCTGGTTGACGGCGGACCCGCGCACCACGGCCAGCACCCGGTGCCCGTTGCGCTGCGCGTCGCTGAGGCGCTCCACCAGCAGCATGCCGACGCCCTCGCCCCAGCCGGTGCCGTCCGCGCCGGCCGCGAAGGCCTTGCAGCGTCCGTCGGCGGACAGACCGCGCTGGCGGCTGAACTCCACGAACACCGTGGGGCTGGCCATCACCGTCACACCACCGGCAAGCGCCATCGTGCACTCACCGTTGCGCAGCGACTGAACGGCCAGGTGCAGCGCCACCAGCGACGACGAGCACGCCGTGTCGATCGTGACCGCCGGACCCTCCAGACCGAAGGTGTAGGAGACGCGGCCCGAGGCGACGCTGCCCGAACCTCCGGTGGTGAGCAGACCCTCGACGCCCTCGGGGAGTTCGCGCGGGCCCTGGCCGTAGTCGTGGTACATCAGGCCGGTGAAGACACCGGTCCTGCTGCCGCGCAGCGTGGCCGGGTCGATCCCGGCCCGCTCGAAGGTCTCCCAGGACGCCTCCAGCAGCAGCCGCTGCTGCGGGTCCATCGCCAGCGCCTCGCGCGGGCTGATGCCGAAGAAGGCGGCGTCGAACTCGGCGGCCTCGTGCAGGAATCCGCCGTCGCGCGCGTAGGTCTTGCCCAGGCGCTCGGGGTCCGGGTCGTAGAGCGAGTCGATGTCCCAGCCGCGGTTGTCCGGGAAGCGGGAGATGCCGTCCCGGCCCTCCGCGACCAGCCGCCACAGGTCCTCGGGGGACCGCACCCCGCCGGGGAGGCGGCAGCTCATGCCGACGATGGCGATCGGCTCGTCGACGGTGACCGCGGACCGCCGCGTGGCCGCGGCCGTGTCCGCCGGGGCCTCGCCGAGGAGTTCGGTGCCGATGTGCCGGGCGAGGGCGGCGGGCGTCGGGTGGTCGAAGACCAGGGTCGCGGGGAGCCGCAGGCCGGTCGCGGTGGAGAGCCGGTTGCGCAGCTCCACGGCGGTCAGCGAGTCGAAGCCCAGGTCCTGGAAGGCGTGCGCGGGGCGGATCGCCTTGGGCGAGGAGTGCCCCAGCACGGCGGCGACCTCGGAGCGGACCAGGTCCAGGACGGCCTCGTCGCGCTCGTCCTGCGCCAGCCCGGCGAGGCGGGCGGCCAGTGATCCGGTGGCGGCGGGCTGGACGGTGCCGCGCGTGGTGCCGCGGACGAGTCCGCGCAGCAGCGCCGGCAGGGTTCCGGCCGCCCGGTTCCGCAGTGCGGCGGTGTCGAGGCGGACGGGTACGAGCACGGCCTCCTCGGAGGCGAGCGCGGAGTCGAAGAGCCGCAGCCCGTCCTCGGTGGAGAGCGGCAGCACCCCGGAGCGTGCCATGCGGGACCGGCCCGCTTCGTCGAGGGCGTCGGCCATGGCGCCCTCCTGCTCCCACAGTCCCCACGCCAGCGAGACGGTGGGCACGCCTTGGGCGCGGCGGTGCCGGGCGAAGGCGTCGAGGAAGGAGTTGGCGGCGGCGTAGTTGCCCTGGCCGGGGTTGCCGAAGACGCCCGCGGCGGAGGAGAAGAGCACGAACGGCTTGTCGCCGCCGGTCAGTTCGTCCAGGTTGAGCACGGCGTCGGCCTTGGGCCTGAGCACGGCGTCCAGGCGCTCGGGCGTCAGCGCGGCGAGCACGCCGTCGTCCAGCACGCCGGCGGTGTGCACGACGGAGTCGACCGGCGTCCCGGCCAGCACCCGGGCGAGTGCGTCGCGGTCGGCCACGTCGCAGGCGGCCCAGGTCACCTCGGCGCCGCACGCGGCGAGTTCGGTCTCCAGCTCCGCTGCGCCCGGTGCGCCGGCACCGCGGCGGCTGACCAGCAGCAGCCTGCGCACGCCGCGTTCGGTCACCAGGTGCCGGGCGAGGGTGCCGCCCAGCGCACCGGAGGCGCCGGTCAGCAGTACGGTGCCGAGTTCGGGAGCCACGGCGTCCGGGGCGGCCGCGCGGGCCAGGCGCGGGACGCGGAACTCCCCGTCACGGAGGACGACATGGGGCTCGCCGGAGTGCACGACGCCGGGCACGAGCGCCGGGACGTCCGCCGGGCTGCCGTCGGTCTCGATCAGCACGATCCGGCCGGGGTTCTCCGCCTGGGCCGACCGCACCAGTCCGGCCGCGGCGGCGTGGGCGAGGTCGTCGCAGCGCGCCACGAGCACCAGGCGCGAGCCCCGCTCCACGGCGGCCCACCACTGGAGCAGTTGCAGCATGCCTGCGGTGACCGCGCGGACCCGCTCGGCCTCGGAGGCCCCCTCAGGGCCTTCGGGGAAGGGGACCACGACGGCGTCCGACTGCGTGCTGTCGGCGAGCGAAGCAAGGTCCTGGACGTACTCGACGCTCACCCCGTCCGCGTCGGACGGCAGGGTCAGCGGCGTCCACTCCACCGAGTACATCGCGTCGTCGGAGCGCTTGCGCAGCTGCTCCGCCGACACGGCGCGCAGCGTCAGCGACTCGACGGAGGCGACCGGCTCACCGGCGCCGTCGGCGATGAGCAGCGACACCGTGTCCGTGCCGGCGCGCGACAGCTTCACGCGCACGGTCGAGGCGCCCGTGGCGCGCACGGTCACGCCGGACCAGGCGAACGGCAGCAGCGGCCCGTCCGTCGCGGCCACCAGGGTGCCGCCCGCTCCGATCGCGTGCAGGGCCGCGTCCAGCAGCGCCGGGTGCAGGAGGAAGGAGCCGACGTCCATGCCGTCGGGGAGGGCGACCTCGGCACAGACGTCCTCGCCCGCGCGCCATGCGCGCTGCAGGCCGCGGAACGCGGGGCCGTAGGCCAGGCCGAGGCCGGCCAGCCGCTCGTAGAAGCCGTCGAGGTCGACCGCTTCGGAGCCGGCGGGCGGCCAGGCCGTGAGCGGCTGGCCGGCCGGGGCGCCGGTGCCGTCGGCGACGAAGCCGGTGGCGTGCCGCACCCACGGCAGGTCCGTGCCGTCCTCGGGGCGCGAGTGCACGGTCAGCGGCCGGCGGCCGGAGCCGTCGTCCGCGCCGACCCACACCTGGACCGCGATGCCGCCGCGCTCGGGCACCACCAGGGGTGCTTCGAGGGTGAGGTCCTCCAGCAGTTCGCAGCCGGCCTCGTCGGCCGCGCGCACGGCCAGTTCGACGAAGGCGGTGCCCGGCAGCAGCACGCTCCCGAGGACCGCGTGGTCGGCCAGCCACGGGTGCGTGCGCAGCGACAGCCGCCCGGTCAGCAGCCGCTCGTCGCCGCCGGCCAGAGCGACGGCGGCGCCCAGCAGCGGGTGGTCGGCGGAGCCGAGGCCGGCGGCGCGGACGTCGCCGGGCTGGGCAGCGGAGGCGTCGAGCCAGTAGCGCTCGTACTGGAAGGCGTAGGTGGGGAGTTCCACGCGTGCCGCCGCGGGGAAGAACGCGGTCCAGTCCGGCGAGACGCCGTGCGCGTGGAGTTCGGAGACCGCGGCGACGAGTGCCGCGCGCTCGGGGCGGTCGGCGCGCAGGGCGGGGACGGTGAGCACTGCGGCGTCGTCCAGGCAGCCCTGGGCCAGCGCGCTCAGCACGCCGCCGGGGCCGATCTCGACGAAGTGCGTCACGCCGTGCTCGTGCAGGGTCCGCACGCCGTCGGCGAAGCGCACGGCCTCGCGGACGTGGCGGACCCAGTAGTCGGCGGTGTACGCGTCGGCGAACCGGCCCGTGACGTTGGAGACGACCGGGGTCTTGGGCTTCTCGAAGGTCAGCCCGCGGACGACCTGGGCGAACTCGTCGAGCATGGGGTCCATGAGCGGCGAGTGGAACGCGTGGCTGACCTTCAGCCGGGACGTCTTACGCCCCTGCTCCTTGAACGCCTCCGCGATCGCCAGCGCCGTGTCCTCGGCACCCGAAATGACCACGGAACGGGGGCCGTTGATGGCAGCGATGCTCACCTGGTCGGTGAGGTGCGGCAGCACCTCGTCCTCGGTGGCCTGCACGGCGATCATCGCGCCACCGGCGGGCAGCGCCTGCATCAGCGCGGCACGCGCCGACACCAGCTTCGCCGCATCAGCCAGCGACAGCACACCCGCCACATGAGCCGCAGCAATCTCACCCACGGAGTGACCGGCCACATAGTCCGGCCGCACACCCCACGACTCCAGCAGCCGGAACAGGGCCACCTCGACGGCGAAGAGGGCGGGCTGGGTCATGCCCGTGCGGTGCAGCTCCTCCGAGTCGACGTCCAGCGTCACCCCGAGCTGCGCACAGACCTCGTCGTACGCCGCCGCGAACACCGGGTACGCCGCGTACAACTCCCGCCCCATGCCCAGGCGCTGCGAACCCTGGCCCGAGAAGAGGAAGCCGATACGGCCCGCGGTCTCGGCGTGGCCTCGTGCCACGCCCGGGGCCGGGGAGCCGGCGGCCACTGCGCGCAGGCCCTCGGTGAGTTCGTCCAGGGTCTCGCCCTGCACCACCGCGCGGTGCTCCAGGACGGTGCGCGTCGTGGCGAGCGAGAACGCGACGTCGGTCAGCGGGGCTTCGGGGTCCAGGCCGGAGAGCAGGCGCTCGGCCTGGGCGGCGAGTGCCGCCTCGGTCTTGCCGGACAGCACCCACGGCACGGGCCCGCCCGCGGCCGGCAGTGCGACCTCGACGGCGGCGGCCGCGGGCTCCTCGGCGCCCTCCTCCGGGGTCTCCGCGTCCTCGTCGGGCGCAATGGCCGACGGGGCTTCCTCGATGATCGTGTGTGCGTTGGTGCCGCTGATGCCGAAGGAGGAGATGCCGGCCCGGCGGGGCTCGTCCGAGGACGGCCAGGGCACGGGCTCGGTCAGCAGGCGCACCTCGCCGGCCGACCAGTCGACGTGCGGGGACGGCGCGTCGACGTGCAGGGTGGGCGGCAGTTCGGCATGGCGCATGGCCATGACCATCTTGATGATGCCGGCGACGCCGGCGGCGGCCTGCGTGTGGCCGATGTTGGACTTGATCGAGCCGAGCCACAGCGGCTTGTCGCCGGAGCGGCTCTGACCGTAGGTGGCCAGCAGCGCCTGGGCCTCGATCGGGTCACCCAACCGGGTGCCGGTGCCGTGCGCCTCCACCGCGTCGACCTGTGCGGTGGTCAGCTGTGCGGCGGCCAGTGCCTGCCGGATCACGCGCTGCTGGGAAGGGCCGTTGGGGGCGGTGAGGCCGTTGGACGCGCCGTCCTGGTTGACGGCGGACCCGCGCACGACGGCGAGCACCTCGTGACCGTTGCGGCGGGCGTCCGAGAGCCGCTCGACGAGCAGCAGGCCGACGCCCTCGCCCCAGCCGGTGCCGTCCGCGCCGGCCGCGAACGCCTTGCAGCGGCCGTCGGGCGCCAGTCCGCGCTGGCGGCTGAAGCCGACAAAGGTGGCGGGGCCGACCATGGCCGTGACACCGCCCGCGACGGCGAGCGAGCACTCGCCGTTGCGCAGGGCCTGGACGGCCAGGTGCAGGGCGACGAGCGAGGACGAGCACGCGGTGTCCACGGTGACAGCCGGGCCTTCGAGGCCGAAGGTGTAGGCCACGCGGCCGGAGGCGACGCTGCCCGAGGTGCCCGTGCCGAGGTAACCCTCCAGGTCCTCCGGGGAGTTCTGCAGGGCGGCGAGGAACTCGTGGTTCATCACGCCGGCGAAGACGCCGGTCCTGCTGCCCGCCAGCGAGGCGGCGTCGATGCCGGCCCGCTCGAAGAGCTCCCAGGACGTCTCCAGCAGCAGCCGCTGCTGGGGGTCCATGGCGAGCGCCTCACGGGGCGAGATCCCGAAGAGACCGGGGTCGAACCGCGCCAGGTCCTGCAGGAACGCACCCTCGCGGGCGTAGCTGGTCCCCCGGTTCTCCGGGTCCGGGTGGTAGAGCGCGTCCAGGTCCCAGCCGCGGTCGGCGGGGAACTCCGAGACGGCGTCCCGGCCGGTGGAGACCAGCTCCCACAGGTCCTCGGGCGAGCGGACGCCGCCCGGGTAGCGGCAGCTCATGCCGACGATGGCCACCGGCTCCCCGGCGGCGTCCTCGTAGTCGCGAAGACGCCGCCGGGTCTCCTGGAGATCTGCGGTGACTCGCTTCAGGAAAAAGCGGAGTTTGTCCTCGTTCGTCACCGAAATCGTCCCCTACCCCTGTGCAGATTCCACTTGGAAACTTGGAAATCGGCAAGGGATATCCGGGACACCGGAATCGTCAGGAGATCCCGTATTCCTTGCCGAGCAGATCAAACATTTCGTCGTCCGTGGCCGATTCCAGATCACTGCCGTTGATTCCGGAGCCCTCCGGCGCCTTGCCGGATTCACCGGCAAGTGCCAGCACTTCCTGGAGCTTTGACACGATCCGGTCGCGGGCATCACCCATGGACAACTTCGTGGTCAATTCTTGTTCGAGCCTGTCGAGGTGGGCAAGTAGGGAATCCACTAGGGCTGGTTCGACCGCATCCGTGGTCTCCGTGAGCACCTGCCGGGCCAGCAGAGCGGGCGTCGGATAGTCGAAGACCAGCGTCGCCGGCAGTCGCAATCCGGTCGCCTTGTTGAGCCGGTTGCGCAGTTCGACGGCCGTCAGCGAGTCGAATCCCAGGTCCTGGAAGGCGTGTTCCGGCTGGACCGTACGCTCCGAGGAGTGGCCCAGCACCGCGGCCACCTCGGCCCGCACCAGATCCAGGACGACCTTGTCGCGCTCGCCCTCCGGCAGCCCGGACAGCCGCTCCGCCAGCGACGACGCGGACGGTGCGGCAGCGGCCTGCGCCGCCCTGCGGACCGCGGCCGGCGCCAGGGCGCGCAGCACGGCCGGCACCCCGCCGGCGCGCAGCGCACCGGTGTCGATGCGCACCGGGGCGAGCACCGCCTCGTCCGTGGCCAACGCCAGGTCGAACAGCCGCAGTCCCTCCTCCGACGACAGCGGCAGGACGCCGCTGCGCGCCATGCGGGCCCGGTCGGCCTCGGCGAGACCGTCCGTCATCGCACCGGACTCCTCCCACACTCCCCACGCCAGCGACGTGGCGGGCAGGCCCTCCCGGCGACGGTACGACGAGAAGGCGTCGAGGAAGGAATTCGCCGCCGCATAACTCGACTGACCGGCGCTGCCGACCATTCCGGCGACCGACGAGAACACCACGAAGGCGGCCAGGCCCATTTCCCGGGTGCACGCGTGGAGATTCAGCACGGCGTCCACCTTGGGCCGGAGGACACCGGCCAGCCTTTCCGGTGTGACCGAGGAGACGACCCCGTCGTCCAGAACGCCCGCGGTGTGCACGACGGCCGACAGCGGACGCCCGTCGAGCCCGGCCAGCATGGCGGAGACGGCATCCCGGTCCGCCATGTCGCAGGCCGCCCAGGAGACTTCGGCCCCCCAGCCAGCCAGTTCGGCCGTCAGCTCCGCCGCCCCGGCGGCCTCCGCGCCCCGGCGGCTCGCCAGCAGCAGTCGGCGCACCTTGTGCTCGGAGACGAGGTGCCGGGCGACGAGCCCGCCCAGCGCACCGGACGCACCGGTCACCAGAACGGTGCCGGCAGCGAGGTCCGGCGTGCTCCCGGCGGTCGCGGGCGCCTTCACCAGGCGCGGTACGAGCACGTCCTCGCCGCGCACCGCGAACTGCGGCTCACCGGAAGCGACGGCGGCGGGCAGGACCCGGGTCGCCGCATCGGCGTCCTCGGCCTCCACCAGCACCAGCCGGTCCGGGTTCTCCGACTGCGCGGAGCGCACGAGACCCCACACCGCGGCATGGGCGAGGTCACCGGGACGCGTCACCAACGCCAGGCGCCCCGGACGGTCCTCCGCCAGCCACCACTGCACCAGCGCCAGCACCTCGCGGGTGACGGCGTGCACCTGCTCCGCGCCGTCCTCGCCCGTCCCCACCGGGCACGCGACGACCGCGACGTCGGGCAGGGCGGACTCGGCGGCCAGCGCAGCCAGGTCCGCGTAGCCCCGTACGTCGAGCTCGTCCGCCTCGGCGAGGGAGACCGGCTGCCAGGCGAGGCCGAACAGCGAATCCTCGGTACGCCGGCCGGAACCGCTCGCCTTGAGCAGCTGCTCCCGCGACACCGGCCGCAGCGACAGCGTGTCGGCCGTGGCCACCAGGCCACCCGCGGCATCGGCCACGGCCAGCGACACCGCATCGGTGCCCATCCGCGAGACCTTGACCCGCAGAGCCGTCGCCCCGACGGCCGACACGCTCACCCCGGACCAGGCGAAGGGCAGCAACGGCCCGTCGTCGACCGGTACGAGACCGCCCGCGCCGATCGCATGGAGCGCGGCGTCCAGCAGCGCCGGGTGCAGGGCGAACCCGTCAGCCTCGGTGCCCTCCGCGAGAGCCACCTCGGCCAGGACGTCGTCCCCGCTGCGCCACACCGACCGCAGCCCCTGGAAGACCGGACCGTACTCCAGACCCAGTTCGGCCATGCCCTCGTAGAAAGCGGTCAGGTCGACGGCCTCGGCACCCGGCGGCGGCCACGCTCCGGCGGCCGCTTCGAAGGCGGTTGCGTGCGACGGCTGCGGCAGTTCGTCCGTCAGGTAGCCGACCGCGTGCCGGACCCATGACGCGTCGTCCGGCGCATCGTCCGGCCGCGAGTGGACGGTCACCGCGCGCCTGCCCGGCTCGTCCTCGGCACCGACCCACACCTGCACGGCCACACCGCCGCGCTCCGGGACGATCAGCGGCGCCTCCAGGGTCAGGTCGTCGATCCGCGCACAGCCGGCCTCCTCGCCCGCACGCACCGCCAGCTCCACGAGTGCGGTGCCCGGCAGCAGCACGCTGCCCATGACCATGTGGTCGGCGAGCCACGGGTGGGTCGCGAGCGAGAGCCGCCCGGTGACCAGGAACCCGCCGGTGCCCGGCAGCGCGACGGTGGCACCCGCCAGCGGGTGCACGGCCGCCCCCAGCCCGAGTCCGGTGGCGGCAGCACCGCCGGTGAACTCCTCGGGCGCGTCCAGCCAGTACCGCTCGTACTGGAACGCGTAGGTGGGCAGGTCGACTTGACGGGCACCCGGGAAGAGCGCCCGCCAGTCCGGGGAGACACCGTGCACGTGCAGCTCGGCGAGCGCGGTGACGGCGGCCTGCGGCTCGGGACGGTCGGCGCGCAGGACGGGGACGGTGAGGGCCTCGTCCAAGCAGCCCTGCGTCATGCCACTGAGCACGCCACCGGGGCCGATCTCCACGAAGGTGGACACGCCGAGGCCGTTCAAGGTCTGCACACCGTCGGCGAAACGGACGGCCTCGCGGACGTGCCGCACCCAGTACTCGGCCGTGTACGACTCCGCCAGCACGCCGGTCAGGTTCGACACCACCGGGATCTGCGGCTCGTTGAAGGACAGACCCTCCAGCACTGCCGCGAACTCGTCCAGCATCGGATCCATGAGCGGCGAGTGGAACGCATGGCTCACCTTCAGCCGGGACGTCTTACGGCCCTGCTGAACGAAGAGCTCCGCAATCGCCGTCACTGCATCCTCGGCACCGGAAATCACCACGGACCGCGGACCGTTGATGGCCGCGATACCGACCTGATCCGTCAGGTGCGGCAGGACCTCGTCCTCGGTCGCCTGCACGGCCACCATCGCGCCACCGGTGGGCAGCGCCTGCATCAGCGCAGCACGCGCCGACACCAGCTTCGCCGCATCCTCCAGCGACAGCACACCCGCCACATGAGCCGCAGCAATCTCACCCACCGAGTGACCGGCCACGTAATCCGGCCGCACACCCCACGACTCCAGCAGCCGGAACAACGCCACCTCGACCGCGAACAGCGCAGGCTGGGTGCACCCGGTCTGGTTCAGCTCTTCCGAATCCACATCGATCTCGGCATCGAGCTGTGCACAGACAGCGTCGTACGCCTCCGCAAACACCGGGAACGCCTCGGACAACTCCCGGCCCATCCCCAGCCGCTGCGAACCCTGCCCCGAGAACAGGAAGCCCACCTTGCCCCCGGCACCCGGCTCGCCCACGGCGACGCGGGCGGACGGGGAGCCGGCGGCCAGCGCACGCAGCGCCGTCAGGAGATCCTCCCGGTCCTCCCCCACCACGGCCGCTCGGTGCTCCATCGACGAGCGGGTGGTGGCCAGCGAGAACGCGACGTCGGCCAGCGGCGCGTCACCGTCCGCGAAGGACAGCAGCCGCTCCGCCTGCGCCCGCAGCGCCGGTTCGGTCTTCGCCGACAGCACCCACGGCACGACCACATCAGTGCTCGGCGCGGCAGGCAGCTCCGCCACCGCAGGCGCCTGCTCGACGATGACATGCGCGTTGGTACCGCTGATGCCGAAGGACGACACCGCCGCCCGGCGCGGCAGGTTGTTCTCAGGCCAGTCGACGGCCTCGGTGAGCAACTGCACTGCGCCGGCCGACCAGTCCACATGCGACGACGGTTCGTCGACGTGCAGCGTCTGCGGCAGCACACCGTTCCGGATCGCCATCACCATCTTGATCACGCCGCCGACGCCCGCAGCCGCCTGCGTGTGGCCGATGTTGGACTTGAGCGAACCCAGCCACAACGGACGGTCCTCCGGCCGCTCCTGGCCGTACGTGGCGAGGAGCGCCTGCGCCTCGATCGGGTCACCCAGCTTCGTGCCCGTACCGTGCGCCTCGACCGCGTCCACATCGGCCGGCGACAGACCGGCCGACGCCAGCGCCTGCCGGATCACCCGCTGCTGGGCCGGACCGTTCGGCGCAGTGAGGCCGTTGGACGCACCGTCCTGGTTGACCGCCGTGCCCCGGACCACCGCAAGTACCCGGTGGCCGTTGCGCTGCGCGTCGCTGAGGCGCTCCACGAGCAGCATGCCCGCGCCCTCGGCCCAGCCCGTGCCGTCCGCACCGTCCGCGAACGCCTTGCAGCGTCCGTCCGGCGACAGACCGCGCTGACGGCTGAACTCCACGAACGTCGAGGGAGTCGCCATGACGGTGACACCGCCGACCAGAGCCATCGAGCACTCGCCGCTGCGCAGTGCCTGAGTCGCCAGGTGCAGCGCGACGAGGGACGACGAGCACGCCGTGTCGACCGTGACCGCAGGGCCTTCGAGGCCGAACGAGTAGGAGACGCGGCCCGAGGCGATGCTGCCCGCGCTGCCGCTGCCCAGGTAGGCGTCCATGCCGTCCGGCGCCGTCTTCACGCGCCCGCCGTAGTCGTGGTACATCACGCCGGCGAAGACACCCGTCCTGCTGCCGCGCACCGAGGCCGGGTCGATACCGGCCCGCTCGAACGCCTCCCACGACGTCTCCAGCAGCAGCCGCTGCTGCGGGTCCATGGCGAGGGCCTCGCGCGGCGAGATCCCGAAGAACGCCGGGTCGAAGTCGGCCGCTTCGTGGAGGAAGCCGCCGTGGCGCACGTAGGACTTGCCGGAGCGGTCGGGGTCGGGGTCGAAGAGGTTCTCGACGTCCCAGCCGCGGTCCTCCGGGAAGCCGGAGATCGCGTCGCCGCCGGAGGCGACCAGACGCCACAGGTCCTCCGGCGACCGGACGTCACCGGGGAACCGGCAGGCCATGCCCACGATCGCGATCGGCTCGTCCGTCCCGGCGGCCGTGACGACCGCGGTCTCCGGCTGCTGCTCCTGGACGCCCAGCGTCTCGGTGAGCAGGAAGCGGGAGAGGGCGACGGGCGTCGGGTAGTCGAAGACCATGGTCGCCGGGAGTCGCAGCCCGGTCGCCGTGTTCAGCCGGTTGCGCAGCTCCACCGAGGTGAGCGAGTCGAAACCGGCGTCCTGGAAGGCGTGTTCGGGCTGGACGGCCTGGACCGAGGCGTGTCCGAGCACCGCGGCGACCTCGGTACGCACCAGCTCCAGCACCGCCTGCTCGCGCTCGGCCTCCGGCAGCCCGGCCAGCCGCTGCCCCAGCGACCCCTTGGGGGCGGTGGAGGCCGTGCGCCGCGCGGTGCCCCGGACAGGGCCGCGCAGCCCGCGCAGGACCGCGGGCACCGTGCCCTGGAGCCCGCCGAGGTCCAGCCGCAGCGGGGCGACGGCCGCCCGGTCCACCGACAGTGCCGCGTCGAACAGCCGCAGGCCCTCGTCGACGGATATCGGGGCCAGGCCCACCCTCTTGAGCCGGACGAGGTCCGCCTGGTCGAGCCGGTCGGCCATGCCGCTGCCCTGCTCCCACAGACCCCATGCCAGCGAGGTGGCGGGGAGCCCCTGCGCACGGCGGGACTCGGCGAAGGCGTCGAGGAAGGTGTTGGCGGCCGCGTAGTTGGCCTGGCCGGCGCTGCCCAGGATGCCGGACACCGACGAGAAGACCACGAACGCCGACAGGTCACCGGTCAGCTCGTGCAGGTTCAGCACGGCGTCGACCTTCGGGCGCAGCACCGCGTCCAGCCGCTCCGGGGTCAGCGCGGCGATCACGCCGTCGTCGAGCACACCGGCGGTGTGCACCACGGCGGTCACCGGCACGCCGGCCAGCGAGCGGGCGAGCGCGTCCCGGTCGGCCGCGTCGCAGGCCGCCCAGCGCACCTCGGCGCCGGCGCCTGCCAGTTCAGCCTCCAGCTCGGCCGCACCGGGGGCGTCCGCACCGCGCCGGCTCATCAGCAGCAGGCTGCGCACGCCGTGGGTGGTGACCAGGTGCCGGGCGACGAGCCCGCCCAGCGCACCGGACGCACCGGTCACCAGGACGGTGCCGTTGCCGAGGTCCGGCCCGTCGACGACGGCCCCGGACGTCTTCGCCAGGCGCGGTACGAGCACGTCCTCGCCGCGCACCGCGAACTGCGGCTCGCCGGAAGCGATCACGCCGGGCAGAACGGCGGGCACCGCCTCGATGTCCTCCGCCTCCACCAGCACGAACCGGTCCGGGTTCTCCGACTGCGCGGAGCGCACGAGACCCCACACCGCGGCATGGGCGAGGTCACCGGGACGCGTCACCAACGCCAGCCGCGCCGGGCGGTCCTCCGCCAGCCACCACTGCACCAGCGCCAGCACGGCGTTGACGGCTTCACGGACCCGGGCGGCCGTGTCGTCGCCCGATCCCACCGGGCACGGGACGACAACGACGTCCGACTCCCCTGCCGACTCCCGCAGCGCATCGACGTCCGCAACGGACTCGATCGTCAACGCGTCCGCGGTGGAAGGCAGGACGAGAGGCGTCCAGTCCAGGCCGAACAGCTGGTCGCCGCCACCGGCACCGCGCAGTTGCTCCGCCGAGACGGCGCGCAGCGCCAGCGACTCGACCGAGGCCACCGGGCCACCGTCCGCGTCGGTCACGGTCAGCGTGACTGCGTCGGTGCCCGTCCGCGACAGCTTCACCCGGACCATGGCCGCACCGGCCGCCTGGACGGCGACACCGGACCATGCGAACGGCAGCCGCGGCCCGTCGGCGAGCGAGACGAGCCCGCCGGCGGCCAGGGCGTGGAGCGCGGCGTCCAGCACCGCCGGGTGCAGGGCGAACCCGTCAGCCTCGGTGCCCTCCGCGAGAGCCACCTCGGCGAAGACGTCGTCCCCGCTGCGCCACACCGACCGCAGCCCCTGGAAGACCGGACCGTACTCCAGACCCAGTTCGGCCATGCCCTCGTAGAAGGCAGTCAGGTCGACGGCCTCCGCGGCCGGCGGTGGCGGCCACTCCCCGATCTCCGCACCGGGCGCCTCTGCCGAGGACAGCGCACCCGTCGCGTGCCGCACCCAGGCGCCGTCCTCGACGCGTGAGTGCACGGTCAGCTGCCGGCGGCCGGATTCGTCCTCCGCGCCGACCGCCACCTGAAGGGTGACGCCTCCGCGCTCGGGTACCACGAGGGGCATTTCGAGGGTGAGGTCCTCGATCCACCCGCAACCGACCTCGTCGCCCGCCCTGATGGCCAGCTCGACGAACGCGGTGCCGGGCAACAGGACGGTTCCGTGCACTGCGTGGTCGGCGAGCCACGGGTGGGTGTCGAGAGAGAGCAGCCCGGTCAGCAGCAGGCCACCGCTGTCGGCGGTCGCGAGCGCGGCACCGAGCAGCGGATGGTCCGCCGCCCCCAGGCCGGCCGCCCGGACGTCACCGCGCGCCTCGGGTGCATCGAGCCAGTAGCGCTCGCGCTGGAAGGCGTAGGTGGGCAGGTCGATGCGCCGTGCACCGGTGAAGAAGGCGTGCCAGTCCGGGGAGACGCCGTGGGCGTGGAGCTGCCCGAGGGCGGTGACGGCGGCCTGCGGCTCGGGACGGTCGGCGCGCAGGACGGGGATGGTGAGGGCCTCGTCGAGGCAGCCCTGCGTCATGCCGCTGAGGACGCCGCCGGGGCCGATCTCGACGAAGGTGGTCACGCCGAGGCCGTGCAGGGTCTGCACACCGTCGGCGAAACGGACCGCCTCGCGGACGTGCCGCACCCAGTACTCGGCCGTGTACGACTCCGCCAGCACGCCGGTCAGGTTGGACACCACCGGGATCTGCGGCTCGTTGAACGTCAGGCCACGCACGACGGCGGCGAAGTCGTCCAGCATCGGATCCATCAGCGGCGAGTGGAACGCGTGGCTGACCTTCAGCCGCGACGTCTTACGACCCTGCTCGGCGAAGACCGCCGCAATGGCCGTCACCGCGTCCTCGGCACCGGAAACCACCACGGACCGCGGGCCGTTGACGGCCGCAATACCCACCAGATCCGTCAGGTGCGGCAGCACCTCGTCCTCGGTCGCCTGCACGGCCACCATCGCACCGCCCGCAGGCAGCGCCTGCATCAACGCAGCACGGGCGGACACCAGCTTCGCCGCATCCTCCAGCGACAGCACACCCGCCACATGAGCCGCAGCAATCTCACCCACCGAGTGACCGGCCACGTAATCCGGCCGCACACCCCACGACTCCAGCAACCGGAACAACGCCACCTCGATGGCGAACAGCGCAGGCTGCGTGCACCCGGTCTGGTTCAGCTCCTCCGAATCCACATCGACCGCGGCATCGAGCTGTGCACAAACAGCGTCGTACGCCTCCGCAAACACCGGGAACACCGCGGACAACTCCCGGCCCATCCCCAGCCGCTGCGAACCCTGCCCCGAGAACAGGAAGCCCACCTTGCCCCCGGCAGCCACGCCCTGGACGACCTGCCCAGCGGACCGGTCGTGCAGGAGGGAGTGCAGCCCGTCGAGGAGTTCCTCGCGGTCCCGGCCCACGACGACCGCGCGGTGCTCGAACGCCGCACGTGCCGTCGCCAACGAGAATCCGACGTCGGCCAACGGCAGTTCGGAGCCAGCGGCGGACAGCAGCCGCTCCGCCTGCGCCCGCAGCGCCGCCTCGTTCTTCGCCGACAGCACCCACGGCACGACCACATCAGTGCTCGGCGCGGCAGGCAGCTCCGCCACCGCAGGCGCCTGCTCGACGATGACATGCGCGTTGGTACCGCTGACACCGAAGGACGACACCGCCGCCCGGCGCGGCCCGGTGGCACCGGGCCATTCCATCTGCTCGGTGAGCAGTTGCACCGCGCCCGCCGACCAGTCGACGTGCGGGGTCGGCTCGTCCACGTGCAGCGTCTGTGGCAGGACGCCATGGCGCATCGCCATGACCATCTTGATGATGCCGCCGACGCCCGCGGCGGCCTGCGAGTGGCCGATGTTGGACTTGAGCGAACCCAGCCACAACGGACGGTCCTCCGGCCGCTCCTGGCCGTACGTGGCGAGGAGCGCCTGCGCCTCGATCGGGTCGCCCAGCTTCGTACCGGTGCCGTGTGCCTCCACGGCATCGATCTGGTCCGAGGACACGCCCGCGTTGGCCAGTGCCTGCCGGATCACGCGCTGCTGCGCGGGACCGTTCGGCGCGGTGAGGCCGTTGGACGCACCGTCCTGGTTGACCGCCGTACCCCGGACGACCGCCAGCACCTGGTGGCCGTTGCGGCGGGCGTCGGAGAGCCGCTCGACGAGCAGCATGCCTGCGCCTTCGGCCCAGCCCGTGCCGTCCGCGCCGGCGCCGAACGCCTTGCAGCGGCCGTCGGCCGAGAGCCCGCGCTGACGGCTGAACTCGACGAAGACCGCCGGGCTCGCCATGACGGTGACACCGCCGACGAGGGCCATCGAGCACTCGCCGCTGCGCAGCGACTGCACCGCCAGGTGCAGCGCGACCAGCGACGACGAGCACGCGGTGTCGACCGTGACCGCGGGGCCTTCCAGGCCGAACGTGTAGGAGACGCGGCCCGAAGCGACGCTGCCCGCGCTGCCGTTGACGAGGTAGCCCTCAAGTCCGGCCGGGGAGGTGTGCACGCGCCCGCCGTAGTCGTGGTACATCACGCCGGCGAAGACACCCGTCCGGCTGCCGCGCACCGAGGCCGGGTCGATACCGGCCCGCTCGAACGCCTCCCACGACGTCTCCAGCAGCAGCCGCTGCTGCGGGTCCATCGCCAGCGCCTCGCGCGGCGAGATGCCGAAGAACTCCGCGTCGAAGTCGGCCGCTTCGTGGAGGAAGCCGCCCTGGCGGGTGTAGCTGGTGCCCCACTGTTCGGGGTCGGGGTTGTAGAGGTTCTCGACGTCCCAGCCGCGGTCCTCCGGGAAGTCCGACACCGCGTCGTGGCCGGAGAACACCAACTGCCACAGATCCTCGGGCGACCGGACGTCACCGGGGTAGCGGCAGGCCATGCCCACGATCGCGATCGGCTCGTCCGTCCCGGCGGCGACCGTGGCGACGGCGGCGGCCGCCGTCCCGCCGGTGCCGACGGCCTCGGTGGTGAGGAAGCGGGCGAGAGCGACGGGCGTCGGGTAGTCGAAGATCAGCGTGGCGGGGAGGCGCAGGCCGGCGGCCGTGTTGAGGCGGTTGCGCAGTTCGACGGCGGTCAGCGAGTCGAAGCCGATGTCGTTGAACGGGTCGTCGGCGCCGATCGACCGGGCGTCGGCGTGCCCGAGCACGGCGGCGACCTCGGTGCGGACCAGTTCCAGCACCGTCTGCTCGCGCTCGGCCTCCGGCAGTCCGGCCAGCGTCTGTCCCAGGGAGGACGAGGCGGCCTTCGCCGCCGCTGCCGCGCGCCGGGCCGGCGCGACCCGGACCAGGCCGCGCAGGACCGACGGAACCGGCTGTCCCTGTCCGTCGCGGAAGGCGGAGGTGTCGAGCCGGATCGGGACCACGGCCGCGCGGCCGGTGGCGAGGCCGGCGTCGAACATCCGCAGGCCCTCCCCCGCCGGGATGGCCGCCAGGCCCATGCGCTTGATGCGCGTGAGGTCGGTGTGGTCGAGGCTGCCGGTCATCGCGCTGTCGCTGTCCTGCGCCCACAGGCCCCAGGCCAGTGACGTGGCGGGCAGGCCCTGCTCCCGGCGGTGCTCGGCGAGGGCGTCGAGGAAGGTGTTGGCGGCGGCGTAGTTGCCCTGGCCCTGTGTGCCGAGGGTGCCCGCCGCCGAGGAGAAGAGCACGAACGCGCTCACGTCCCCGGCCAGTTCGTGCAGGTTCAGCGCCGCGTCGACCTTGGGGCGGAACACGCCGTCCAGCCGCTCGGGGGTCAGCGCGCCGATGACTCCGTCGTCCAGGACGCCGGCGGTGTGGACGACGGCGGACAGCCGTCGCCCGGCCAGGAGTTCACGGACGGCGTCGCGGTCGGCCACGTCGCAGGCGGCCCAGGCGACGTCGGCGCCCTCCTCGGCCAGCTCGGCGGCGAGTCCGGCCGCGCCGGGGGCGTCCCCGCCACGGCGGCTGACCAGGAGCAGGCTGCGGACACCGTGCTGCGCGACGAGGTGCCGGGCCAGGAGCCCGCCCAGCCCGCCCGACGCACCGGTCAGCAGGACGGTGCCGGAACCGAGGTCGGGCAGCTCCCGGTCCGCGCCGTCCGGGACGGCGATACGGGCCAGCCTCGGCACGCGCACCTCGCCCGCGGACACCCGGGCCTGCGGCTCACCGGAGGCGATCACTCCGGGCAGCGTGCCGTCGAGGTCGGCGCCCTCGTCGGCGTCGACCAGCACGAAGCGGTCGGGGTTCTCGCTCTGCGCCGAGCGCACCAGCCCGCGCACCGCCGCCTGGGCGAGGTCCCCGGTGCGCGTCACCAGCACGAGGCGCGCCGGGCGGTCCTCGGCCAGCCACCACTGCACCAGCTCCAGCACGGCGTCGGTGACCTCGCGGACCCGGGTGGCGGTGTCCTCGGCGGCGCCCGTCGGGCACGGGACGACCACGGCATCGGCGTCCGGCGCCGGGTCCGCGGACCGCAGCGCCGTGACGTCGGCGTAGGCCGCGATCCGCAGGGCGCCGTCCACGACGGACGGCAGACCGATCGCCGTCCACTCCATACCGAACAGCGAGTCGCCGTCGCCGGCCCCGCCGCGCAACTGGTCGGCGGAGACCGGGCGCAGCGTCAGGGAGTCGATCTGCGCGACCGGCTCGCCGGTGCCGTCGGCCAGCGCCAGCGACACCGTGGTGCCACCGGCGCGCGAGACCTTCACGCGCAGCGCGGAGGCCCCGGCGGCCGCCAGGCGCACGCCGCTCCAGGCGAACGGCAGAAGCCCGTTGCCCGTCCCGGCCTCGGGTGCGACCGCACCCAGCCACACGGTGTGCAGCGCCGCGTCGAACAGGGCGGGGTGCAGACCGTAGGCGCCTGCGCCCGTCCGCTCCGGCCCGGGCAGTTCCACTTCGGCGTAGAAGTCGTCGCCGTCCTGCCAGGCGGCGTGCAGCCCCCGGAAGACGGGGCCGTAGTCGAGGGCCATGCCGGCGAGCTGCTCGTAGAAGCCGTCGACGTCGACCGGCTGCGCGCCCGCGGGCGGCCATGCGGCGAGCGAGCCGTTCACCGGGCCCGTGGCCGTGGCCAGCGAGCCGGCGGCGTGGCGCACCCACGGCTTGTCCGTGTCCTCGGGGCGCGAGTGCACGGTCAGCGGTCTGCGGCCCGCGCCGTCGTCGGCGCCGACGCGCACCTGCAGGGCCACGCCTCCGCGCTCGGGCACGCGCAGCGGTGCTTCGAGGGTGAGTTCTTCGAGCAGGTCGCAGCCGACGGCGTCGGCCGCGGTGATGGCCAGCTCGACGAACGCGGTGCCCGGCAGCAGGACGACCCCGCTCACGGCGTGATCGGCGAGCCACGGGTGGGTGTGCAACGAGAGCCGGCCGGTGAGCAGTTGCCCGTCCCCGTCGGCCAGCGGCACGGCGGCACCGAGCAGCGGGTGACCGGCCTCGCCCTGTCCCACGGCACGCAGGTCGCCGGCCGCGGCGGGGGCGTCGAGCCAGTAGCGCTCGCGCTGGAAGGCGTAGGTGGGCAGGGCGACGCGCCGGGCGCCGGGGAACAGCGCCTGCCAGTCCGGGGAGATGCCGTGGGCGTGGAGCTGCCCGAGGGCGGTGACGACGGCCTGCGGCTCGGGACGGTCGGCGCGCAGCACCGGCACCGTGACCGCCTCGTCCGTGCACGCCTGCACCAGGGCGCTCAGCACGCCACCGGGGCCGATCTCCACGAAGGTCGTCACGCCCAGGTCGCCGAGGGTCTGCACACCGTCCGCAAAGCGGACCGCCTCGCGGACGTGCCGCACCCAGTACTCGGCGGTGTACGCCTCCGCCAGCACGCCGGTCAGGTTCGACACCACCGGGATCTGCGGCTCGTTGAACGTCAGGCCACGCACGACAGCGGCGAACTCGTCCAGCATCGGGTCCATCAGCGGCGAGTGGAACGCGTGGCTCACCTTCAACCGGGACGTCTTACGACCCTGCTGCCTGAACACCTCCGCTATCGCCAGCGCGGCGTCCTCGGCGCCGGAAACCACCACCGACCGCGGGCCGTTGATGGCGGCAATGCCCACCTCGTCCGTGAGGTGCGGCAGCACCTCGTCCTCCGTGGCCTGCACCGCCACCATCGCGCCGCCCGCAGGCAGCGCCTGCATCAACGCGGCACGGGCGGACACCAGCTTCGCCGCATCCTCAAGCGACAGCACACCCGCCACATGCGCGGCGGCGATCTCGCCCACCGAGTGACCGGCCACGCAATCGGGCCGGATGTCCCACGACTCCAGCAGCCGGAACAACGCCACCTCGACCGCGAACAACGCAGGCTGCGTCATACCCGTCCGGTGCAGCTCCTCCGAGTCGACGTCCAGCGTCACCCCGAGCTGCGCACACACCTCGTCGTACGCCGCCGCGAACACCGGATACGCCGCATACAACTCCCGCCCCATCCCCAGGCGCTGCGAACCCTGGCCCGAGAAGAGGAAGGCGACCTTGCCCTCGGAGCGGGCCCGGCCCAGCACCACGTTGGCCGCGGACTCGCCGGCCGCGAGTGCGGCCAGTGCCGCCCGCAGCTCCTCGGCGTCGGCGCCGACCACCGCTGCCCGGTGCTCCAGCCCCGACCGGGTGACCGCCAGCGAGAAGCCGACGTCGGTCAGCGGCGCCGCACTGTCCGCGGCGGCCAGCAGCCGTTCCGCCTGGGCGCGCAGCGCGACCTCGGTCCTGCCGGACAGCACCCACGGCACGGACGCCGGGCGGTGCTGCTCCACCGGCCCGGCGGCGGCGACGGCGGGCGCCTCCTCGATGATGGAGTGCGCGTTGGTGCCGCCGATGCCGAAGGAGGACACGGCTGCCCGTCGCGGGAGGTCGCCCGCAGGCCACTCCACGGCCTCGGTCAGCAGCCGCACCGCGCCGGCCGTCCAGTCGACGTGCGGGGTCGGCTCGTCGACGTGCAGCGTCTGCGGCAGCACGCCGTTCCGCATCGCCATGACCATCTTGATGATGCCGGCCACGCCCGCGGCGGCCTGCGTGTGACCGATGTTGGACTTGACCGAGCCGAGCCACAACGGCCGGTCCTCGGGCCGCTCCTGGCCGTAGGTGGCGAGCAGCGCCTGCGCCTCGATCGGGTCGCCCAGCTTGGTGCCCGTGCCGTGCGCCTCGACGGCGTCCACGTCGGCGGGCGACAGACCGGCCGACGTCAGCGCCTGCCGGATCACGCGCTGCTGCGACGGGCCGTTGGGAGCGGTGAGGCCGTTGGAGGCGCCGTCCTGGTTGACCGCCGTGCCCCGGACGACCGCCAGCACCTGGTGGCCGTTGCGGCGGGCGTCGGAGAGCCGCTCCACCAGGAGCAGGCCCACGCCCTCGCCCCAGCCCGTGCCGTCGGCACCGGCGGCGAACGCCTTGCAGCGGCCGTCGGGCGACAGGCCGCGCTGGCGGCTGAACTCCACGAACATGTCCGGCGTGGTCATCACGGTGACACCGCCGACGAGGGCCATCGAGCACTCGCCGCTGCGCAGCGACTGCACCGCCAGGTGCAGGGCCACGAGGGACGACGAACAGGCCGTGTCCACCGTGACCGCCGGGCCCTCCAGCCCGAAGGTGTAGGAGATGCGGCCGGAGACGACCGAGGCCGCCTTGCCGGTGAGGGCGTAACCCTCGATCTCCTCGGGCGCGTTGCGCAGTCCGTTGGCGTAGTCCTGGCCGTTGGTGCCGATGAAGACACCGGTCCGGCTGGCGCGGACGGACGCGGGGGCGATGCCCGCGCGCTCGAAGGCCTCCCAGGACGCCTCCAGCAGCAGCCGCTGCTGCGGGTCCATCGCCAGTGCCTCGCGCGGCGAGATGCCGAAGAGACCGGCGTCGAAGCGGTCGGCGCCCCGGATGAAGCCGCCTTCGCACGCGTAGGTCCGGCCGGACCGGTCGGGGTCCGGGTCGTAGAGCGAACCGATGTCCCAGCCGCGGTCGGTGGGGAACCCGGAGACCGCGTCGCGGCCGGAGTGCAGCAGCTCCCACAGGTCCTCGGGCGACTCGACGCCGCCGGGGAAGCGGCAGCTCATGCCGACGATCGCGATGGGCTCGTCGGTCACGACGCCCGTGATCTGCCCGGCGTCCGCCTCCTGCCCGTGCCGGCCGAGGAGTTCCTCGCGCAGGTGGCGGGCGAGGGCGGTGGGGGTCGGGTGGTCGAAGACCAGCGTGGCGGACAGCTTGAGGCCGGTGGCCGCGTTGAGCCGGTGGCGCAGTTCGACGGCGGTGAGCGAGTCGAAGCCGGTCTCGCGGAACGTCCGGTCGGCCTCGAAGGCGCCCTTGCCGGTGTGGCCGAGGACGGCGGCGGACTGCTCGCGGACCAGGTCCAGCAGCATGCGGTCCTGTTCCCGCGGTGCGGCGCCCGCGAGGCGGCGGCCCAGTGCGGACGCGGGCACCTCGGTGCTCCGGGTGTCCCGGGCGAGGGCTTCGAGGGCCTGGCGGGCCTCGGGCACCCCGAGCAGCAGCGGGCAGGGGCGCGTGGTGGCGAAGGCCGGGACGAAGCGGTCCCAGTCGACGTCCGCGACGGTCACGGCGGTCTCGCCGTGGGTCAGCGCGCCGTGCAGCACGGCGATGGCGGGCCGGGCCTCGAGTGCCCGGATGCCGCGCCGGCGCAGGTGGTCGCCGGCGGCGCCGTCGGCCATGCCGCCGTCCGCCCAGGGTCCCCACGCGACGGCCAGCGCGGGCAGGCCGTCCGCGCGGCGCTGCTCGGCGAGTGCGTCGAGGAAGGCGTTCGCGGCACCGTAGGCGCCCTGGCCGCCGTTGCCCCAGACGCCGGTCATCGAGGAGAACAGCACGAAGGCGTCGAGGTCGTGCCGGTCCCGGGTGAGCTCGTGCAGGTGGAGCGCGGCGTCCACCTTGGGGCGCAGCACGTGGTCCAGCCGCTCGGGCGTGAGCGATTCGACGAGGCCGTCGTCGAGCACACCGGCGGTGTGCACCACGGCGTTCACGGTGTGCCGGTCGAACAGCTCGGCCAGCGCGTCCCGGTCGGCGGCGTCGCACGCGGCGACGGTGACGCGGACGCCCGACTCCTCCAGTTCCGCGGCGAGTTCGGCGGCGCCCGGGGCGTCGGGGCCGCGGCGGCTGGTGAGCAGCAGGTGTTCGGCTCCGGCGGCGGCGAGCCAGCGGGCCACGTGCCCGCCGAGCGCGCCCGTGCCGCCGGTCACGAGCACGGTGCCGCGCGGCGTCCAGGGCGCGTCCGCCGGTGCCGCGCTCTGCGGTGCGCGCACCAGCCGGCGGCCGGAGACGCCGGAGGCGCGTACGGCGAGCTGGTCCTCGTCGGCCTGGGTCAGCAGGCCGGCCAGCCGCTCCAGGGACCGGGGGTCGGGGTCGGCGGGCAGGTCGACGAGCCCGCCCCAGCGCTGCGGCTGTTCCAGGGCGACGACCCGGCCCAGGCCCCAGATCTGTGCGGCGGCGGGGTCGGTGACCGGGTCCGGGGCGCCGGTCGACACCGCGCCGCCGGTCACGCACCACAGCGGGGCCTCGGTCCCGGCGTCGCCGAGGGCCTGTACGAGCAGGACGAGCCGCTGGAGGGCATCCGCGCCTGCCGCGGCGAACAGCACGCCCTCGGCCTGTCCGGCCTCGGTGAGCGTCCGGGCCAGCGTCGCGCGGTCGGTGTCCCCGGCCAGGACGACCGGGACGAGGTCGACGCCGAGTCCGGCGAGTCCGGTGCGGATCGCCGTCGTCCACGCGGTCTCCTCGGGGACCGCGAAGAGCCAGGTCCCCGACGGGACGGCCTTGGTGTCGCCGAGCGGCTGCCAGGAGATGCGGTAGCGGCGGCCGTCGGCGGCGGACTGCTCGCGCCGCTGCCGACGCCAGCCGGACAGCTTGGGTGCGATCACGTCCAGCTCGGCGGGCGGCAGCCCCAGGAGGGCGCCGAGGGACTCGCGGTCCTCGCTCTCGACGACGTCCCAGAACTCGGCGTCCAGCACGCCCACGGCGCCGAGGGAGGCCGCCCGGGGTGCGTCGAGCCAGTAGCGCTCGCGCTGGAACGCGTAGGTGGGCAGGCCGACTTGGCGGGCGCCGGTGAAGAAGGCGTGCCAGTCCGGGGAGACGCCGTGGGCGTGGAGCTGCCCGAGGGCGGTGACGACGGCGTGCGGCTCGGGACGGTCGGCGCGCAGGACGGGCACGGTGAGGGCACCGTCCACGCAGCCCTGCACCAGGGCGCTCAGGACGCCGCCGGGACCGATCTCGACGAAGGTGGTCACGCCGAGGTCGTGCAGGGTCTGCACACCGTCGGCGAAACGCACTGCCTCGCGGACGTGTCCGACCCAGTACTCGGCGGTGTAGGGCTCGGCGAGTTCGCCGGTGAGGTTCGAAACGACCGGGATGTACGGCTCGTTGAACGTCAGGCCGTGCACGACCGCCGCGAAGTCGTCGAGCATGGGGTCCATGAGCGGCGAGTGGAACGCGTGGCTGACCTTCAGCCGGGACGTCTTACGGCCCTGCTGAGCGAACGCCTCCGCTATCGCCGTCGCGGCGTTCTCGGCGCCCGAAATGACCACGGACTGCGGGCCGTTGATGGCGGCAATACCGACCTCGTCGGTGAGGTGCGGCAGGACTTCCGCTTCCGTCGCCTGGACGGCCACCATCGCGCCACCGGTGGGCAGCGCCTGCATCAGCGCGGCACGGGCGGACACCAGCTTCGCCGCATCCTCAAGCGACAGCACACCCGCCACATGCGCGGCGGCGATCTCGCCCACCGAGTGACCGGCCACGTAATCCGGCCGGATGCCCCAGGACTCCAGCAGCCGGAACAGCGCCACCTCGATGGCGAACAGCGCGGGCTGGGTGCACCCGGTCTGGTTCAGCTCCTCCGAGTCCACATCGACCGCGGCTTCGAGAAGCGCGCACACCTCGTCGTACGCGGCAGCGAACACCGGGTACGTCGCGTACAGCTCCCGTCCCATGCCCAGGCGCTGCGAACCCTGGCCGGAGAAGAGGAATCCGACCTTGCCGCCCGCCGGGCGTCCCAGGGTCACGTTCGCCGCCGGCCGGCCGGCGGCCAGTGCAGCCAGTCCGGCCCGCAGTTCCTCCGCGTCGGCACCGGCCACCGCGGCCCGGTGCTCCAGCGCGGCGCGCGTCGTGGCCAGCGAGAAGCCGATGTCGGTCAGCGGCGCGTCACCGTCCACGGAGGCCAGCAGCCGCTCCGCCTGTCCCTGCAGCGCCGTCTCGCTCTTTGCCGACAGCACCCAGGAAACCGGGCCTGCCGCTGCCTCGACGGCGGGCTTCTCGCTCGTCGTGACGTGCTCGACGATGACGTGTGCGTTGGTGCCGCTGATGCCGAAGGACGACACCGCCGCGCGGCGCGGCCCGGCGGAACCGGACCACTCCACCGGCTCGGTGAGCAGGCGTACGCCGCTCGCCGTCCAGTCGACGTGCGGGGTCGGCTCGTCCACGTGCAGGGTCTGCGGCAGCACGCCGTGCTGCATCGCCATGACCATCTTGATGACACCGGCCACACCGGCGGCGGCCTGCGTGTGACCGATGTTGGACTTCAACGAGCCGAGCCACAGCGGGCGTTCGTCGTCCCGGTCCTGTCCGTAGGCGGCGATCAGGGCTTCCGCCTCGATCGGGTCGCCCAGGCGCGTGCCCGTGCCGTGCGCCTCCACCGCGTCGACGTCGGTGGGCGACAGTCCGGCCGATGCCAGGGCCTGGCGGATGACCCGCTGCTGCGAGGGGCCGTTCGGGGCCGTCAGGCCGTTCGACGCACCGTCCTGGTTGACGGCGGACCCGCGGACCACGGCCAGCACCCGGTGGCCGTTGCGCTCGGCGTCGCTCAGCCGCTCCACCAGGAGCATGCCGACGCCCTCGGCCCAGCCGGTGCCGTCGGCCCCGGCGGCGAAGGCCTTGCAGCGGCCGTCTGCGGACAGGCCGCGCTGGCGGCTGAACTCCACGAACATGCCGGGCGTGGACATCACGGTGACGCCGCCGGCCAGGGCCATGGTGCATTCGCCGTTGCGCAGCGACTGGACGGCCAGGTGCAGGGCGACCAGCGAGGACGAGCACGCCGTGTCCACGGTGACCGCGGGGCCTTCGAGGCCGAACGAGTAGGCCACGCGGCCCGAGGCGACGCTGGTCGTGGTGCCGGTCAACAGGTAGCCCTCGATGCCCTCCACGGGCTCGTGCAGGCGGGGGCCGTAGTCCTGCGCCGTGGCGCCGATGAAGACGCCCGCCCGGCTGCCGCGCAGCGAGGCCGGGTCGATGCCGGCGCGCTCGAAGGCCTCCCACGCGGTCTCCAGGACGAGCCGCTGCTGGGGGTCGATCGCGGCGGCCTCGCGGGGGCTGATGCCGAAGAAGGCGGCGTCGAACTCGGCGGCCTCGTGCAGGAATCCGCCCTGCCGGGTGGAGGACTTGCCGGGTGTGCCGGGCTCCGGGTCGTAGAGCGCTTCGACGTCCCAGCCGCGGTCGGCGGGGAATCCGGTGATGGCGTCGCCGCCGGAGGACACCAGCCGCCACAGGTCCTCGGGCGAGCCGACGCCGCCCGGGAGGCGGCAGCTCATGGCGACGATGGCGATCGGCTCGTCGGGGTCGGCGGCAGGCCCGTGCGCGGTGGCGGCCGTTCCGCGGCCCAGGGCCTCCGTGCCCAGGTGGCGGGCGAGTGCGGCCGGGGTGGGGTGGTCGAAGAGCAGTCCGCTGGGCAGGCACAGCCCGGTGGCCTCGGTGAGCTGGTTGCGCAGTTCCACCGAGCTGAGGGAGTCGAAGCCGAGGTCCTTGAAGGTCCATTCGGTCTCGATCCGGCGGGCGTCGGCGTGGCCCAGGACGGCGGCGATGTGGGCGCGGACCAGGTCGAGGACGGCGTCGTCGCGTGCGTCCTCGGGCAGGGCGGCCAGGCGCTGTGCCAGGGCGCCGGCGGGCGCGGTGCCGCTGTCGGCGGCGGCCGTCGCCTCCGGCTGCGGAACGGCCGGCAGCGCGGTGGTGGTGACGGCGGACGTGGTCTCGTCCAGCCAGTGCCGCTGCCGTTCGAACGCGTAGGTCGGCAGCGCCGTCCTGCGTGCGTCGTGTCCGGCGAACAGGGCGGGCCAGTCCGGTTCCAGGCCGTGGACGTGCAGGGAGGCGACCGCGGCCAGCAGGGCCTGTGCCTCGGGGCGGCGGGCGCGCAGGGCGGGCACGAACAGGGTGTCGGCGGGCGTGCAGGCGCGGGCGAGGGAGGTCAGGACGCCGCCGGGCCCGAGTTCCAGGCAGGTGCGGACGCCGTGTTCGTCGAGGCGGGCGACGCCGTCGGCGAAGCGGACCGCGTCGCGGACGTGGCGGACCCAGTACTCGGCCGTGCATCCCTCGTACGTGTCGGAGAGCCGGCCCGTGACGTTGGAGACGACCGGGATGCGCGGGGTGTGGAAGGTCAGGCTCTCGGCCACGCTGCGGAACTCCGCCAGCATGGGTTCCATGTGCGGGGAGTGGAAGGCGTGGCTGACGCGCAGCCGGCTGGTCTTGCGGCCGAGGGCCGCGCAGGCGTCGGCGATCTCGGTGACGAGGTCGTCGTCGCCGGAGACGACGACGGAGTCGGGGCCGTTCAGCGCGGCGATGCTCACGCGGTCGCCGCGGTCGCCGCGGTCGCCGATGAGCGCGCGGACCTCGTCCTCGGTGCTCTGGACGGCGATCATGGCTCCCCCGGCGGGGAGTTCCTGCATGAGGCGGCCGCGCGCGGCGACGAGTGCGCAGGCGTCGGCGAGGGAGAGCACGCCGGCCACGTGGGCGGCGGCGAGTTCGCCGATGGAGTGGCCCATGAGCACGTCGGGGGTGATGCCCCAGCTCTCCAGCAGCCGGAAGAGCGCGACCTCGACGGCGAACAGCGCGGTCTGGGTGTAGAGGGTCCGGTCGAGTTCGGCGGACTCCTCCGAGTCCTCGGGGGCGAACATGACCTCGCGCAGCGGCCTGGGCAGCCGGGGGGCGAGGTGGGCGCACACCTCGTCGAGCGCGGCGGCGAAGACCGGGAAGGCCTCGGCGAGTTCGCGGCCCATGCCGGCCCGCTGGCTGCCCTGGCCGGAGAAGAGGAAGGCGACCCGGCCGCGCGGCGTGACGCGGCCCGTGGTCAGCGCGGCGTCGATGCCGCCGGCGGCCAGTTCGCGCAGGGCGCGCAGGAAGTCCGTGCGGTCCTCGCCGACGACGACGGCCCGGTGGTCGAAGAAGGTGCGGCCGGTGGCGAGCGAGTAGCCGACGTCGGGCAGCGCGAGGCCGGGGCGGGCCTCGGCGTGCGCGAGCAGTGCGGCGGCCTGGGCGCGCAGCCCGGACGCGGTCTTGGCGGACAGCGGCCAGGGCGTCGGCGCGGTGTCCGGCCCGGCGGCGGGCGCGGTGCGTTCCGGCTCGTCCGCCGTGGTGCCGTGTGCGGCGAGCACGACGTGGCAGTTGGTGCCGCCCATGCCGAACGAGCTGACGCCGGCGAGCAGCGGGCGGCCGTCCTGGCCGTCCCACGCGGTGTGTTCGGTCTGTACCTGGAGGTTCAGCCGGTCCAGCGGGATCGCGGGGTTGGGGGTCTCGAAGTTCAGGCTGGCGGGCAGTTCGCGGTGGCTGAGGGCCAGGGCGGCCTTGAGCAGGCCGGTGATGCCGGCGGCGCCTTCGAGGTGGCCGACGTTGGTCTTGGCCGAGCCGACCCGCAGCGGCTGTTCCCGGTCGCGGTGCGTGCCGAGCACCGCGCCGAGCGCGGCGGCCTCGATCGGGTCGCCGACCTTGGTGCCGGTGCCGTGCAGTTCTACGTAGCCGACGTGGGCGGGGTCGACCCCGGCCCGCTCGTAGGCGAGCCGCAGCACCTGTTCCTGGCCGGACTGCAGGGGGACGGTCAGCCCGTCGCCGCCGCCGTCGTTGTTGACGGCGCTGCCGCGGATCACGCAGTGGATCCGGTCCCCGTCCGCAACGGCTTGGGCCAGCGGCTTGAGGACGACGATGCCGCCGCCCTCGCCGCGGACGTAGCCGTTCGCGCGCTCATCGAAGGTGAAGCAGCGGCCGTCCGGGGACAGGCCGCCGAACCTGGCCGCGCCCAGGGTGCTCTCGGGGACGATGTTGAGGTTGACGCCGCCCGCGAGGGCGATCGTGGACTCGCCCTTGCGGAGGCTCTCGCAGGCCAGGTGGACGGAGACCAGGGAGGAGGATTGGCCGGAATCGACCGTCAGGCTGGGGCCGTTGAAGCCGAGGAAGTACGAGACCCGGTTGGCGATGATGCTGCGGTGCAGGCCGGTGACGGTGTGCGGGGAGATGGCCGTGAGCCCGGAGCGGTAGTGGAGGGTCGCGTAGTCGTCCCAGATCGCGCCCACGAACACGCCGGTGCGGGTGGAGCGCAGCGTCTCGGCGCGCGTGTGCGCGTCCTCCAGTGCTTCCCAGGCCAGCTCCAGCACGAGCCGCTGCTGGGGGTCCATGGCCGCGGCCTCCTTGGGGGAGAGCCCGAAGAAGCCGGCGTCGAAGTGGCCGATGCGGTCGAGGAATCCGCCGCGGCGGATGTCGGTCCGGCCCGGCTCGGTGGGGTCGGCGTCGGCCGTCGCGGCTCCGTCCCAGCGGTCCGGGGGCACGTCGGTGATCGCGTCGGCGCCCTCGCTGAGCAGCCGCCAGAAGGCGGCCGGGTCGGCGGCCCCCGGCAGCCGGCAGGCGAGACCGACGACGGCGATGCCGTCGGCCGCGGCCGCCGAACCGGCCCGATTCCCAGTCCCGTTGAGCCCGGACTCGACCATGTTGTGCTCCACCCACCCACACAGAGAAAAGGCGCCACACCTTGCCCGTGGCGCGTGTGCCCCCAGTTTCGGCTCGCCGGGCGCGTTCCGGGGCCGTGGCGGATGAGGTCTAGGGGAATCCCAAACGGACATCGCTCCGTGGCGTGTCCATCTCTAAGGAGAACCCTAGGGAAGTTGGGGAAGGGTTTCGGGAGTTCGTATTTTCTGTCCCGCTTTTCTCCGGTGAAGAGGCTCGTCGTCGATGACGCATTTGCAAGAAGCCGAACAGAACGCAGCACCGCCCTTTCCCACGGCGCGCCCCGAGGGCTGTCCCTTCGACCCGCCCGCCCCTTTCACGCAGGCGCGTGAGACATGCCCGATGACCCCGTTACGCTATCCGGACGGCCATGTCGGCCGTCTGGTGACCGGGTTGGAGACCGCGCGGGCCGTACTCGGAGACGTCCGGTTCAGCTCGCTGCCGGCCGGGAAGCGCTCGCCGGTGAAGGTGCCCGGCTCCGAGCTGAGCACCGATGCCCACCCCCAGGAGGGCATGTTCGTCAACATGGACCCGCCGCAGCACACCCGCTACCGCCGCCTGCTGAGCAAGCACTTCACCGTCCGGCGGGTACGGGAACTCCGCCCGGCCGTGCAGCAGATGGCCGACCGGCTGCTGGACGAGATGGAGAGCGCGGGCGGGCCCGTCGACCTGGTGCAGGCCTTCGCCAAGCCGCTGCCCACGCTGGTCACCTCGGAGCTGCTCGGGCTGCCGGAGGAGAACCGTGCGGAGTTCGGGCGCCACGTCGACGTGCTCTTCAGCCTCTCCAGCAGCGGGGAGGAGATGCAGGAGTCGATGACGATCCTCGGCGGCATGCTCAACGCCCTGGTCGCGGCCGCGCGCAAGGACCAGGGCCCGGACATCCTCGGCCGGCTCACCGTCGAGACCGAGCTGACGGACGAGGAGCTGCTCGGCATCACCATCGTCCTGCTCATCGCCGGGCTGGAGACCACCACCAACATGCTGGCGCTGGGCACCTACACCCTGCTGCGCCACCCGGAGCAGCTGGCCGCCCTGCGCGCCGACTGGTCCTTGACGGACGACGCCGTCGAGGAGCTGCTGCGCTACCTCAGCGTGGTGCAGGTCGGCCCGATCCGCGTGGCCGCCGAGGACTTCGAGTTCCAGGGGCAGTCCATCCGCAAGGGCGAGGTCGTCACGGTGTCGCTGCCCGCCGCCAACCGTGACCCGCTCGGCTTCGACGCCCCCGACACCTTCGACATCCGGCGCGGCGCGACCCGTCACGTCGCCTTCGGCAGCGGCCCGCACCAGTGCATGGGCCACCACCTGGCCCGCCTGGAACTCTCCATCGGCTACGAGTCGCTGCTGCGCCGCTTCCCCCGGCTGGAGCTCGCCGTTCCGGCGGAGGAGATCGGCACCCGGGAGATGATGGTCACGTACGGCGTGCACGGACTGCCGGTGCGCTGGTGAGGAGGCGGTCGGCATGAGGGTCGGGATCGACAAGGACCTCTGCTGCGGCGCGGGCACCTGTGTGCTCCTCGCCCCGGACGTCTTCGACCAGAACGACGAGGACGGCACGGTGATCCTGCTCGACGCCGCTCCCGGTGAGGAGCAGCGGGCGGCGGTGGAGAAGGCCGCCGAGCGGTGCCCGACGGCGGTCATCACGATCGACTGACGCGGAGAGGACCACCGCCTCGCGCAACGAGGCGGCGGTCCTTCCGTGTCCGGGCGTGTGCCGCTTACGGGGCCATCTCGTACGCGCCCGAGAGCGCCTCGACGCGCTCCCATACGCGGGCCGAGCGGGCGGCGTCGACGACCGGGCGGCGGACCGCGCCGAGGGCCCAGGTCTGCTGCTCCTCGGTGGCGGAGTCCTTGCCGTGCAGCTCGACGGCGTGGGCGGAGAAGTCGCGGACGAGGACGGCGAACAGCTCGTCGAGCACGTCGTCCTCCGCTCCGGCGAGGGCGGCCTGCTCCAGGATCAGCTGGCCGTGCACGACCAGGGCGAAGAGCTGGCCGACGGCCAGGAGCAGGTCGAGGTCGCGGCTCTGCCGCTCGTCGGGCGCGGCCGTGGTGACGAACGTGCACAGGGCGTCGGCCTGTTCGCGGAAGCGGGCGACGTTCGGCAGACGGTCGTAGGCGGCGTAGGCGGCGCGCCAGTCGTGGAAGCGCACCGAGCCCAGGCCGCGGGCCGGTCCCTGGCGGAAGAGGAAGGCGTCGTCGGCCGCGTCGAGCCGTGTCGGCACGGGCGGGTAGTCGACGGGGGCCAGCAGGTGGTTGCCCATGAACTTCAGGATGAGCGCGAGGTTGACGTGGACCGTGCCCTCCAGCTTCGGCAGGCCGCGGATCTCGCTGGCGGCCTGGGCGAAGTAGGTGTCCTTCTCGAAGCCCTTGGCCGCGATGACGTCCCACATCAGGTCGATGACCTTCTCGCCCTCGGTGGTCACCTTCATCTTCGTCATGGGGTTGAAGAGCAGGTAGCGGCGGTCGTCGGGGCCGGCGGTGCGGAAGTAGTCGACGGCGCGGGCGCTGAACAGCTTCATGCCGACGAGGCGGACGTACGCGTCGGTCAGTTCGCGGCGCACGTGCGGGAAGGCGGTGACGGGGCGGCCGTAGAGGATGCGGTTGTGCGCGTGGGTGACGGCCTCGTACATCGCGTGCTCGCAGATGCCGATGGAGGCGGTGCACAGGTTGAACTTGCCGACGTTGACGGTGTTCAGGGCGGCGTCGAACGCGGCGCGGCCGGTGTGCAGGATGTCGCCGGGGGTGACGGGGTAGTTCTCCAGGCGGAATTCGCTGACGTACTTCGACGAGTCGACCACGTTCTTCACCAGGTGGTACGCCTCGTGGCGGCTGTCGGCGGCGAAGAAGACGTAGCCGTCGGGGCCCTCGACGTCGGTGCGGCGGCCGAAGACGGAGACGAGGCCGGCGGCGTTGCCGTTGCCGATGTAGTACTTGGAGCCGGTGGCCCGGAAACCGCCGTCGCCGTCGGGTTCGAGCAGCATGTCGGTGGAGTAGATGTCGGCGCCGTGGGTCTTCTCCGACAGGCCGAAGGCGAACACCTCGCCCTGGTCGAGCAGTTCGGCCGCGCGGGTGCGGACGGCGGCGTTGTCGCTCTGCCAGACCGGGCCGAGGCCGAGGATGGTGACCTGCCACGCGTACCAGTAGTCGAGGCCGTAGAAGCCGAATATCTCGTTGAGGGCGGCGATGCGGGCGGTGTCCCAGCGCTTGTCCTCATGGCCCGCGGCGGCTGCGGCGGGGGTGAGGAAGGTCGCGAACAGGCCTTCCTCGGTGGAGAATTCGAGGAAGTCGGCCAGCCAGGTGCGGGTCCGGTAGTCCTCGATCAGCTTGCGCTTGCCGCGGGTCTCGAACCAGTCGACGGTGGCGCGCAGGAGCCGGCGGGTCTCGGGGTCGAAGTGTGCCGGGTCGTAGGTGCGCGGGTTGAAGAGAAGCGGGTCGGCCATGGCTGCTTGTTCGCCTTTCCGGCTCAGGGTGGTGGTGGGGTAGGGCTCAGCTGCCCGGGCGCTCGCGGATCCGGTCGAGGGTGGCGAGCACGTCGTCGAGCCAGGCGAGCGTCATCCGCTCGTAGGCGATGCCGCCGCGCAGCACGACGTGCTGCAGTTCCTGCATGACGTCCGGCTCCGCGGGGGCCTCGGGCCCGGTGAAGTCGCGCACTTCTCCGGCGGCATAGTGCGCCAGCCGTTCGGAGTGCACCTTCCGGTACCGCTCGACCTCGTGCAGGAGGGCGGACAGATCACCGAAGGCCGCTCCCCGGATCTTCACGGCGAGGTCGTGCCGGACACTCTCGGGCTCGATCGGCTCGTGCAGCCACGCGGAGAGGGCGGCCCGGCCGGCAGCGGCGACCGCGTAGTGCTTCTTGTCCGGTCTGCCCTGCTGCGCCACCTCGCGGGCCTCGACCCAGCCGTCGCTCTCCATCCGCTTGAGGACGCGGTAGATCTGCTGGTGGGTGGCGGTCCAGAAGTAGCCGATCGACCGGTCGAACCGCCGGGCCAGCTCGTAGCCGGAGCCCGGTTTTTCCAGCAGGGAGACGAGGATCGCGTGCTCGAGCGCCATACGCCGGATCCTCTATGCAACTCGTTTCATAGGCAAGAGGGTGCCGCCACGGTGAGACGCGGCTCACTCACGCACGGCGAGTGCCTTCCGGCGTACCTGCACCACGGATCGCGTCGATAAACACACACACCTACGTACGGATGAACGTGCGCCGTTCCTGCTGTGCCGCCACCCTCTGGTCCGCCAGGCTGCTGCCCGGCCTGAGCGATCCCTGATCCTGATCAGAAAGAGGACACACGTTGACCGTCCAGGAAACCTTCGCCCCGGTTCTCGCCAGTGCCTACCAGCGGTCCGTCGCCGAGTACTGGAACCACGAGAAGAACCCCGTCAATCTCCGCCTCGGCGAGGTGGACGGCATCTATCACCACCACTACGGGATCGGCGACGCCGACTGGTCCGTCCTGGAGGGGCCGCAGGAGACGCGGGACGAGCGGATCACCGCCGAGCTCCACCGCCTGGAGTGCGCCCAGGCGGACCTGCTGCTCAACCACCTGGGGAACGTCTCCCCCGACGACCACCTGCTCGACTCCGGCTCGGGCCGCGGGGGCGGCAGCCTCGTCGCCAACCAGCGGTTCGGCTGCCACGTCGACGGCGTGTCCATTTCCGAGACCCAGGTGGCCTTCGCCAACGAGCAGGCGGAGAAGCGCGGCGTGGCCGGCAAAGTGCGCTTCCACCTGAAGAACATGCTGGACACCGGCTTCGAGTCGGGGCGCTTCCGGTCGATCTGGAACAACGAGAGCACCATGTACGTGGACCTCTCGCAGCTGTTCCCGGAGTACGCCCGCATGCTCCGGCACGGCGGCCGGTACGTGACCATCACCGGCTGCTACAACGACACCTACGGGCTGCCCTCCCGGGCCGTGAGCGAGATCAACGCCCACTACATCTGCGACATCCACCCGCGCAGCAGCTACTTCAAGGAGATGGCGCGCAACCGCCTCGTCCCGGCCGCCGTGGTGGACCTCACCGAGGCCACCATCCCCTACTGGGAGCTGCGCGCCCAGTCGCCGCTGGCCACGGGCATCGAGAAGGCCTTCCTGAGCGCGTACAAGGACGGCAGCTTCCAGTACCTGCTCATCGCCGCCGACCGGGTCTGATCCGGCCGGCGCCCAGGCCCCCGGCCCGACTGCGGCCGGGGGCCGCCCGTTTCCCCCTACGGGGCGCGCATGCCCGACCGCGCCCCCCTGCTCAGCCTCTTCACCACCCCTCTCCCGCCTCCTCCGGCTACCGCAAAATGCTCGGCGGAAAGGGGACTTGCCCATGAACGGCACACCGACAACCGACCCCGACGGCATATCGCGCGGGACGCCCTGGACCCTGGGCATCCTGGCCCTGCTCGTCGGCGCGGGGGCAGGGCTCGGCGCCATCGCCCTCCGCCGGCTGATCACAATCCTCACCCAGGTGTTCTCCGGCCACGCCGACTACGCCGCCGCAGGAGGTGCCGCCAACGGCCATGTGCCGTGGCTGGGACCGTACTTCGTGCTCCTGGCCCCCGTCGCCGGCGGCCTGCTGCACGGCCCGCTGACGGCCCGCTCCGCCGGGGAGGCCCGTGGCCACGGCGTCGCCGAGGTCATGCTTGCCGTCGCGCGGCGCGGCGGCCGGATCGACCCCCGCGCCGGCGTGGCCGGGGCCCTCGCCTCCGCGCTGTGCATCGGCTCCGGCGGCTCCCTCGGCCGGGAAGGGCCCGTCGTCCAGCTCGCCTCCGCCCTCGGCTCCGCCGCCGGGCGGGTGACCCGGGCGGACGGGCACCGGATGCGGCTGCTCACGGCCTGCGGCGCGGCCGGCGGGGTCGCCGCCACCTTCAACACGCCCCTGACCGGGGTGTTCTTCGCGATGGAGCTGGTCCTGCGGGACTTCACCGTCGAGGCGTTCGCCGCCGTGACGCTCGCGAGCGTCACCGCCGACGTGATCGGCCGGGCGGCCTTCGGCACCACCGCCTTCCTCGCCCTCCCGCCCTTCCACGTCGGCCACCTCGTGCAGTTCCCGCTCTTCGCCCTCCTCGGCGTGGCGGCCGGAGCGGTGGGGGCGGGGTTCACCCGCACGCTGTGCCTGGTGGAGGGTGCCTGCGACCGCCTCTGGCGCGGGCCGCGATGGCTGCGCCCTGCCGTCGGCGGACTGCTGCTGGGGGCGCTGCTGCTGGCGCTGCCGGAGCTGTACGGCGTGGGCGGCCCCGTGCTGGAGAAGGCCCTTCACGGCGGGTATCTCCCGGCGTTCCTGCTGCTGTTGTTCGTCGGCAAGGTGCTCGCCGCGAGCCTCACCATCGGCATCGGCGGATCGGGCGGCGTCTTCGCGCCCAGCCTGTTCATCGGCGCCATGCTGGGCGCGGGCTACGGCGCGGCCGTCCACCGCCTCCTCCCCGGCACCGCGGGAACCGTCGGCGCCTACGCGCTGGTCGGCATGGGCGCGGTCTTCGCCGGGGCCTCCCGCGCCCCCATCACCGCGGCCGTCGTCCTCTTCGAGCTGACAGCCGAATACACCGTCGTCCTGCCGCTGATGACGGCGGTCGTCGCCGCGACGCTCACCAGCCGGCTGCTCTGCCGCGACACCGTCTACACCCTCGGGCTGCGCCGCCGCGGCATCGACATCACCAGCTCCGCACCACGGCCGCGCTTCGACGGCAGGAGCGTCGCCACCGTCATGGAGGAGCCGCCCGACCCGCTTCCCGCGGCCACCGAACTCTCCGAGGCGGCACGGCGGTTGGGCATGACCGGGTGCGGTGTACTGCCCGTCGTCGGCTCCTCCGGCCGCTTCCTGGGCACGGTCGACGCCGGCCGGATCGCCCGGGCCCTGGCCGAGGAGCCGGTCAACGACCTCGAACCCCCGCCCACCACCGGCCAGGTCGCCGCGCTCACCGCACACGTCGGCCCGGACATGCCGCTCCACGCCGCCGTGGCCACGCTGGTGTCTTCGCGGGGCGCCCCCGTGCCCGTGCTGGATCCCGGCTGCGACCGCCTCGTCGGATGGCTCACCCCGCACGCCGCGCTGCGCGGACTCCAGCAGAAGTGAAGAGATCCCCCTTTATCGCTCAATCAGGTGGAACACCGGACACACCCAACATCGCGCAGTAAATGCCCCCTACAGTCTTCCTGGTTCGGGCTTCCCCTCCCCCGACTCCCAGGAAGGCACAGGGCCGTGAAGGGTTCCTCGCTGGACGCGGCCGTCCTGGCCGACATCGCCCTCGTCCTGCTCGTCGGAGTGGCGCTGACCCCCGTACGGGCCCGGCTGCGGCAACCGGCCGTCGTCGCCGAGATCGCAGCCGGGATCCTGCTGGGGCCGAGCGCACTCGGCCTCCTGCCGGGCGATCTGCCCGACACGCTCTTCCCGGAGGAGATCCGCTCGCACCTGTCGGTGATCGCGAACGTGGGCATCGCCCTGTTCATGTTCGCCGCCGGCTGGGAACTCGACTTCCGGGCCCTGCGCGGACGGGGCCGCTCCGTCCTCGCCATCACCGGCGCGTCCCTGGCCGTGCCGTTCGCCCTCGCGACGGCGCTGGCCTTCACCCTCCTCTCCGTGCGGCCGGAGCTCACCGGATCGTCCGGATCCCCGCTGCTCTTCGCCCTGTTCCTGGGGATCGTGCTGTCGATGAGCGCGCTGTCCGTACTGATCCGGATCATCGGCGAGAACAGTCTCCAGGCCACACCGGTCGGGGCCATCGCCACCGCGAGCGGAGCGATCACCGAAGTCCTCGCCTGGTGCGCCCTGATCGCCCTGATGACCGTCGCACAGGGGCTGGGCACCGACCGCCTCGCCCTGACCCTGACCCGGCTGACCACCTACGCACTGGTCATGCTGCTCGCCGTGCGCCCCGCGCTCCGCGCCTTCCTGGCCCGCCAACGGCCGCACGGCGCACGGCCCCTGATGCTGATCATGGTCGTCAGCAGCGGCGTCTTCCTCTCCTCGTGGTGCACCGCCTGGGCGGGCATCCACGCCGCCATCGGCGCCTTCGCCTTCGGCCTGGTCATGCCCCGCGACCTGGATCCCGGCCTGCGCCATGCCGTCGAGAACCCGCTGCACCACACCGGCGCCCTGCTCATCCCCGTCTTCTTCGCCCTCACCGGCCTGACCGTCGACATCACCCGGCTCGGTCTGCACGGCGTGCTCGCTCTTGCCACGTTCCTGGTGGTGGCCTGGGGCGGCAAGTTCGCCGGAGCCGCCCTCACCGCCCGTGCCCTGCGCCACCCTTGGCGGGACGCGGCGACCCTGGGCGTCCTGGTCAACACCAAGGGCCTGAGCGAGATCATCATGCTCACCCTCGGCCGCGACGCGGGCTTCGTCGACGACCGGCTCTTCACCGCACTGCTGTTGACCGCACTGACGGCCACGGTTCTGGTGAACCCGCTGGTACGGCACCTGACCGGGGGAGCCGGCGGGCCCGTCCCCGCCCAGCAGCGCGCGCCGCACCCCGCGCTGGAACTGAGCGAGGAACAGGGTGGCTGACGCCGTCAGGCCACGGGGACCAGCCGGTAGCCGCCGCCGTCGGCGACGACGAGCCCGCCGGTGGGGGGCGGGAAGTGGGTGCCCAGCAGGAGGGTGCCGGTCCCGGCGAGTGCGGCGAGGAGGTCGCGGCGGGTGCGGACGGCGAGGCCGGGGTCGATGTCCACGCAGCTGGTGACCTCCGGGTCGGCCAGCTGCACGGGGTGGTGGATGCAGTCGCCGGTGATCACAGCCGACTCCCCCGCGCTGCGGAGCTCCACGGCGACCTGGCCCGGGGTGTGCCCGGGTGCGGGGAGCAGCCGGATGCCGGGCGCGACGTCGACGGGCCCGTCACTCACGTCGGCCAGGTCGAGGAGCCCGGCGTCGCGGACCGGGTGGACGGAGTCGCGGAACATCTGCCGGCGGGCCTCCTCCATCTCCCCGGCCTGGGCGGCCCAGTGGTCCCATTCGGTACGGGAGGTGAGGTAGTGGGCGTTGGGGAAGGTGGGGGTCCACTCGCCGTCGCCCGTGGCGACGGTGTTCCAGCCGACGTGGTCGGTGTGCAGGTGGGTCAGGATGACGAGGTCGACGCTCTCGGGCGGGAAGCCGGCGTCGGTGAGCCGCCGGAGGTAGTCGGTGTCGAGGCCGTCCCAGGCCGGGTTGGCGCGCGTCTTGCCGTTGCCGATGCCGGTGTCGACGAGGACGCGCAGGCCGCCGGTCTCGAAGGCGAAGGTGTGGCTGGCCAGTTGGAGCGTGCCGTCGGGGGCCGCGAAATCGGGCCGGAGCCAGGGCCGCCGGTCCACGGCCTCCGGAGTGGCGGCAGGCAGCAGCCAGGCGCCGGTCTGCGGCGGGAGGGCGATCTCGTCGACGCGGTGCACGACGAGGTCGCCCACGGTCCAGGTGTGGCCGGTGGACTGCTGGTGCGAAGCGGGCCGGTCCATCGAAGGTCCTTCCGTCAAAGCCAAAAGCAAATTGTTTGCGTTTGAAGATCGTATCCCGTACGCTCCACTAACGCAATGATGAAGCTTTTAGCCGGAGGGCCGGACACCCCATGACCACAGCAGATCTCGATCCGGACGAGGCGGCCCGCTGGGCCCGCCGGGCCGGCCTGGCACTCGCAGCCGGGCGCGACGCCGACGTCGCCGCCACGGCGAACCACATCCAGAACGTCATCGGCGCCCTGCGCGGACTCGACTTCGGTCAGACCGCGCCCGCCGCCGCCTTCCACCCGGAGAGCAGGTACACCGATGGAACCGTATGAACTGTCCCTCGCCGACGCGGCGGAGGCGATCGCCGGGCGCGAGCTCTCCCCGGTGGAGCTCACCGGTTCCGTCCTCGCCCGGATCGAGGCCGTCGAGCCGCACCTGAACGCCTACGTCGGCGTCGCGGCGGACGCCGCCCGCCATGCCGCCGCGCAGGCGGAGCGGGAGATCGCGGCGGGCCGGCTCCGCGGCCCGCTGCACGGCATCCCGATGGCACTCAAGGACCTGATCGACGTGGCCGGGATGCCGACCACGGCCAGCTCCCGGGTCAGGGAGGGCCACGTGGCGGAGCGGGACAGCACCGTCGCCGCACGCCTCGCCCGGGCGGGCGCGGTCCTGCTCGGCAAGACCCACACGCACGAGTTCGCCTACGGGCTGACGACCCCGCAGACCCGCAACGCCCGGGCCGCCGACCGGGTGGCGGGCGGGTCCAGCGGCGGCTCGGCGGTGGCGGTCGCCGCCGGGACGGCCACCTTCACCCTGGGCACGGACACCGGCGGATCCATCCGCGTCCCGGCGGCGCTCAACGGGGTCGTGGGCCTCAAGCCGACGTACGGGCTCGTCCCCGTCGACGGGGTGGTCCCGCTGTCCTGGTCCCTGGACCACGTCGGCCCCCTCACCCGCACGGTGCGGGACGCCGGACTCGTCCTCGCCGCACTGACCGGTCATGACGCGCCCCCGCCGGAACCGCACGACCGGGACCTGACGGGCGTGCGCGTGGGTATTCCGCGGAACCACTACTTCGACCGCGTCACGCCCGAGGTGGAAGCGGCCGTACGAACGGCCGTCGCACGCCTGCAGGACCTCGGGGCCGAGCCGGTGGAGATCACCGTCCCCATGGCCGACCGCCTCCAGGCCACGCAGTGGGGGCTGATGGTGCCCGAGGCCAGCGCCGCGCACGAGGAGACCCTCCGCTCGTCCCCCGAGCTGTACGCACCGGACGTGCGCGTGCTGCTGGAGGCCGGCGAACTCGTCCTGGCGGGCGACTACTTGCGGGCCCAGCGCTCGCGCGCCCTCATGCAGGAGGCGTGGGCGCAGCTGTTCCGCGACGTGGACGTGATCGCGGCACCCACGGTGCCGGCGGTCGCGGCCCGGAGCGACCAGCCGTCGATCACCTGGCCGGACGGGAGCGTGGAGACCGTGTCCGACGCCTACGTACGGCTGTCGGCCCCGGCGAACATCACCGGCGCACCGGCGCTGTCCCTGCCGGTCGGCACGGACGCCGCCGGGCTGCCCATCGGCATGCAGCTCATCGGGCGGCCGCTCGGCGAGGCGACCGTGCTGCGCGTCGGACGCGCCTTCGAGGACGCAGCAGATCGCGCAACAGCTTTGCGTTAGGGTGGAGGGCATGACCCCCAGACCAGCAGTCCGCCCCGGGGGCCGCAGCGCCCGGGTCCAGGAGGCGGTGCACCGCGCCGTGCGCGAGCTGCAGGCCGAACAGGCCGCTCTCACCGTCCCGTCGATCGCGGCCCGGGCGGGGGTGACCCCGTCGACCGTCTACCGGCGCTGGGGCGATCTGCAGGCACTGCTCTCGGACGTCGCCGTCGAGCGGCTGCGGCCCGAGGGCTCCCCGGCGGACCACGGGAGCCTGCGCGCGGACCTGGAGCACTGGGCAGCTGCCTTCCTGGAGGAGATGTCCTCCCCGGCGGGCCGGTCCTACGTCCGGGACGCCCTCGCGGGCGACCCGGACGGGCCCAACGCCGGGCAGTGCTCCGGGTACGCGCACGAGCAGGTCGAGGCGATCCTCGCGCGGGCCGCGGAGCGCGGCGAGCACGTACCGGGGACCGAGACCGTGATGGACCACGTCGTGGCCCCGATGATGTACCGGGTCCTCTTCCGCCCGGGGCCGCTCGACGCGGGTTATGCCCGCGACCTGGTCGCCACCGTCTTCTACCGGCTCATGCCCTTGCCGTGAACCGTGCATGGTGAAATGTTCGGATGCGTACCGCCGCCCGAGCCCGTCCCGTCATCGCCGTGGCCGCAAGTGCCGTCCTCCTGACGGCGTGCGGGTCACGGAACTCCGCCCCGTCGACGGACGTTCCTGCCGATCCCGCCGGCTCCGAGCAGGACGGCGTGAGGGTCACCGGCCCGGTCGGTCGCTCACACGACGCCGCCTTCACGGTCACCAACCACGAGTCCGAACCGTTCACGTACACCGTCACGTTCACGGTGACGTCCGCCTCCGGAGCAGCGCTGGAGAGCATGCAGCAAACGGTGCCGTCGGTGCCTCCCGGCCGTACCGTGCAGGGGACCGTGCCCGTGAGCCTCACGCCCGGCAGTGCGCACGACGGGAAGCACGTGCAGATCACCAAAGTCAGACGCGTGCCTTCGGCCGAGGCACCGGCCGTCACGGGCTCCTGCCCGCCTTCGGGTATCCGCATCTCGGCCGACGACGGCAACGCCGCCATGGGACTCCGCGTCGTGGGGGTTCGCCTGACGAACTGCGGAACCGATACCTACCACCTCGACGGCTCCCCGCTCGTCGAACTCCTCGACGAGGGCAGGAAGCCGGTCTCCGGCATCGACATCCTGCACGACGTCAAGGACGTCGCCTCGGGGACCGGCTTCGAGAATCCGCCCGAGCCGGTGGACCTGGCTCCGGGTGAGTCGGCGTCCGCCGGTCTGGTGTGGCGCAACACCGCCGGCGCGGGCACAGCCGTGAACGTCCCGTACGTCAGGGTCAAGGCCGGGCCCGCATCCCCGCCGGTGATCGTGACACCGGAACTCGACCTCGGCGCCACGGGAAGACTCGCAGTCGGCCCGTGGAAGGCCGTCGACCGAGCCACCATTCAGCAGTAGAGATTGCCGCCCGGCGCCACACCGAGGATCTGGGTGAAGCGCTGATAATTCGCCACCCGGCTCTGCACCTGGGCGGGATTGCCGCCGTTGCACTCCACGGCACCGTTGATGCTGCGGATCGTCTCGCCGAACCCGCGGCCGTTCACCACGGCCTCGTGCGGCGTCATGCTGCCGGGTCCCCGCTGGGTGTTCCAGTACCACAATGCGGTCTTCCAGGCGACGGCGGAGTCGGTCTGCACAAGAGACGGCTTGTTGAGCAGGTCGATGCCGAGGGCGTCGCCCGCCGCCTTGTAGTTGAAGTTCCAGCTGATCTGGAGCGGCCCGCGACCGTAGTACGCGTCCTGGCCGGCCGGGCAGCCGTAGGGCTGGTTCCGGTCGCAGTAGTGGGAGTAGTTGGCGGTGTTCTGCTCGACTATGTAGACGAGTCCGCCGGTCTCATGGCCGACATTGGCGAGGAAGGCGGCGGCCTCCTGCTTCCTGGTCTCCGCGCTGCCGGTGTTGGCGAAGCCCGGGTAGGCGCCCAGTGCGGCGGTCAGGCCGCTGTAGCTGTAAAAGGAGTTCCGGTTCGGGAACATCTGCCGGAACTGGTCCTCGCTCACCGGGAAACCGCCCGGCTGCGGGGTGCCGCCGCCCTGGCAGGTGTAGGGGTCCCAGTACCACGTGCTGATGACCGGGTCGTAGCCGGGATTGTCGTGCTCGGCCACGTAGTACCGGCCGTCGTTGTACCGGACGACCGTTCCTGCGGGATACCAGGTGCCCGCGGCCCAGTTGGCCGCACTGTCGCAGGGCCCGGCGGCGCTCGCCGTGGCGGAGGGCCCGACGAACAGCGTTCCGGCCAGGGCCAGTACGGCGGACAGCAGGGTGGCGGTGCGCATTCTTCTCACGGCTGCTCCAAGGGGGGTTGAGTGCCTCATACCACCGCGCAGTGAATAGTCCCGAGTGATCGCTGTCAACGACATGCGTCATCTCCGGCCTAACTCTGTTCATGCATCAACGAGTTCAGGACAACTGTCGCCTCAGGGGGTTGCGGGGCGATTGGGAGACATGGCACTCATGTTCGAGCAGGAACCCCTGCTTTCCCCCTGAACCAGGAGACATCGTGCGTGAATTGAGACGCGTGAGATATGCCGTCACCGCCCTGGTGGCCACCGTCACCGGTATAGCCATCGGCGCGGGAACGGCAGCGGCCGACGTCCCGATCGGCCGGCCCATGAACGGCAAGATGACCTACTACACCGACAAGGGTTACGGCGCCTGCGGAACGCCGATCGACGCGACCGCGCAGGACCTGGTCGCGATTCCGGCCTCGTGGTGGACCTCCCCCAATCCGAACAACGACCCCCTCTGCAAGGGCGTGTCGGTGGAAGTCGCCTACAACGGCAAGACCATCAGGGTGCCGGTCAGGGACAAGTGTCCCTCGTGCGACCCGACGCACATCGACCTCAGCCAAACGGCGTTCCAGAAGCTGGCACCGCTCGACCGGGGCGTGATCAACGGAATCACCTGGAAGTTCGTCCGCTGACGGACGCTCAGGGGACGTCACCGGCTGCCGAAGAACAGCTCCCGGCCGACTCTGGCCTCGATCCGCAGGTACCGCCACAGGCGCCCGTCGCCGACGCGGGTCTCGCGCAAGATGCCGCAGACGCCTTCGACCGCGGCCATGTCGGGCACGTCCGCCAGGATGTACGACGTCCAGGGCCAGCCGCCGGATGCGCCGACCACGGTCCGGTCGTCGTCCAAGGTGCCCAGTACGGTGACACCGAAGCGCCCGGCGAGGTCGTCGAACGCGACGGGGATGGCCTCCATCACAGCGGCGCGTTCCTCCTCGCCGGCGCTGAAGAACTCCTGTGTCACAGCTATGCAGAAGAGCGTCCGGATCATGCGGGCGGCACCCCAAACCCCTCATCGGAAGATCATTCCCTGTCCGGCACGCTACCCGACGGCCGTTCCGGCCCGCGTGCGCCGGAGGCCCGGATCATCACGAAGAGGAGCCGATCACAAAGACAGAGTCGGCTATCCCCTGTCCGGAAAACCACTCGCACGAAGAATCTTCCGGTCATATCGCCTCACCACGGTCACCCTGCCGCTACGCTCCATCACCCTGAGGGATGGGAGCGCCGGTGTCCGGGGAGACCACCGACAGCAAGCGCCACGCGGCCGACGTCGCCGTCATCGGAGCAGGCCTGTCCGGCCTGGCCGCCGTGATCGCGCTGCGCCGGGCCGGGTTCGGCGATGTCGTGGTGCTGGAGAAGTCCGGCCGTCTCGGCGGGACATGGCGTGACAACACCTACCCCGGCTGCGGCTGCGACGTCCCCGCCGTCCTGTACGAGTACTCCTTCGCACCCCACCCCTGGCCCCGGTGCTACGCCGACCGGTCCGAGATCCTCCGTTACCTCGACGCCACCGCGGCAACGCACGGCGTGGGCAGGGCGATCCGCTACGACACCGAGGTGCTGGCCGCCCGCTGGGACGCGGGCACCCACCGCTGGAACCTGCGGACCACCGCGGGTACGTACACGCCCCGGGCCGTCGTCGTCGCCACCGGCCCCTGGCACCGCCCCCGCCACCCCGACCTCCCCGGACTCGACGGCTTCCCCGGTCCCGTCTTCCACTCGGCCCGCTGGGCGCACGACGTCGACCTGACCGGACGCCGCGTCGCCGTGGTGGGCACCGGGGCATCCACCGTCCAATTCCTGCCCGAGATACAGCCGTTGGCGTCCCGCATCGACGTCTTCCAGGGCACACCGCAGTGGGTGCTCCCTCGACCGGACTACCCGCTCCCCCCGGGCCTGCACCGGTTCCTCGGACGCCACCCGGCGGCCCGGCAGGCGCTCCGCGGCCTGCACCAGTGGACCCAGGAAGCCATCGGCGTCCCTATGCGTCACCCACACCTGCTCCGGCCCCTGGAAGCCGCGGCACGCCTCCACCTGCGCACCTCGGTGCCGGACCCCGCCCTGCGCCGGGCCCTCACCCCCGGCTACCGGCTCGGCGGGCGCCGCCTGATCGCCTCCGACACCTACTACCCCGCCCTCACCCGGCCCAACGTCCGCCTGCATCCCACCCGGGCGATCGCGGTGGAGGGCCCGCACGTCGTCGGCGCCGACGGCAGCCGCACCCCGGCCGACGTCATCGTCCTCGCCACCGGCTACCACATCGGCGAACTCGCCCTCGCCCGGCGCCTGCACGGTGCCCACGGCACTCCCCTGGCCGACGCCTGGGCCGACAGCCGCCGCGCCTACCTGGGCACCAGCGTGAGCGGATACCCCAACCTCTTCCTCCTCATCGGCCCGAACCTGCTCACCGGCACCACCGCCGTCCCCACCGTCCTCGAAGCCCAACTCCGTTACGTCACCGCCGCACTCACCCACCTCCGCGCCGACGGACACACCGCGCTGGACGTCAGACCGGAGGTCGAGACCGCACACCAGCGGGCCCTGCACCGGGCGTTGCACACCACCGTCTACAACACCACCGGCGGCTCCGGTTACTACTTCGGGCTCCCCGGCGTGAACACCTTCTGCTGGCCCTGGTCCACCCGCCGGCTCGTCCGGCGCCTGCACGCCTTCGCGCCCGAGGCCTACGCATGGTCACGGTGCCCGTCCACACCGTGCCCCGGTGACGACTTGGCCACAGAGTGACGGAATCGCGTCACCGCGACGGATTCCAAAGACCCGTTCAGTTGTGCGATGCCAGACTCGGTCCGCCGTCCCCGCCGGGGACCGGTGGACGATCGGTCCGGCGAAAGGAAACCCTTCCGTGAGGAAGAGGATCAGCACGCTCGTTGCCACCGCCGCGCTCGCCACTCTGGCACTGGCCGGCCAGGCCGCCGCCGCGCCCGCGCACGCTCCAGCCGGGGCAAGAGGCACGGTCACCGCGGCGAGATCCCAGGCCCAGGTACTGTCCGCACCCGCCACGCTGGAGCGGGGGCAGTCCTGGACGTCCGACACCGCCCAGCTCGTCATGCAGACCGACGGCAACCTGGTCATCTACGACGAGTTCGGCCACGCCCGCTGGGCGTCCAACACCGTCGGCAGCGGCTGGGTGGCCGCCTTCCAGACCGACGGCAACTTCGTCGTCTACACCCGCTCCGGCCACCCGGTCTGGGCGTCCAACACCGCCGGGCACCCGGGCTCCCGGCTCGCCGTCCAGGACGACGGCAACGTCGTGATCTACGACGGCAGTCAGGCCGTCTGGGCCTCCGGCACGAACCACTGATCCAGGCCGTCGGCAGGCCGGTCGCTCCGGCCTGCCGACGGCGCCGCCGGACCCGAACCCTCCCCCGGCGACCGAGGATGCCAAGCGCTCCGCGGGAAGTGCAGTGCGTCGGCTGCGGGCTCGTCGTAACTGTTCGCGCAGTTCCCCGCGCCCCTTCGGGGCACGACCATGCACCGCACTTCGCCAAGCCCGCTTGGTACGCGTCCCTGCTACACGACTTCGAAGGGCACCGGCGCACGCCCCTCCCAGATCCGGCGGGAGGCCTGTTCGGGGTAGGGCACGGTCCTCGACTCGGCGTCCAGGATGCGGGTGAGCTGCCGGTCGGGCCCGTAGGCGGCCCAGCCGGGGTCGCCGGTGGTGGCGAAGCGGACCCATGCCTCCTGGAGTTCGCGGGAGAGCGCGACGGCCTCGGGAGCAGGCTCCTCGCCGATGAGTTGGGTGCCGACGGGGCTGTCCAGCGTGCCGAACGCCAGGGGCACGTCGAGGCTGTGGCAGGCGCCCAGGATGCCGCCGAGGGCCGGGGCCACCCAGCACAGTTCGAACAGGTACGAGGTGCCGCCGGCTGCGGCGTTCGCCTCGGCCAGCTTCTGTGACGGCATGCGGAAGAGGGCGTCGGAGTACACCGTCTCCACCAGTTCCTCCGGGCCTGCCTGCGGGAACGCGGCACGGTAGGCCCGCGCGCCGTCCGGTTGAGGGGCGTGCAGTTCCAGGGCTGCGTGGGCGTCCTCCTCGGTGAAGGTGCCGTACCGTCCGCTCATGACGCTGAAGTACCGGAATTCGTCCCGGGTGTGGCCGACGAGCAGTTCGGTCCCGCTCGCGCGCGCGCCGGTCAGCGCGGGCCAGGGCGATTCCGGGAGGACCTCGCCGTCGACGACGGGGCACAGCGCGGTGCCGGTGTCCGTGAGGCGCCCCCAGCTCTCCCGGTGCGCGTGGAGGCCGGCGTTGAAGGAGGTGAGCTCGGCGGCCAGGTGCCATGGGTCGATGTCGCGCAGGGCCTCGGCGGTGGGGGCCGCCGCGCCGAGCCGGCCCGCGAACGCGGCGGTGACCTGCCGTGCCAGCGCGGGGGTGCTGTGCAGCCCCGGCACCGAATGGGCGATGGCCCGCCGGAACAGGCCCCGCGCGGACTTCATCGTCAGCAGGGCGGCGACCGAGCCCGCCCCGGCGGACACCCCGCCCACGGTGACCCGGCCGGGGTCGCCTCCGAAGGCGGCGATGTTGCGCTGCACCCACTCCAGCGCCGCGATCTGGTCGAGGAATCCGCGGTTGGGCGGCACGTCGTCGAGGAACGCGAATCCCTCCGCGCCCACACGGCAGTTGATGGTCACCACGACGACTCCCGCCTCGGCCAGCGCTGCCGGGTCGAACATCGGGTCGCTCGACGCCGCCGAGAGGTAGCCGCCCACGGGGATCCACACCAGCACCGGCAGTCCCGCCGCGCCGGGATCCGGAGTGCCGACGTTGAGCGTCAGCCAGTCGGTGCCCTGCGGGGGCACGTCGATCGGCAGGGACAGCGGCGCCACGGGGCCGAACTCGACCGCCTGCCTCGTCCCCTCCCAGCGGTGCGGCGGCGCGGGCGCGGCGAAGCGGAGCGCTCCGACCGGGGGCTGGGCGTAGGGGATGCCGCGGAACACCGCGTGCCCCTGCCGTCGGCGCCCCTGCACCACGCCTTCCGTGGTCCGTACCTTTGGCTGTCCAGGCATGTCGGCTTCCTTCCTCCGCAGGGACCTCCAGGGTTATCGGCCAGATGTATTATGTCAACCGTATGGAAACGTGAGCCATGGAGAGCCCGACGATGCCGAAACAGGTGGACCACCGCGAACGCCGCGAAATGATCGCCCGCGCACTGTGGCGGGTGGTGGAGCAGCGCGGCGTCATGCACCTGACGGTGCGTGAGGTCGCACGCGAGGCGGGCATGTCCCACGGCCAGTTGCAGCACTACTTCGCCTCCCGGGAGGCGATGCTCTCCTTCGCCATGGACTTCGCGTCCGAACAGACCTCGCTGCGCGTCGGCCGGGGCCTCCAGGAGCTCGGCGACCGGCCGCATCCCCGCGACGTGCTCCGGCTGATGCTCACGGAGCTGCTCCCCCTGCATGCCGACGCCCGCGCGACCAGCCGGATGAGCGCCGCCTTCGTGCTGGAGGCGCTGCACAACGAGGCCTTCCACGCACGGGCGCGCGACGGAATGACCCAAGGACGGGCCGCCGTCGAGCAGTTGATCCGTCAGGCGATCGCCGACGGGCACATCGCCCCGGACCGCGACCCGGCGACCGAGGCCCATCTCCTCCTCGCGCTCACCGGCTTCACCACGCTGCTCGAACTGGGTGTCGTCGAGCCCCGGGAGGCACTCGCTGCGATCGATCACCATCTGGACCGGCTGCTCCCCGAGTCGTGAAGGACTAGGGGAAAAGCTCGTCTTCAACGGACTTCATGGCCGGCGAAGTTGCCCCTCGCCCATCATGATGGTGATCGCTTACGGGCACGTTTCCGTTCGCGGCAACGCAACGCAGTCGAGCATGAGGGGCACCACATGAATTCCAGCATCCGGACCGGGCTCGTCGCAGTGCTGGCGGCCGGAGCGGTCGCCACGGCCGTCGTGCCCGCCTCCGCCGCCGTCACGTCCGGCGCGTCCCACGCGGTGGCCGGTGCGCGCGCGGTGGCCGCCAACCCGAAGACGATCAAGCCGGCCGCGTACAACCAGGCGCGCAGCATCCTGGCCAACGCCGGCAGCCAGACGGCGGCCAAGTCGCACGTCATCCACGGCAAGGACGATGTCCCGGTCGGCTACGGCACGAGCCTGCTGGCCGCCGCGCGCGACGAGTTCCGTGCGGCCGACAAGAAGCTCCCGGCCAAGGACAAGAAGTCCGACATGTCGATCGCGCACTACAACGCGATCCACAGCGCCGCCAAGGTGATGGGCATCGACACCTGGTGATGCCGTAGGCAGCCGTGGTCGACGCACCTGCCTCCGGTCCTGCTCGGGCGATCCCGAGCAGGACCGGAGGCTTCTGTGTGCACCTGCCGCGGTCAGCCGGTGCACAGGGCGTGGTCGACCATGCCCGTCATGGCCCGGAGTTGGCGTACGGCGGTGTCCTCGTTCCCGGGGCGGCTGTGCGCGGCGACGGTGACCGCCGACCGACCGTCCGCGGTCGCCGCGGGCCACACGAGGTAGCCGAACCCGCTGCCGCTGTGCCCCCAGTAGCCTCCGCCGCAGGACAGGGGCGTCCATTCGAGCCCGAGACCGTAGCGGCTGCCCGGAGGGCTGTCGGGGCCGTCGGGTACGGCAACGGTCCGTTACATGTCGGCGAGTTGGGCGGGAGCGAGCAGTCGGCCGCGCAGGAGCGCGGTGAAGAAGGTGTTGACGTCCGCCGCCGTGCTGATCACGGCCCCGTCGGCGTCCCCGTCGAAGGGCAGGTACGCGATCGTGGTGTCGGTCGTCGGGCCGTCCGGCGTGAACTGCTGGTAGTTGCGGGCGTGCGGCTGCGGCAGCCGCGGATCGTTGCCCGGGAGGACGGTGCGGGCGAGGCGCAGCGGCTGCAGGATCCGGCTGCGTACCTCGTCCTCCCAGGAGCGGCCGGTGACGGCCTTGATCACCATGCCTGCGAGGACGTAGTTGGTGTTGGAGTACTTCCACTCCGTGCCGGGCGCGAAGAGGGGCCGGTGCCTCATGGCGAAGGCGACGCGCTGCTCGGAGGTGTAGGTGGTCGAGCGGTCCTTGCGGTAGCCGGCGGGGCTGAGGTCGGGGACGACATCAGCGGTGTAGTCGGGCAGTCCGCTGGTGTGCTGGAGGAGCTGGCGCAGGGTGATGCGGTGGCCGTCGTTGCCCTGTCCCCGGACCGTTCCCGGCAGCCACTGCTCCACGGTGTCGTCGAGCGACAGCCTTCCCTCGCCCGCAAGTTGGAGCATCACGGTCGCGACGAAGGTCTTGGTGGTGCTGCCGATCCTCAGGTACTCGTTCTGCGGTACGGGCCGTCCTGTGCGGAGGTCGCCGGTCCCGCTGCGGGCGGTGCGGACTCCGCGGGGCGTTTCGAGCCGGGCGGACACCCCGGTGACGCCGGCCTCGTGCAACGCGTCGGCGTCCCGTTGCAGCACGTCGGTCCGTCCGCCGGCGGCCGCTCCGGCTTGTGCGGGGGCGGCGGCGAGGACGGCAAGGAGTGCGGCGGTGCAGGCGATTGCCGCCCGGCGGACGGCTCGGTGGTGCGTGATCGGCATGGGCCGACCGTACGAAGGCGCGGGCCGGGGCGGCCATCCGGCCGTCCCCCGGTCCCGTCCTCGGGTTTACCCCCTACTTGCGCACCTTCAGTGTGACCTGCCACGGGACGACCACGTGGGAACAGGCCTGGCCGGACTGTCGGGGCCTGCAGCGGAACTGGGAGTCGAGCGTGGTCGTCCCGTCGGCGCGGGCGTGGAAGACCGCGGTGGCATCGCCGTTCGGCAGCGTCCTGGCCTCGTCCCGGTGGAGCAGCGTGTCGTTGGCGGCGGTGGGTTCGCTCCAGGCCCACGTCGAGCTGTCGGTCTGCTCCCCCGAGAGGCGGACGGTGATCTGTTCTCCCTTGTGCACGGTGAAGGACTGTCTGTTGTCCTTGTTCGCGAGGTCCAGGTGCTTCGGGCCCCCTGACATCGCGGACGCCAGGGGCGTCGCGGTCAGGGCCAGCGCCGCGGCCAGGGCCGCCACCGTCAATCGGGCAGTCTTCATCGTTCCACCTCAGCAAGCTTGTCGTGTCGGATGGGATCGGATGCCACCGTCTCCTCTCCCTGCCCTGTGCGCGGGCAGGACACTGCACATGTCGCCGGTGTGAGTGACTGCCCTGTCGTCAGAGCTGGTTGTACGCCCCCCGGGCCGCGGCCGGCGGGATGTGCGCCCGGAACTTGTGCTCCAGGTCCGCACCCCGGACGACCCCCATCGTGTGGTAGGCGAGCCCCCACTCGTCGATGGCCGAACCGTCCGCGAACATGCACATGTTGTGCAGGTTGTCGCGGCTGACAGCATCGCCCTCCCTGATCCAGCCGCCCACTTCGAGCTTGCTGATGCCGAACTGCGAGGTGCCGCCCAGGTGGGCGCAGTACACGGCGGCCGGGTTGGCGCCTCCGGTGACGTGGGGCAGCGCGGGCTTGCGGATGTAGGCCAGGCCGGCGAGCGTCGGCTTGTCGGCGTTCAGGGTGTCGGCCGGGATGACGATCCGGCTCCCGTCCTCGGCCCGGAAGTGGCACAGCTCGCGAACGGTGCCGAGTGCCGTGAGCCGGGCCTGGTTGTCGTAGTACGCGCGGTAGTCGCCGGGCGTGCCGCCGTGCCGCTGACACCAGCCCGCAGGTGATTCCGGCTTGTCGGGCTGGGCGCTGGCCTGCGTGGTGACCAGGAGTGCGGCGCCGGTGGCGAGGGCCATGACCGTTGCCGTGATGCGTGCTCGCATTGCGTCCTCCCGAGTTGCGGGTTGCCAGGGTCCGGAGTTGGGACGGCGGACAGCCTCGGAGTACGGGTGGGGTCCCGTCAACGGTCCCGTGAGCCAAACGCGCCACAGGCCGAATGGTCCTGCCGGGGCGGGCCGTTGTGGGCGCTTCGGCCTTAAAATCCTTCCCCAGTGCTTTTCCCAGGGGGAGGCTGTCGTGCAGAGTGTCGAACTGACCGCCGGTGTCATCGAGTACGACATGACCGGATCGGGACCCGCGGTCGTGCTGCTGCACGGGCTGCTGATGGACCACACGGTGTGGGACCGCGTACTGCCGCTCCTGCCGGAGGGATTCACGTATGTGCGCCCCGTCCTGCCGTTCGGGTCCCATCGCCGGCCGATGAAGGCCGGCGCCGATCTCACCCTGCGCGGACAGGTCCGCCTGGTCGCCGACTTCCTCGACGCCCTCGACCTGGACGACGTCACCCTGGTCCACGCGGACTGGGGAGGATCCCTGTTCCTCACCGCCCACGGACTGGACCGGCGCATCGCCCGCACGATCATCCTGTCGTGCGAGGCGTTCGACAACTTCCCGCCCGGCCTGCCCGGCAAATTCCTGGGCGTGGCCATGCGCATGCCCGGCGGCTTCCGGTTCGCCGCCCGGCAACTGCGCATCGCCCGGCTGCGCCGGCTGCCCTTCACGATGGGCCTGATGGCACGGCGCCCGCTGCCCGACGATCTCGTCCGCCGCTGGACCCAGCCGCTCATCGACGACGCCCGTATCAGTCGCGACCTGCTCGCCTACTGCCACGATCCCTTCGACAAGCCCGAGCTCGTCCGCAACACCGAAGCGCTGCGCGGGTTCACCGGGGACGCGCTCGTGCTGTGGTCGCCCGACAACCGCGTGATGCCGCCCGAACACGGGCGCCGCCTGGCCGCGTTGCTGCCCGCGGGGCGCTACGCCGAAGTGCCGGGCGCCTACGTGCTGTCCATGCTGGACGAGCCCGAGGCCGTGGCCCGCGAGATGGGCGCCTTTCTCACCGCATCCGATAACAATCACCGCTAAACACCTATATGCGGACAAACACCCACAACCATCACCCCCCTGGGGTGCGCCCCTTGAACGAACAGAGGAGCGAGTTAGCATGTGAGCGCTACCTAGCTCGAAAGAGAAGCCTGTGACTGTCAACGACGACTCGTTCACGAACTGGAAGATCCGCGAGGAGATCGCGGAATCGATGATCCCGATCATCGGGAAGCTGCACCGGGAGCGGGACGTCACCGTCCTCCTCCACAGCCGCTCCCTGGTGAACAAGTCGGTGGTCAGCATCCTCAAGACCCACCGATTCGCCCGGCAGATCGCCGGCGAGGAACTCTCGGTCACCGAGACGCTGCCGTTCCTGCAGGCTCTCACCACGCTCGACCTCGGTCCTTCGCAGATCGACATCGGCATGCTCGCCGCGACGTACCGGGCCGACGACCGCGGCCTGTCGGTGGAGGAGTTCACCGCCGGGGCCGTCGCCGGCGCCACGGGCGGCAACAAGATCGAGCGCGGCGAGGGGCGCGACGTCGTCCTCTACGGGTTCGGCCGCATCGGCCGCCTCGTCGCCCGGCTGCTCATCGAGAAGTCCGGCTCCGGCAACGGGCTGCGGCTGCGCGCCATCGTCGTCCGCGGGGGCGGCGATCAGGACATCGTGAAGCGCGCCTCGCTGCTGCGGCGCGACTCCATCCACGGCCAGTTCCAGGGCACGATCACCGTCGACGAGGCGAACAGCACGATCGTCGCCAACGGCAACGAGATCAAGGTGATCTACGCCGACGACCCGTCGTCGGTCGACTACACGGCGTACGGGATCGGCAACGCCATCCTGATCGACAACACCGGCAAGTGGCGCGACCGCGAGGGCCTGTCGAACCACCTGCGCCCGGGCATCGACAAGGTGGTCCTCACCGCGCCGGGCAAGGGCGACGTGCCCAACATCGTCCACGGCGTCAACCACGACATGATCAAGCCGGACGAGCAGATCCTGTCCTGCGCGTCCTGCACCACCAACGCGATCGTCCCGCCGCTGAAGGCGATGGCCGACGAGTACGGCGTCCTGCGCGGTCACGTGGAGACCGTCCACTCGTTCACCAACGACCAGAACCTGCTGGACAATTACCACAAGTCCGACCGCCGTGGCCGCTCGGCGCCGCTCAACATGGTCATCACCGAGACCGGCGCCGCCTCCGCCGTCGCCAAGGCGCTGCCGGACCTCCAGGCGAAGATCACCGGCAGCTCGATCCGCGTCCCGGTGCCGGACGTCTCGATCGCCATCCTCAACCTGCAGCTGGCCCGCGAGACCACTCGCGAGGAGGTCCTCGACTACCTCCGCAACGTGTCGCTGACCTCACCGCTCAAGCGCCAGATCGACTTCATCACCGCTCCCGACGCGGTGTCGAACGACTTCATCGGCTCGCGCCACGCCTCGATCGTCGACGCCGGCGCCACCAAGGTCGAGGGCGACAACGCGATCCTCTACCTCTGGTACGACAACGAGTTCGGCTACTCCTGCCAGGTCGTCCGCGTCGTCCAGCACATCTCCGGGGTGGAGTACCCGACCTACCCGGTTCCGCTGGCCTGATCCCGGCGCGGGTACGGGTGCCGGGGCACTGCCCCGGCACCCGTACCCCGATGGGCTACTCCGCCTCGGCGGAAATGCGCACCTTCGGTCCTATATTCATGCCGGAGGTGACTGGCGGATGACCAGCAGCAGACCGCACACCACGGAAGAGCCGTCCCGGGCCCCGCGCCGCCTGGTTCTGGCCACGGCCTTTTCCTCCCTGCTCGCCGGCGCGACGCCTGCCTCCGCGCACGCGCAGTCCCCCGCTCCGCGCGGTGTGCGCCGTGGCCGCCCGAGGTCGCGGGGGCCGATGCGGGCGGTGTCGACCGCGGCCGCGGACTGGAAGAGCGTCGGCACCGCGCTGGGCCACCCGGGCAAGATGGTCGGCCGCGACATCTACGGGGTGGGGTTCTCGCGCCGCGACGCGCACGTCGTCTCCCAGGGCCACACCGTCAAGGCCATCGGCTCCTTCGTCTCCTTCGTCCGCTACGAGGACGGACGGACGCTGATGATGGGCGAACTGGCCGTCATGGAGAACGAGCTGCAGCACGTGAACGACGTGCTCAGCACCCACCGGATCACGCAGACCTCGCTCCACAAGCACCTGTTCACCCAGGAGCCCGCCGTCTGGTGGGTCCACATCCACGCCATCAGCTCCGACACCGCCGGCCTGGCGAAGGGCCTGCGGGCGGCGATGGACGCCACCAGGACCCCCAGGGAAGCGGACGGCGCCGACGACGCCGCCGTGGAACTGGACACCGCGGGAATCGACCGCGCCCTCGGCGCCAAGGGCCGCCGGCAGGGCGGGGTCTACAAGGTCACCTTCGCCCGCAACGAGACCATCGTCGAGCACGACCGCGCGCTCCCCAAGATGACCGGCTCGACCACGGCCCTCGTCTTCCAGCCCGCCGGCGGCAACAGGGCCCTGCTCAGCGGCGACCTGGTCATGACCGCCAAGGAAGTCCCCAACACCCTCAGGGCACTTCGGAAGGGGCGGATCGACATCGTCTCGCTCCACAACCACATGCTCGCGGACAACCCGCGGCTCTTCTTCGTCCACCTGTGGGCAGTCGGTGACGCGGTCGAACTGGCCGCATCCCTGCACCCCGCCGTCGCGGGCACGAACGTCTCGCCTGCGGAACCGGTCTGAGACCCGAGGCAGGCCATCAGGCTTCTGCCGTCAGCCCGTTGATCATGCGGTCGAGGAGCCGGTCGAAGACCGCCTGCGGGGACGGGTCGCCGGGCGCGGCGAGCGCCTGGGCGAAGTGGGGATGGCTCCCGCCGGCCGTCAGGGCCCGGAGATAGCGGGCCCGCGCGTCGCGCAGCTCGCCGGACGTGCGGCCCGTGGTTTCGCCCGCCTGCTCCTGGCCGAGTTCGTACGACACGTAGCTGACGACGAATCCGGTGATCAGGCTGAACATCTCCAGCCGGGCCCTGGCGTCCGCACCGGTCGGGGCGAGCGCCGCGAGCGCGTGCTCCACGACGGCGAGGGTGTTCGGGCCGAGGGTCTGCCGGGCGGTCAGTGCGGCCGGCAGCCAGGGGTGGCGCCGCATCATGGCGCGTTGCTCCCGGGCGACCTGCCGGAGGTCGGCACGCCAGTCGCCCGAGGGCCCGTCCGGCAGCCGGTGCTCGCCGCTCACCTGGTCGATCATGAGCTCCAGCAGCGTCTCCTTGTTGGGGACGTAGCTGTAGAGGGACATCGTCCCGGCCCCGAGCCGGGCCGCGACCGCGCGCATGGTGACCGCGGCGAGCCCCTCCGCGTCGGCGATGGCGACCGCCTCCGCGGCGACCGCCGCTCGGCTGTGGGCCGGCGGCCTTCCCCGGCGCGGCCGTTCGGGCTGCGCCCAGAGCAGCTCCGGGTCCACACCGGCCTTGCGCCCGGGTGAGCCTGCACGGGCCACGGTGACCCCCTCCCTTCTTCTGCCTCCATCCAAGCACGAGCCATTCCCGTACGCTGTACGGTGATGGGTGTGCGAGCCGGCGATCACCCGCCGGACTGGCCCCATGACGACAGCACAGAACATGCCCGGCCACGTGTGGTCCGCGGTACAGGACACCCCGGTCCACGAGGTCTTCCCCGGCATCCGCGCACGCCCCCTGTGGACCGGGGACTACGGGGCGAAGGCCCACGTGCCGGAAATGGGCCCGCAGACGACGACGGGCTGCACGCTGTTCGTCTTCTGTCTCGAGGGGTAGGTGGCGATGAAATGTGGTCCGTACGCACGATGACGGAAACCGATGTTCCAGCGGTCTCGGCCGTACGGGTATCCGGCTGGAAGGCCGCCTACGCCGGCATGATTCCGCAGTCCTATCTGGACGGCATGACCGTCGAGGCGGACACCGAAGTGCGACGACGCCAATTCGCGTGTTCCCTGGGGCGGATGACCCACCTCGTGGCGACCGACGGCCGCGACGACGTCGTGGGGTGGGCCTGCCTGGGGCCCGGTCACGACGTCGAGGGCCGAGGACCGGCCACGGGCGAGCTCTTCGCGCTGTACGTTCACCCTTCCCTCACGGGAGCCGGGATCGGCCGTACGCTGCTCGGCGCCGTACACTCCCACGCCGGCAACCAGGGCCTGAGCACGATGGTGTTGTGGGTTCTCCAGGACAACGTCTCGGCACGTCGTTTCTACGAACGAGCCGGCTACGCCTCGGACGGTGCCGTGCAATCCGACGACTACGACGGCGTATCCGTGGCCGAAGTCCGCTATCGCCGCGCACTGCACCCGGTCACGCAGCGCCCGCCCGTACCGCGGTGACCGCCACCGTCGTGTAGCGCATGGTGAAGCCGCCGCCCATTCCGTCGATGGCGGATCCGACGTGTTCCAGTACTCTCGCCATGCGGTCCGGCGGGAGCCGGGTGAAGGCGCCCGTGGTGGGCATCAGGTCCAGCCAGGCGTCCCGGGTGTAGAAGAATTCCCAGTCGCATTCCCACGGTTCCGGTTCGTCGAATGCACCCGGCTCCCGGATTGCGTCGGCCACCTTGCCGAGGACCGTCCGGTACACGTCCGCGGAACCCTGGATCGCCGCCCGGAAGTCGAACGGCGCGTCGGGGAGCTCCCGTTCGCAGACCTCGATGACGGCCTCCGCGGCCTCGGGCGGATAGCGGAACACGTTCCAGAAGATGGCCAGCAGGCCGCCGGGGCGCAGGACCCGGGCGGCCTTGGCCGCTCCCGCGGCCGGGTCGACCCAGTGCCAGGACTGACCTGCGACGACCACGTCGAAGTCCCGGCCGGCCGGGTCCCATTCCTCGAACGTCGCCACCTCGACCTCTCCCCCGAACTGCCGTGCCAGCCCGGCCATGCGCGCGTCGGGATCGACGCCGAGCACCCTGCAGCCGGCCGCCTGGAGCTGCCGGGTGACGATGCCCGTTCCGCAGCCGACGTCGAGGACGTCGGGCCCGGGGCCGGCGGTGACGATCCGTTGGATCAGGGCTTCGGGGTAGCGGGGCCGGGCGCGGTCGTAGCGTTCGGCGTCCGTGCCGAACGACTCGGCCATATCCCGCTGTTGATGGGGCTCGTTCCCTGGAGGCCATATAGTGGGCATGCGCCCACTATGGTGGGCGCATGCCCACTCGTCAACGGGGTGGAGACCGACTGCCGGGAGGGACACGGAACATGCCGACAGGGGTGGCCCTGCGTGACGCGCGGGAGCAGTTGTTCGCCGCCGCCGAGCGCATCCTGCTGCGGGAGGGGCCGAACGCGCTGACCAGCCGGGCGGTCACCGCGGAGGCGGGCTGCGCGAAGGGCGTCCTGCACCGGCACTTCGCCGACTTCGACGCCTTCCTCGCCGAGCTCGTCCTGGACCGCATCGCCCGCGTCGAGGCCCAGGGCACCGCGCTGTGCACGTCCGCCGGGACCGGCACCGTCACCGGCAACCTCACCGGCGCGCTGACGGACCTGTTCGGCTCGCCGGTCGCCGTGGCGGTCGTCGCACTGATCACCTTCCGCGACGACCTGCGCGCCCGGCTGCGCCGGAGCAGACCGGCGGGCGTACCGGTCCTCACCGAAGCCACGGCCGCGATCGCCGCGTACCTGACCGCCGAGCGCCGGCTCGGGCGCATTGCGGCCGATGCCGACGTGGACACTCTCTCTCCCACCCTGATCGGAGCCGGGCACCTGCTGTTCGCCGATCGCAAGGGCGGTCCGCCGGAGACGGAGGCCGTCCGCAAGGTCGTGGCCGCGGTCGTCGCAGGCGTCGTACGGGATCCGATGCCGTGAGACGTCCTACCGCTCCGCCCCCGCACACCACGTGACCGCGGCTCCCGACACCACGACCAGCGCAATCCCCGAGCCGGCCGAGGCAGGTGAGCCGAAGCCCGATCGGTCGGCCACCTGGTCGACCGATCGGGCCGGGGCGACGGGCCCGCACGGGCGCAATGACGGTCATACGAGAACAACAATTCCCGTCGGGCAGAATTCCCTTTCCCCACCCTTGCTGGTGTTCCGGTCCGCCCGTTAGCGTCGTGAAGTAATTCCTTCCCGCTCTTGGCACACGTCGGCACGCAGCGGAAGGCCGGAACATGTCAGGCATGGCCGAACTCCCCTTTCTGGACATCACCGTTCCCGGATTCGACCTCGCCTCCGGCGAGGTGACCGCCGTCATGGGCGAGAACTGGTGCGCACGGACCCCGTTGGGGCCAGCCGTTCTCGGGTACGCGGAAATGCAGGACCTGATGCGCGATCCGCGGCTGGTGCAGGACGGCAGGGCCTACCTGGAGCTGGTGGGGATCGCTTCGGGCCCGGTCCACGACTGGTTCGTGCCCATGATCCTCCACCAGCACGGGCAGGATCACGCGCGGCTCCGCCGGCTGGTGAACCGCGCGTTCACGCCGGCCGTCATCGGCAATCTGCTGCCCTTCATCCGTGAGACCACCGCATCCTTGACCCGCGACCTGGCAGCGGGCGAACTCCCCGATTTCATCGAGACGTTCGCGGACCCGCTGCCGGTCCGGGTCATGAGCCGGCTTCTCGGCATTCCCACCGAGGACTACGGTTCCTTCCACCGCTGGAGCACCGACATCGGCCTGGTGTACGCGCTGGTCCAGCACCCCGAATCCCTGCCACGGCTGGAGACCGCCGTCCGCGGCCTGTTCGCGTACGTGGACAGGCTGGTCCGCGCCCGGGAGTCGGATCCCGGGGACGACCTCATCTCCCATCTCATCCGTGCACAGGACCACGAGACACTGATCGGTCCGGAAGAATTGCGCAGCCTCGTCGTCTCGATCGTCTTCGCGGGTCACGACACCACCAGCCACCAGCTCGGACAGGCGATGGCCGCCTTTGCCGAACACCCCGGACAGTGGCTCGCACTCCGCGAGCGGCCCCAGCTGGCGCCCCAAGCGGTCGAGGAACTCCTGCGGTGGTGTCCCGCGGTGACGGCGGCCTACCGTTCCGCGCTGGAGGACATCGACTACAAGGGCGTGCACATCCCCGCGGGCTCCTTCGTCGCCATGTGCGTGAAATCGGCGCACCGCGACCGCCGTGTCTTCGACGACCCCGAGACATTCGACATCACGGTCCCGCGCCGGGCGGCACCCCTGGTGTTCGGCGCGGGCCCGCACTTCTGCCTCGGCGCCACCACGGCACGCACCGAACTCAGGGAGGCGCTGGTCGCGTTGACGAGCCGGTTCGGCCCGCCGTCGGTGTCCGGTGAACCGCCGTGGCGCAGCGGGCTGGGAATCTGCGGGCCCGAATCCCTGCATCTGCATTTCGCCTCTTGATATCTCTCGATGCCTCTTGACCCAGTTCGGCACGCCCGGGGAAAGGACCCGCAGCCATGTCGGTGACCACCACCTTCGGACACGCCGGCCGTCTCCGTGTCCACGAGACCATCCGCACAGCTCTCAACGACCACGATCTCGAACGCCTGGTGTCCTGTTACACCGAGGACATGGAGTACACCGATTTCGGATCGGGTACGGTCTGCCGCGGCAAGCCCGCATTCCTGCGTTTCGGTGAGACCTGGCTGGAGAGCGTTCCCGACTTCCGCGTCGAGCTGCACAGCGCCCACGCGGTCGAGCAGGTCGGCACCGCGGAGTGGACGATGAGCGGCACCGTCGAGCATCCGCTTCCCGGGCTGCCGGCGGGCGCCGTGGGAGGGCGGTTCTCGGTCCGGGGAAGCGCCGTCCTCGTGTTCGCCGACGACGGCCGGGTGCGCCGGGAACGCGACTACTGGAATGCCGCGGTCCTGCTCCGGCAGCTTACGGATGCGCCCCGGCAGGACGCCTGTGTCCTCTCCCGGCACGAACTCCATCTGTGCCTGGCGGAATTGCAGGCCCTGACCGCCGAATTGTCCACTGGGGGGCAGCAGGGTTCCCTGGTGGTGCGGTTGTCCACGCTGCGCAGGCTGCTGGAGGAATGCTCGGGCGCGATGGAGCAGGAATGGCAGGAATGACCCGTCTGCCGTGCGGGCCGGGCGCCCCCGTCGGCATCACCGGCCTGGGGGCCTACCGCCCGCGCGGGGTGGTCACTTCGGCTGCCATGGCCGCTTGGCTGGGTGTGGACACCGACTGGATCGTCGGGCGGACGGGAGTGGCCGAGCGCGGCTGGGCGGACGACGGCGAAACCGTCCGGACGATGGCGGTGCACGCGGCACGCGAGGCCATGGCTGCGGCGCGGATTGCGCCGGACGACGTGGAGCTGCTGATTCTGGCGACCTCCACCAATCCCCACATCGTTCCGCCTCTTGCCCCCTCGGTCTCCCACGACCTGGGAATGCGGCGCATCGCCGCATTCGATGTCAACGCCGCCTGTGCAGGATGGTGTTACGGCGTCGAGACGGCCCGGGCGCTCATCGCGTCCACGGCGGTGCGCACGGCACTGGTCGTGGGATCGGACCGGGTCCACGACATCGTCGACGCCATGGACCGGACCACCGCTCCCCTCTTCGCGGACGGGGCCGGGGCCGCCGTGCTGACGGTCTCCGGCGAGACCGGTGTCTCGCCCGCCGTGCTCGGATCGGACGGCTCGTGCGCCGATATCCTCGTCACGCAGCCGAGTTCCTTCTCGGCACGGTCGAGACCGGTCGTGTGCATGGACGGCCCGGCGGTCGCCCGGTGGGCGATCGAGGCTCTCGCCGCGACCGCGCGGGAATTGCTGGCCCGTTGCGGACTCACGTGGACGGACATTGCGGCGCTGGTGCCGCATCAGGCGAATCTCCGGCTGATCCGGACGGTCGGCCAATTGCTGGCGGTTCCCGGTCACGTCGCCGTGGCCGACGATGTGCGCACCACGGGGAATGCGTCGTCGGCGTCGGTGCCCCTGGCGCTGCACCGGCTGCTGGCCCAGGGCCGGGTACGCTCCGGCGATCTGGTCATGCTGATCGGATTCGGAGCGGGCATGAGTTACGCGGGGCAGATCATCCGCGTGCCGTGATGCCCCTGCCGGTACGTGGCGCATCCCAGGGAGGAGCCCGGATCGACGGCCACGAACAGGACGGCGGACGGCGGGTCGTGCATGGTGCGGTGATGGCCGAGAATCAACGCGCCGCTGTGCAGCATTCCCTCCTCCCCGGCGCCGGCACGTCCGTCGTACGGGATTCCGGTGCGCGCGGCGAGAAGCGCGGAGAACCCGTCGAAGGGTTCGTTGCTCACCAGCCCGACTGCCGCGGGGGCGAGTCCGTCGGCGGCCAGGTGGGCGCGTACCCATTCCGCTGCCCGGTCGACGAGCCGGATGTCGGGAGCGATGCGCCGTACGGTGATGTCCGAACGGCCGCCGGTTCCCATCGTGGTGAGGTCGAGGAAGCCCGCGCTTGCCGCACCGTGGTCGGCCCGGAACCGTACCGGTCCGAAACCGGTACCCGGGTCGTCGTGGAGACCGAGGAGCGCCGCCGTACCGACGGCGCGATAGGGGAATGCGCGATGCGGCCGCTGTGCCGGGTGGCCGTCACCGGCCACGACGAGCAAACGGCCCTCGGCTCCCGCAAGAAGACCTTGGGCGAGATGGACGGCCGTGAGAAAGCCGCAGGCGCCGTTGAGGAGATCGAAGGCGAACACGGGCCGGGAACCGGCCCGGTGGTCCAGGTGGATACCCAGCCTGTTCTGGACGAGCGCCGCCACGGCGGGTTCGACGAGATTGCGGTCCCGGTAGATCCCGAGGTGGACGATGACGTCGACGGACTCTCCCGGAAGACTCGCCCTGCGGAGGCAGGCGCGAGCGGCCCGGACCTCCTGCTCGATGATTCCGCCGGCGGACCGCTCCGGGCTGATTCCGGTTGCCGTGACGACGGCCCCCATCTCACCCGACCGGGGACGCGCTCGGGGACGTCACGGTGACGGACATGAAGCCCGTGACCAGCCCGGAGGCATTGGGCACGAGCAGCATCCTGCTGCCGGGCGCCATGCGGTGGCGGGCCAACTGCTCGTGCAGCACGAGGAAATGCGACGTCGTCGCGGTATTGCCGTACGTTTCCAGGACGGTGGGCGACCGGGGCATCGGCGTCCCGAGCACGCGGGCACCGACGGCGTTCAGCTGTCCGACCACGCGGGCCGACACCTGGTGATGAATGATCCCGTCGAATTGCTCCGCCTCGAACGACGGGATGTGCTCGGCGAGAAACGTCGGCCAGATCTCCATGGCCGACTCGCTCTGCTGGCTCCGGGTGTCGGTGTACATGGCCAGGCCCTGGCTCTTGTCGCTGGGCATGACCAGACACACGAGGGCGTAGCGGGCGGCGGTCACCAGCTGGACGTCGTGGATCCGGTCCCTTTCGTCGGTGGCCCGGTCGACGAGCACCGCGACGGCGGAATCCCCCAGCGTCAGCGAAGCCATCTGTGTGTCCCGGGCATTGACGATCTCCCGCACCGCGGTGGTGCTGACCAGTGTGGCCTGTTCCGCACCGAGGACCAGGCCGCGGCGGGCGAGTCCCCGCCGGATCATCCTGTCCACGAGGAGAATTCCGGTCGTCATCCCGGCGCAGGCGTTGGAGACGTCGAAGCACAATGCCTCGCGGGCACCGAATTCGCGGGCGATCATCGATGCGAAGCTCGGCTCGAAGTACAGCCGGCTCTCCTTGGTGCGGGTGATGGAACAGCAGACGACGAGATCCAGATCGGCTGCGGTGTACCGGGAACGGGAGAGGCAGTCGCCGACAGCACGTACCGCCATGTCATAGGAGTCCCCGCCCGTCCGCCGGGCGCGCACCCCGGTCGCCCCCTCCACCAGGGCGCCCAGCAGCGGGCGTTCGGCCAGCATGTCCCGGGTGCCGACGACCGTGGGCGGCACATGGCACCCGAGTGCCTCGATGCGGGCGACGGATCGTTTCTCCTGCAGCGACGTCATGCTGTTCCTCTTCGCTGCTCGACGAGTCCGGTCAGCTCCGCCACGGTGATGTCCCGCAGTTCCTCGTCGCCGATGTCGACGCCGAAGGCGGACGAGAGCAGGACCGCGAGTTCGACATAGGCCAGCGAATCCAGCCCCAGGTCCGGCAACCGCGTCCCGGGCCGGACGCATTCGGGGGCGATCTCCAAAGGCCCGGTCAGGATTTCGTGAACGGCTTGCGCCACCTCTTGCTTACCCGTCATGCGCGTGTCCTGATGCACATGCCCCAAAGAGGCAAGGTGAATTGCTTGTCCGGATTCTCCTTTGACCCAGCTTCCGCCGTTCCGTCATGCTGCGTCAAGAACCGGGAGCAGATGCGGTCGTTTGGCCGTGCGGCCGTCACCGGAGGACCGGCCCCGGAGCCGGCGGACGAGCCAGGGGGCGAGGAAGGCGGTGGCCCAGCGCAGTTCGGCCGTGGCGGCATGCCACCCGGTGAGGGCGGGGCGTGCCGGCGGGGGCAGCGGGTGCGTCCAGGAGTCGTCGGTGCCGGGGATCCCGAGGGCGTGGGCGAGGGCGGCGGCGATCCGCTGGTGGCCGAGCGGGCTCGCGTGCAGCCGGTCGGGGCTCCACAGGCGGGCGTCGGTGATGACGGTGTGGTGCGCGGCCTCGGCGACGGTGACACCGTGGCGGCGCGCCGCTTCGCGGATGCGGTGGTTGAGGGCCGTGACGCGAGGGCCGAGCGGACGGGCCAGCGGGGCGATGCGGGCCGGGTCGGGGAAGGTGAGGGTCACGACACGGGCGCCATGGACGGTGAGTGCGGCGAACATCGCCTCCAGGTGACCGGCCGGTTCGTCGGCGTCGAACCGGGGTCCGAGCAGGTCGTTGAACCCGGCGACGACGGTGGCCAGATCGGGGCGCAGGGCCAGGGCCGGGGCGAGCTGCTGGGCGTGGACCCCTGCGGCGGTGCGGCCTCTAACGGCCAGGTTGGCGTAGCGCAGGCCGGGATTGTGGCCGACGAGGTGCTCGGCGAGCCGGTCGGCGAAGCCGCGCAGGCCCGTGGTGTCGTCGCCGTCGCCCAGTCCTTCGGTCTGGCTGTCGCCCAGGGCGACGTACCGCGCGTACCGGGGGTGTTCAGTGCCGGGCATGGGCTGCCTGCCTCTCCCTCAGGACCGTGACCGTACGTTCGCACCAGTCGTGGTTTCCCTGCTCGAAGGCCAGGCCGCGCAGACAGGTCAGGTAGGGGCCGATGCGGTCGCCGTGGAGCAGGAATTCCTCCTCGGTGCGGTCGCCCCGCATGCTGCGCAGCAGCTGTCCGAACAGGTCGATCTTGGCCCGGGCGAAGGCGGCGCGCTCGGTGAGCTGCCCGATCAGGGCGGCTGTGTCGACGTGGCCGGCGGCGCGGACCTTGACGAGCAGGTCGTCGCGGACGAAGGAGGGCTTCGCGGAAGCGGCCGTGAATCCTTCCAGCTCCGTCAGGCCGGCGTCGGTCACGTGGAACAGGCGCTTGGTGGGCCGGGTCTCCTGGACCACCTCGCGGCCCGCGACGAGCCCGTCCTTCTCCAGCCGGGTGAGCTCGGCGTAGAGCTGTTGCGGCTGGGCGTACCAGAAGTTGGCCACGCCGAGGTCGAACGTCTTGGCCAGTTCGTAGCCGCTCAGCTCCCCGTCGAGCAGTGCCGCCAGAACGGCGTGCCGCAAGGCCATCGGACCGCCTCCTCCCGCTCCGGTCCGCTCCCCTGTTGCCGGACGCCCCTTCCATGCTACTCATAAACATGATTAGTCACATTCATGACTATGCAGCTATGCAGAGGGGTGCCATGACCACCGCCATGTCCACCGCAGACCGCTTCCGCACCGCCGTCGACAACCGCGATCTCGCGGCCCTGGAGGGCCTGTTCACGGAGGACATCCGCTTCTGCAGCCCGGTGAAGTTCACACCGTTCGAAGGCAGGCCGATGGTGCTGGGGCTCTTCAAGGTCCTCCTGCGCACCTTCGAGGACTTCCACTACATCGGCCGGTACGCCGGCACCGCGGAGACCAGTACCGACGGCACGGCGGCCCCGTCGGCGGTCCTGCTCTTCCGCGCCGCCGTGGGCGGCAAGCAGATCCACGGCATCGACCTGCTGCACTTCGCCGACGACGGCCGGATCAAGGAGTTCACGGTGATGGTCCGGCCGCAGTCCGCCGTCCATGCCCTGGGCGAGGCGGTGTTCGCCGGGCTGGCGGCGGACGGCCTCGTGCCGGACGCCCGTTGACCGGGACCGGAGCCCGGCCTCAGACGGCGGCCCGGAACAACTCCTGCGCCGCGGTGAAAGCCTGGGCCAGAGCCTCCGGTTCCGGCCGCAGTCCGGCCACGATCGCATCGATGCCGCGCAGGCCCGCCCTGTCCAGCATCCGCTTCTCGTTGGTGACCCACTCGCCGCGTGCCGCCAGCGCCGCATGCGCCGTCTGCAGGGCGGCCGTGGCCAACGCGCCCGCCGTCTCCGTGGCCCGACCGTGCCGGACGTAGGCACCTTCGGCGTACTGAAGCGTCAGAGCCGCCCGGCTCCGCCACATCGGCGGGGCCGCCGCGCGCAGCGCATCCGGATAGCCGGGGCGGGGCAGCGTGCCGCGCAGCACCCGGTTGACGGCGAGTTCGGCGACCACCAGGTAGCTGGGGATGCCCGCGAGGTGGAACATCAGCGGCTCCCAGCGGAAGCGGCCCTCCCGGGCTTCGCCGAGCTCGTGTTCGACGACATCGAGGTCCCGGTAGTGGACGTCGACGTGCCGGCCGTCGATCGCGAGCCAGGCTCCCCCGTTGAAGACGCCCCCGCCCCACCCGCCGATCTCGGACACCTCGCCGTCCCAGCCGACGGCCCGCAGATCGGCCGGATCGAAGACGCCTCGGTAGTACACGGCCAAGTCCCAGTCACTGTCGGGCGCTTCGGTCCCCTGCGCACGCGAGCCACCGAGGGTGACGGCGTGCACGGCGGGCAGCCCGGCGAGCGTGTCGGCGATGTGGTCGAGGAAGATGTTGTCGGTCACAAGAGTCCCTGTGGGGTCGTGGCAGTCACGCGCGACGGTACGCGCCCGAAGGGGCGCGGGGAACTGCGCGATCAGCCACGACGCGCCCGCAGCCGCCAGACGGCATGTCCAGCAGGGCGCTCGGCGAAACCCTCGGCCGGCAGCAGCCCCGCAGCATGCACCCGGTGCAGATGAACGACGACGTCGTAACCGCGCCCCAGCGCCAACGCCGGCGCCGGCTGGTTCGGATACCGCCCGGGGATGACGAACGTCGGACGGGCGACGTTCAGCCAGTCCCGCACCACCGCATCATGGCGGCCTGCCGCACGCAGATCGGCATAGAAGTCGCGCTGCCGGAGCACCTTGTCGAGGGTGTGTTCGTTGCTGCCCGGCGCGGCAGGGCCGACCGAGAACACCCCTGTGGCATCGGCCGACGTCCGGGCGCGGTACTCCCCTTCGTAGAGGGACGTGCCGACGGCCAAGTACTTGCTGCCGATGAGCTCGCGCAGGGCCGCGCCGGTCGTGACGGGGTAGTACGCGGGCATCACGGTCTCGTAGGAGATGTGGCCGTCGTGGGCCGACACGACGACGCGGTCGCCGGTCTGCCGCTGCCACCACACGGCGATCTCCGCCATGACGCGGTCGCGTTGGCGGCCCATGGCGGCCGCCTGGGCCGGGTCGTCGATGTCGAAGGTGTAGGACGTGGCCAGTCGGGAGATGATCCAGGCCTCTTCCAGCACCCAGGGATCCCTTTTGTCCGCCGTGGCCAGGAGCTGGTAGGCGGCCGCGGCGTCCTCGGCGATGGCCTTCCGCTCGGCGAGCGGCTTGGCGTTGTGCGCAGCCATGCGCGTGGCGACGCCGCCGGGCAGGGCGCGAAGTGCCGTGTAGCGGCTGCGCAGTTCGGGTACGAGGGCGGGTTCATGGGCAGCAGCCCAGGTCAGGATGCGTTCGTACTGCTCGGGGCCGGCGTCGGAGAAGTCCATGCCCACGACGTGGATCTTGTGGGCGCTGGTGCGGTTGTGCTCCCGCATCCAGCGGAACGTGGTGAGGAGTTCGTCGGTGTTCAGCAGCAGGTACCCGTCCTGGAACTCCTCGCGCATGATCTGCTGCGGGTCGCCCTCGCCGGTCAGAACGTAGGTGTTCAGCCGGGCCGCCGCCGACCAGCTCATCTCCGTGGCGAGGGCGGAGAACCCCTCCCGCTCGACCAGGTGCCGGAACAACCGGTCCTTGACGGTGAAGACTTCCTTCGAGCCGTGCGAGGCCTCGCCGAGGCCGACCACCGTCGCGCCCCGGGTCATCGCGCCGAACGCGGCCAGGTCGCTCCCGGAAGCGCCGGGTTCCGTGCTGCGCAGCGGATGGGCGTACCGCTGCAGTCCCGCCACCACGGCCCGGTCCGAGGCGGCAGCCGAGGAGGAGGAGGAGCCGGCCCGTGGCCCGGCCGCCGCCGTCGCGGGGGCGGCCGGGACCAGGAGTGCGGCCAGGGCGAGGGCCGCGGCCGGCGGGGCGCGGCGTAACGTCACGTGCGTCATACAGGTGTTATACCCGGCGACTTCTGTGACTGCTGTGGCGGGCGCCCGCCGATGACGGTCACCGCCTCGGCGCCCGCGCGGCAGCCGTGCCGTGCGGCGGTGACCGGGTCGTGGCCCGCCAGCCCGGCCGCCAGGTACGCCCCGGTGAAGGCGTCGCCGGCGCCCGTGGTGTCCACGGCGGCGGCCGGCTCGGCCGGAACCCGGCCGACGACTGCACCGGAGCGGGCCACCACCGCGCCCCGCGCACCGAGAGTGGCGACCACGAGCGGAAAGTCCCGGCTCAGCTTCGCCACCGCGTCCCCGGGATCCGGCAGTCCCGTGAGGAGTTCCGCCTCGTCGCAGTTGGGCAGGAGGACGTCCGCTCCCGCAACGGCCGTCAGGAAACGGCCCACCCCGAAGCGGGCGATGAAGCCCGCCGAGGCCGGGTCGACGCTCACCGGCACGGACCGGGCGCGGGCCGCCTCCATCGCCCGCCGGGCGAGCGCGCGGCTCGCGCCGGCGAAGAAGAGGTAGCCGGAGACATGCAGTTGGCCGACTCCGGCCAGCAGGCGGTCACTCCAGTCGGCGGCGGACAGCCGCAGCACCGCGCCGCTGTCGGTGAGGAACGTCCGCTCGCCGTCCGCGCCGACCAGGGAGACGACCGTGCCGGTGGGGGCGTCGGGGTCGGTCACCAGGTGGGGGCGGACGCCGGCTGCGCGGAGCGAGCGCTCGTGCCAGTCCGCCGCCTCGTCCCCCACCCGGGCGAGGATGCGCACGTCGCGGGTGCCCGAACGGGCCGCCCAGCAGGCCACGTTGGCGCCCGCGCCGCCCGGGAGGGTGGCGATACGGGCCTCGGTGTCGGTGGCGGGGGCGAGCGGTGTGCGGTGACGGGCGACGACATCGGTCACCACGTCTCCGACGACGAGCAGAGCCCCGCCCGTGGCGCCCGTCATGACGCCGGTGCGTACGCCACGGCGACCTCGGCCGCCAGCCGCACGTTGCCGCGCACCGCGGCCACGTTGGCCTCCAGCGATGCGCCGCTCGTGTGCCGCACGAGGTGGTCGAGGAGGAAGGGGGTGACAGCCTGGCCGGAGATCCCCTCCCGCGCGCAGGCCTCCAGCGCCCCGGCCAGGACGCGGTCGTGCAGCGCCGGGTCCAACTGCTCCGTCTCGGGCACGGGGTTCGCGACGATCAGCGCCGAGGGCGGGCCGCCGAGCACGTCCTGGGCGCGCAGCACGGCGGCCACCTCCTCCGCGGACTCGGCCGTCCAGTCGACCGGTTGGCCGGAGCTGCTCAGGTAGAAGCCCGGGAACTGCGTGGTGCGGAAGCCCAGTACGCCGATGCCCAGGGTCTCCAGGCGCTGCAGGGTGGCCGGCACGTCCAGGACCGATTTCACCCCGGCGCAGACCACCGCGATCCGCTCGCGCGCCAAGAGGCGCAGGTCCGCCGACTCGTCCTGGGTCTGCGTCCATTCCCGGTGCACCCCGCCCAGGCCGCCCGTGGCGAAGACGCGGATCCCGGCCCGTGCGGCCAGGAACGCGGTCGCGGACACCGTCGTCGCGCCGCTCGCACCGGCCGCGACGGCCGGTGCCAGGTCCCGGTGCCCGAGCTTGCGGATGCCGTCCTCGCCCGCCACCCGCGCCAACTGCGCCTTGTCCAGGCCGATGCGGGGCCGCCCGTCCAGCACCGCGATCGTCGCGGGGACGGCGCCGCCGGCCCGTACGAGCCGCTCCAGCTCCTCCGCCACCACCAGGTTCCGGGGCCGTGGCAGGCCGTGGGCAATGATCGTCGACTCCAGCGCGACGACCGGCCGACCGCGGTCCAGCGCCTCGTGCACCTCGTCCGACACGGCCGGCACAGCCGACACGGCCGACGCCTGCCCGGCTGACACCTCTGACGTCTCTGACATCGCAGGTCCCTTCTGTCGCACCACATATGGCACTGCTCGCTGGATCCCTGGCGACACAGAGGCGCTTCCAAACCCGTGAGGCCGGAAGCCTTCGGCACCTTGGCCGAGGGGCCTCCGGCCTCACGGGCAATGCGGTCGGCTGCGCCTGTCGGAACCGGTCAGATCCCGAAGGGTGCCGCGTAGCGGACGGTGCCGCGCGGCAGCGGGCGGGACGCGTCCAGGGCGAGGGCCATCAGGGCCTCGTCCGGGACGTCGAAGGTCACGCCGATGCCGTGGGCGGAGGCGCGGGTGAAGCCGAAGCGCGGGTAGTACGCCGGATGTCCGAGGACGACGACGCAGTGCTCGCCCATGCCCTCGGCCGCGCTCAGCGCGGCGCGGACGGCGGCGGAGCCGGCGCCGCTCCCCTGCCGCTCGGGCCGTACGGCGACGGGGGCCAGGCACAGGGCCGGGGTGTCGCCGATGTGGCAGCGGGTCAGCAGGGCGTGGCCGACGGGCGTGCCGTCCGGGCCGGCGGCGACGACGGACAGGCCGTCGATCCAGGCGGGGTCGGCGCGCAGGGCGTCGACGAGGTCGGCCTCGAGCGGGGTGTCGAACGCGGCGAGGTTGATCTCGCGGATGGCGGGGATGTCGGCGCCGGTCTCGGCGCGAGTGATCCACTGGTTGCGGGTGTGCATGGCGGGACGAAGATCCGTTCCAGGGTGAGGAATCTTGAACGTAGCAGGTGCTGCCGAACCCCGTCCTCCGAATTTATTCGCATGGTTCGCACGGTTCATTCGGTTCGCACGGTTCATTCGGTTCGCACGGTTCGTGCGGTTCGTGCGGTTCGCGTACGCGGAGCCGCGACGGCGGTCGCTCGTGAGGGTGACATGCCTGGCCCGCACCCATAGCCGTCACGCATATCGGGCAAAGAGGACGGCCATGGGCAACAAGGCATGGAGGAGAAAGCGCGGGCGCATCGCGGCAGCTGCGATGTGCACCGCCGTTCTCACACTTCCCCAGGGGGCCGCACACGCGGCCACCGCATCCGCGACCCCTGTCCTGCACAACTACGTGGACAGCAATTGGGGCGGCTATGTCGCCCGGGGCAGCTTCACCGGCATCAGCGGTTCGTGGACCGAGCCGCACGTCGCCTGCGGAAGCACCAACGACGTGTTCGCTCCCTGGGTCGGCCTGGACGGCTTCGGGTCGGACACCGCCGAGCAGACGGGCGTGCAGACCGACTGCTCGACCGGGTCGCCCGTGCTGACCGCCTTCTACGAGATGTATCCCGGTCCGCCGGTGTACTGGAACGACCCCGTGCGCGAGGGCGACAGCATCACCGCCTCCGTCGTCGCCGGCAGCGGGGACAGCTACGCCCTGACGCTCACCGACAAGACCCAGGGCTGGACCGAGCGCGTGGTCCAGAACATCAACGGGCGCAATGTCAGCGCCGAGGCGGTCATCGAGTCGCCCACACAGAGCTATCCGTCCCTCAGCAGCCTGACCTTCTCCGGCGTCACGGTGAACGGGCAGTCGTTCAGCAAGGCCGACCCCCTGCCGCTGTCCAGCGGCGGCTACGCACCCGGACCGCTGTCCGGCGGCTCCTTCACCCTCACCCGGTCGTCGTGAACCGGAAGCCCGGGCTACGCCTTGGGGAAACTGAAGGCGTAGCCCTGCTCCTTGAGCCAGGGCAGGAGCTTCTCCAGGGCCTGCATCGTCTGCGAGCGGTCCCCTCCGCCGTCGTGGAGCAGGACCGTGGGCCCCTTGGCGAGTTGCTGCTTCACCGTCGTGACGATGGTGTCGGCGCCGGGCTTCCGGTAGTCGCCCGGGTCCACGTTCCAGCCCAGGCTGCGCATCCCGTGCGCGGCGGCCAGCTGACGGCTCTGCGGGGTGAACGCGCCACCGGGTGCCCGGTAGTAGCGGAGCTCCGCCCCGCCGGACGCCTCGTCGATCATCCGCTTCGCGTCGAGGATCTCCTTGCTCTGGTAGTCCACCGGCTTCTTGTCCATGGCGGTGTCGTGGCTCACCGAGTGGTTGCACAGCCGGTGCCCCGCCTCGACGACCTTCTTCACCAGGTCCGGGTGCGCCCGGGCGTTGGGGCCGGTCATGCAGAACGTCGCCTTGGCGCCGGCGGCGGCAAGTATCTCCAGCGCCTTGGGGGTCCATGTCGGGTCGGGGCCGTCGTCGAGGGTGAGGTTCACGGCCTTGCCCGGGTCCTCCGCCTGCCGGGAGATGCTCATCTCCACGGCGGGGCTGGGCAGGCCGGGATCCGGCTTGTCGTCCTCCGACGCGCCCGCCGAGCCGTTCGGCCCCAGCACCACGGCGCCCGTCAGCGCGGCCGCCCCCGTCAGCGCCGCCGTGAGCGCGCCCACGGTGCCCCGCATCGCCGTGAACTTCACCCTGGCCGTCCCGGCCTTGAACACTGCCTTCATCCGACCGCTCCCTGGTTGTTGCCTGCCAGGCGAGCCAATCACGCGAAAAACGGCAAAAACGGGCTTGTCATCGTCCGGTCATGGAATGCGCACGCGGTGCGTGCGAGGCGGTGAAGAGGACGGGAGGCCGGAGTGACCGGCTGGAGTGACCGGCCGGAGCCGACGTCGTTGCACAGCGTATGCGGATTCCCAAGCGGCCGAAGCTCGTTCTCTCCTCCTTCGCCGCGCTGACGGCGCTCGGGGCCATCGGCGCGGCCCTGGTCGGCCCCGCGCTCCCGATCACCGGCAAGGGCACGTTCTGCCTGGCCAAGGGCACCGGCACGAGCCTCGTGGGCATCGAGGGGGCGTCGACCTCGGGGGGCTGTGCGACCCTGCCCGCCAAGGGCACCCTCTCCACCGACCTGACGACCGGCGAGATCCCGTTCCAGGGCGGCATGCGCCTGTACACGCCCCAACACCGGCTCGACGTGCGCAACTTGGTCTTCCGCATCGACAGTCGCACGGCGACGGCGGACCTCGTGCGAGACGGCGCGCAGCCGGCCCACGTCACTTTCCTCACCTACACGGTCAACCCCGGACACGTCACGGTCGCCTACCCGTCCGTCAAGGTCACCTCGGTGTCACTGCACCTGGCCGAGCCCGCCGGCCCGTCCTTCCTCAGGGCCTTCCCGGCCAGCCCGATCGGCATCCACGACAAGCTGTTGGCCTTCAACGGGACGGCTGCGTTCACGAAGGTGCAGTGAGTTCACGCTCCGCGCCGGGCGGAGTCGCCGGAGGTGCCGGACGGCGGCACCGGCGGGAGGTCCAGGGTTGCGCGGTGGGCGCGCCAGCGCTCCAGCATGGTCTGCATCTCGCCCTGCAGGAAGTGCATGAACTCCGCCGTCTCGACCAGCCGCATCCCCGCGGGAGTGCTCACGCCGCCGAGGGTCTCCGCGCCTTCGCGGAGGAGCTTCTCCCAGCGGGCGAGCAGCTGGTCGCGGCGGGTCAGGCTCTCGTACCAGATCTCGTTGTGCACGACGTACCGGTCGCGGCGGGAGCCGGGCTCGCGCTCGCGGCTGACCATGTCGACCTGGGAGAGGTAGCGGATCGCGCCGGAGACGGCGGCCGGGCTGATCTGCAGGGCCAGGGCCAGCTCCGCCGAGGTCATCGAGGCGGACTCGGAGGAGAGCAGGGCCGCGAAGACGCGGGCGGCCATCCGCTGCATGCCCGCCTCGGCGAGCTCGGAGGCGAACCGTTCCACGAAGCGGGACAGCTCGTCCGGGCCCCGGTCCGCCGGCGCCGTTCCGGCACCGTCACCACTCCTGCCGTTCTTGCCGCTCATGGGCCTGTCGCCTCCTCTGTCCGCCCCGTCCCGCACGTCATCCCGCACGCTTGAACTTTACACCGTTCTTTATCTTCACAAGTTCGTGAAACTACTGTACATTCAAAAGCATGACGAAGGCCATCACGGTCGCCGGACTGCACAAGTCGTTCGGGCGGACCCACGCGCTGGACGGGCTCGACCTCACGGTCGAGGCCGGTGAGGTCCACGGCTTCCTCGGGCCCAACGGCGCCGGGAAGTCCACCACCATCCGCGTCCTGCTGGGGCTGCTGCGCGCCGATTCCGGCGCCGCCCGCGTGCTGGGCCGCGATCCGTGGCACGACGCGGTGGAGCTGCACCGGCACGTCGCCTACGTACCGGGGGACGTCACGCTCTGGCGCAACCTCTCCGGCGGCGAAGTCATCGACCTGTACGGGCGGTTGAGGGGCGGACTCGACGCGCGGCGGCGCGCCGCGCTCCTCGACCGCTTCGAGCTCGACCCCACCAAGAAGGGCCGCACCTACTCCAAGGGGAACCGGCAGAAGGTCGCCCTGGTCGCCGCGTTCGCCTCGGACGTGGAGCTCCTGATCCTGGACGAGCCGACCAGCGGCCTCGATCCGCTGATGGAGGAGGTCTTCCAGAGCTGCGTCGAGGAGGAGCGCAGCCGCGGCCGGACGGTCCTGCTGTCGTCCCACATCCTCAGCGAGGTCGAATCGCTCTGCGACCGGGTCAGCATCATCCGCAACGGCCGGACCGTGGAGACCGGTTCACTCGCCGAACTGCGCCACCTCACGCGCACCTCGGTGACGGCCGAGCTGGCCGGCCCGCCCGACGGGCTCTCCCGGCTGCCCGGAGTGCACGACCTCGACGTCCAAGGCCTGCGGGTCAGGTTCCAGGTGGACACCGACAAGATCGACGCGGTGCTCCGCTCGCTCACCGCCTCCGGGGTCCGCTCGCTCGCCTCCACTCCCCCGACCCTGGAGGAGCTGTTCCTGCGCCACTACCAGGAAGACATCGGCAGCAGCGCCCCCACCGGCGAAAAGGCGGTCTCGCGATGACCGCGGCAACCGCCCCCGCGCTCGCCCGCCGCAGCAGGCCCTCCGGCCGGCTCGCCGGTACGGGCGCCCTGTTGCGGCTCGCGCTCCGCCGGGACCGGCTGATGCTCCCGGTGTGGATCCTGGCGCTCGGCGGGACGCTGGTCAGCGGTGCCGGCACCTTGGCGAAGCTGTACGACACCGCGGCCAAGCGGGCCGACCTCGCCGAGTCGATGAACGGCAACAGCTCGCTGCGCGCCCTCTACGGCCCGGTCTTCGCCGACTCCCTCGGCGCGCTCAACGCCTGGCGGCTGGGCGGGTTCATGGCCGTGCTGGCCGCGGTGATGAGCCTCATGATCGTCGTGCGGCACACCCGGGACGAGGAGGAGACGGGGCGCCAGGAGCTGCTGTCCTCGGCCTGTGTGGGGCGGCACGCGCCGCTCGCCTCGGCGCTGCTGACCGCACTGCTCGCCAATGCCGGAGTGGCTCTGATCACCACGGCAGGCCTCGCCAAGTCGACCGGTTCCACGGCGGGTTCGGCGGCGCTCGGGCTCGCCGTCGGCGCGACGGGGATGGCCTTCGCCGGGGTCGCGGCGATCACGGCGCAGCTGACGGAGAGCGCGCGGCTCGCCAAGGGGCTCGCGGGCGCCGTGCTCGGCGCCGCCTTCGTGCTGCGGGCGGCCGGCGACACCTCGTCCCGCGATGCCTCGTCGGTGCTCGACTGGCTCTCCCCGCTGGGCTGGGCGGAGAACGTGCGGCCCTACGCCGGCGAGCGCTGGTGGGCGCTGCTGCTGCTCCTGGCGGCGGCCGCGGCCCAGAGCGCCGTGGCCTACGCACTCGCCGGGCGGCGCGACATCGGCATGGGGCTCGTGCCCCCTCGGCCGGGCCCGGCCGAGGGGCGCATGGCCACCGCGTACGGGCTCGCCTGGCGGCTGCAGCGCGGCACCGTCGGCGGCTGGGCGGCTGGATTCGCCCTCGCAGGGCTGCTGTTCGGCGGGATGACCGAGGGAGCGACGAAGCTGCTCGGCGACAACGAGCAGACGAAGGAGATGTTCCAGCGCATGGGCGGCCAGGCCGGGCTCACCAACGCCTATCTCGCCGCGATCGTCGGTCTGCTCGGCATGGTCGCCGCGCTGTACGCCGCACAGTCTGTGCTGCGCCTGCACGGCGAGGAGACGGGCGGGCGGGCCGAGCCGGTCCTGGCGAACGCGGTGGGCCGACTGCCCTGGGCCGCAGGCCACTTGGGGATCGCGTTCGGCGGCTCGGTGCTGCTGGTGACGGTCGGCGGCCTCGGCCTGGCGGCCGGTTACGGCGAGGGGTTCGGGCGGATCCTGGGTGCCGCGCTGATCCAGGTTCCGGCGATCTGGGCCCTGGCGGGCCTGGCGGTGCTGCTGTACGGGGCGTTCCCGAAGGCGGCCCCGGCGACGTGGGGCGTGGTCGGCGTCTGCCTCGCCCTCGGCTGGATCGGTCCCGCACTGAACCTGCCTCAGGCCGCCCTGGACCTCTCGCCGTTCGGTCACCTCCCCAAGCTGCCGGGTACACCGATGCACTGGCTCCCGGTCCTGGGTCTGCTGGTCCTGGCGGCCGCCCTGACCGGTGCAGGCCTGGCGGCGCTGCGGCGGCGGGACATATCCGGGTGAGCGGCAGCGCCGGGCCGATGCGGCGTCGGGCCGGATCCGGAATGCGTTGTTCGCCGGCAGCGGCGAGAGTGTCCGAGTTGTCCGGGCGCTGGCGCGCGGTGAGGTGAACAGCCTGCCCGGCCCGGACCCGCACCCCCGTGGCGCGTCCGGGCCGCCCGCCTCAGGAGAAAGTGAACCATTCGGTTCACAAAATGTCAGGGGAATATTGCGCTGCCGTGACGCAGCATCAGCGGCATCAAGTGCGCCGCTTCCAGGGGCGATCCGAGGCGTGATCTAGGGTTTCCGTATGCCGAGAATCATCGTCGCCGCCACGCCCCCTCACGGGCACACCGCACCTCTGCGCGCCATAGCCGCCGACCTGGCGGACCGGGGCCACGACGTCGCCTTCCTGGGCGGCTCCCGGTTCGCCGAGGACGTCGCCGCCACCGGGGCCCGGTTCGTCCCGCTGCCGGAAGAAGCCGACTTCGACGACCGCAAGGTCGACGCCTGCTTCCCCGGACGGGCGCTCGTGCCGCCGGGGCCCGAACGGCTGGCATTCGACCTCAAGCACATCTTCCTGGACCCGGTACCGGCCCAGTACCGCGCCCTGCGCGAGCTGTTGACGAAGTTCCCGGCAACCGCCGTGATCAGCGACAACTTCTTCCGCGGGACCCTCGCACTCGCCCTGGCCCACCCGGCCCCCGAGCGCCCGGTGACCATCAGCGTGGGCGTGGCACCGCCGACCATGCTCAGCATCGACACCGCGCCGTTCGGACTCGCGCTCCCGCCCCGCAGCGACGAGGCCGGCCGGGCCCGCAACGCGGCGCTGAACGCCGAGGCGGCCGCCCGCGCCGAACCGCTGCGCCGGTACGCCGCCGACGTGTTCGCGCGCATCGGCACCACCCTGCCCGACGGCCCCGTCGGCAACGTCACGGTCACCGTGCCCGACCACTACCTCCAGCTCACCGTGCCGGGCTTCGAGTACCCGCGCAGTGACGCGCCGGACTCCTTCCGCTGCATCGGCGCGCTCCCGGTCGCCGGTGCGCCGGCAGGATATGAAACACCCTCCTGGTGGCCGGAATTGACGCAGGACGGCCGGCCGGTCGTGGTCGTCACCCAGGGCACCCTCGACAACTCCGACCTCTCCGCCCTCGTCGCACCCGCCGTCCGCGCACTGGCCGATGCCGAGGTGCTCGTGGTGGCCGCCACCGTCCGCCCGGACGGCCCGCAGCTCCTGGAGAACCTGCTGGGCGGGCTGCCGGACAACGTACGGGCCGCCGGGTACGTGCCGTTCGATCTGCTGCTGCCGCACGCGGACGTCCTCGTCAGCAATGGCGGCTACGGCGGCGTGCACACGGCCCTGCGCCACGGCGTGCCCCTGGTCGTCGCGGGTGCGGGCGAGGACAAACCGGAGGTCGCGGCACGCGTGCAGTGGAGCGGTGCGGGCATCGACCTGCGCACCGGGCGCCCCGGCACCGCCGGCCTCCGCGCCGCGGTCGACGCCGTGCTCACCGACGGCACGTACCGCGCCCGTGCCCACGCGCTCCGCAGCGAACTCGCCGCACACCGGCCCTTCGACGCCATCGCGGAACTGATCGGCAGCCAGCGGGCGTTCACGAACGAATAGGGCGTACCGGCGACGCGGAGCGGCCCCGCACGGCCGTCCCGTCGCCCCCCCCTCAGCCTTCGGCGGCCTCCTCCCGCTCCAGCGCGCGGATCAGCGCCTCGAACCCCGCGTCGGCTCCCTCGGAATCCCCGCTCGTCGCCAGTTCCATCAGCAGGCCCCGGAGCGTCGCCAGGGTCATCGCGGCGACCTCCAGCCTGCGCCGGTCGGGCCAGTCCGCCGGGCAGAGCGACAGCATGGCCGGCAGGTACTCCTGCACCGCCGTCCTGGCGATCCCGCCGTGGCGGCCCGGGTTGCACATGGCCAGGCCCACGGCCTGCTCCAGCACCCGCGCCCCCGACTGCTGCCGCTTCAGGGCCGGCCATGCGGCGCGGACGCGCGCTGCCAGCGTCCGATGGGCCGGATCCCGGGCGGCGGCAACCAGCGCATTGTCCATGCGCCGTTCGCGCAGCTTGAGTATCGCCTGCCTGAGCAGGTCGTCGGCCCCGTCGAAGTGGTAGAGCAGCACCTTGTGCGTGGTGCCGGCCGCTCGCGCCGCGCGCCGGAGCGAGAAGTCGGGGAGCCCGTTGGCCGCGAGGTCGTCGGCGACCAGGTCGAGCAGTTCCCGGCGTCTGGCCTCGCCGCGCGGGGAACCTGCCGACCGCCGGTAGCCTGCTCGCGCCGATGCGCCGTCGTCGGTAGAGGCAGTGTTCACCACACCAGTCTCCACGGCCGCACGCCGCACGACCAGCGGCGACTGTCCCGCACCGGTGCCCCGGCCCGGTCCGGCCCCGGTCCGGGCGAACGTTCCATGCCTGACACGGTTTTCGCCGTCGGCGTCAGGGCGCTGCGCCGTATGCCCCCTCCCGGGGGACGATCCAACACGACTGGGTGATCGGCGTGTTGGCGACATGTTTTGTATTCCTATTCCGGCTAGCCTCTGTGAGGGGACGGCAAAGGCATAAACAGCCCAGGGCTGTTGTGTCCGCATGCGCCGGTGGGGGCGAACGGTGGAGGGCCGGGCGCAACGGCGCCGTCCCAGAGGGAGGGAACCAGGGATGTGGTCCGCCGTGACCTTCGGAGAGCTCGACCGGGTGAGCGGGGAGGAGCTTCCGCCGCGGATCGCGCTTTCGAGCGTCTCACCGGCAGGCGCCGAACAGGCCGTCTATCCGATGCTGATGAGAACGGACCACGGGACGACGGTGGCCTATGCCTGCCAGTACCGGCAGGATGCGCCCGGCCCGGGTCTTCTCGTCGCGCTGGGATTGGCTCCGAGCACTCCGGGGTACACCACCACCTGTATTCCCGCGGCCGTCTCCCGTCATTGACCGCCGCACCGGCGCTTACCGCCTCACCGACTTCCTGTACTTCCTGTACTTCCTGACTTCACCGGTCAACTTTCCACGAAACAAGAACTCGTCCTCGACGCCTGCCCCAACGGGGTTTCTTCGAGGACGATTTCGGGTTGCCGTTCCGGCGATCCGAATGCGGAATCCGCGGAAACGAGAGAAAGGGAACGGCATGGAGAACCCCATCAGCTTCGAGGAGCTCGACATGGTCGCGGGCGAGGTGCTGCCCGAGCGGACCGTCCTGGGCGTCCTGGCCACTCCGTTCAACCACGGAGGCGGCCCCGGCAGCAGCGCCGGCGCCGGCAGCAGCAGCTCCGCGGCGGCCACGGGCGGCGGCGTCTTCGCCCCCGCCCCCAGCGACCACGGCACCACGATGCTGTCCTCCTGCCAGGCCATCGACCACCCGCAGCCCGCGGGCCTGCTCAGCTCGCTGAGCCTCAACTCCCAGAACCCGAACACCTCCTTTACCTGTATTCCTGCGGCCGTCTCGAGCCACTGACCGTATAGCAGCACGGCATAACACGGGGAAGGGCCTCAGTCTTCCGGCCCTTCCCCACCCCACCGCAGGCCGTCCACCCGTCCTGTCACTCCTGGAGAGCACCCATGTCCCTGCCATCCGCCCCGCGTACCGGGGAGCCCGGGCTGGTGGACGGGACGGAGCTGGTCGGCGAGTTCGAGGACTCCGGCTACCGCGAGCCGCCCCACCTGGTCTGCCGCCCCGACGGTCAGCTCGTGCGGCTCCCGGCCCTGCTGTACCAGGTCGTCAGAGCACTGGACGGCCGGCACCGGGAGCGCGGGGGCGGGCCGCCGGACGAAGGCCGGACGGTCACGGCGCAGGTGGCGGACGAACTCAGCCGGGAGACGGGCCGGCAATTCTCCGCGGCACACGTCGTATTCCTCATCGACGAGAAACTCGCGCCTCTCGGCATCACCACCCACAGCGACGGTTCGCCGCCCCCGCCGACGTCCAGGAAAGACCCGTTCCTCTCCTTCCGCTTCCGCCTGGCGGTCGTCCCGGAGCACATCACCTGGTTTCTCTCGGGGCTTTTCGCCTGGCTGTTCCGCCCGCTGCTCGTCGCGCTCGTCATCGGCGCCTTCGTGGCGGGCGAGGCGTGGCTGTGGACGACACAGGACACCGGTGCCGCACTGCAGGAAGTGCTGTCGGCCCCGTCCAGCGTTCTCCTCGTCATTCTGCTGGCCCTCGCCTCGTGCGCATTCCACGAGTTGGGTCACGGCGCAGCATGCCGGTACGGGGGCGTGCGGCCCGGCGCCATGGGATGCGGCATCTATCTCGTCTGGCCCGCCTTCTACACCGACATCACCAACTCCTACCGGCTGGGCCGCGCCGGACGCATCCGGGCCGACTTGGGCGGTGTCTACTTCAACGCCCTGTTCGCTCTCGGGCTGTTGGGCGCCTATGCGCTCACCGGATTCCCGCTGCTCCTGGTGGCGTTCCTCTCCGTCCATCTCGAAATCGTTCAGCAACTGCTTCCCACGCTGCGGTTCGACGGCTACTACATCGTCGCGGACCTGGTCGGCATTCCCGACCTCTTCAAGTACATCGCCCCCATCCTCAAGCGCGTCCTGCTGCGCCGCCCCCAGGACGACCGGCTGCGGGACCTCAAGCGGTGGCCGCAAACCGTCGTCACGGCATGGGTCCTGTTCCTGATTCCGGCGCTCGCCCTCCAGTTGGGCATGCTGATCGTCAACCTGCCCCAACTGCTCCGCGCGGACTGGCAGAGCGCCGCCCTGCTGCTCGCACACGCCGACGCGACGGACCTCGAACCGCTCACGATGCTCTCGGCCTGCCTCCAGATCCTGCTGCTCGTACTCCCGGTTGCGGGCCTGATGCTGGCGCTGGTGCAGCCGCTGCGTGCTCTCGTCCGGTTCGCCCGCCGTCGATGGGCGGGCTGACGGCGCCACCACCCCGCTTCCTGAGCAGCAGAACGATTTGCCTAAAAGCTTTAGGCAACTGCATAATCGATTCTGTCCACAGGAGGAGAGACATGGCACGCGCAGGACTGACCACGGAACGCCTGACCCGGGCCGGGGCCGAGCTGGCCGACGAGGTCGGGTTCGGGCAGGTGACCGTCTCGGCGCTCGCCCGGCGGTTCGATGTCAAGGTCGCGAGCCTGTACTCGCACGTGAAGAGCTCCCAGGACCTCAAGACCAGGATCGCCCTGCTCGCACTGGAGGAGCTCGCCGACCGGGCCGCCGACGCCCTCGCCGGGCGGGCCGGCAAGGATGCGCTGACCGCCTTCGCGAACGTCCTCCGCGACTACGCGCGGGAGCATCCCGGGCGCTACGCCGCGGCCCGTCTCCGGCTCGACCCGGAGACGGCCGCCGCCAGCGCCGGCGTCAGGCACGCGCGGATGATGCGGGCCATCCTGCGCGGCTACGACCTGGAGGAGCCCGACCAGACGCATGCGGTCCGGCTGCTGGGCAGCGTCTTCCACGGCTACGTCAGCCTGGAGGCGGACGGAGGGTTCAGCCACAGCGCCCCCGACTCGCAGGAATCCTGGTCACGGATCCTGGACTCCCTCGACGCCCTGCTGCGCAACTGGCCCGCGGCGCCCTGACACCCCGCCCCCGCGCCGCACAGCCCCGTCACCCGAAAACGTTGATCGACAGGCCGAGAGCATGAACACCACCGAGCACGACTGGATCACCACGCCCATCACCGCGGATCTCCTGCGCGGCGCCCTCGAGTTGGAGCGCACCGCGCACGGGGTGCTGCCGCACCGGCTGCCCGCGCGGGCCCGCGCCCAGTGCACCGACGGGCAGCTCGCCATGGCGGAGGCCCAGCCCTCCGGCGTGCGGCTGGTCGTCCGGACCCGGGCCACCGCCGTCGAGCTGGACACACTGCCCACCAAGCGCGTCTACGTGGGCGCCCCGCCCCGTCCGGACGGTGTGTACGACCTGCTCGTCGACGGCCGGTTGGCCGGGCAGGGCCATGTGGCCGGCGGCAGCACGCTGACCATCGACATGACGACCGGGGCCGCCGAGAGCCGGCCCGGCCCGGCCGGCACCCTCCGCTTCACCGGCCTGCCCGGCCGGGACAAGGACGTCGAGATCTGGCTGCCGCACAACGAGACCACGGAACTCGTCGCTCTGCGCACCGACGCCCCCGTCGAGCCCGCACCGGACCGCGGCCGCAAGGTGTGGCTGCACCACGGCAGTTCGGTCAGCCACGGCTCCGATGCCGCGAGCCCCACGGCCATCTGGCCCGCACGCGCCGCGTCCCTCGGCGGCGTGGAACTGATCAACCTCGGTCTGGGCGGCAGCGCGCTGCTCGACCCGTTCACCGCCCGCACCCTGCGCGACACCCCCGCCGACCTGATCAGCGTCAAGATCGGCATCAATCTCGTCAACACCGACCTGATGCGCCTGCGCGCCTTCGGCCCCGCCGTCCACGGTTTCCTCGACACCGTCCGCGAAGGCCACCCCGCCACGCCGCTGCTGGTCGTCTCGCCGATCCTGTGCCCCATCCACGAGGACGCCCCCGGACCCAGCGCCCCGGACCTCGCCGCCCTCGCCACCGGACGGCTGCAGTTCCGGGCGGCGGGCGATCCGGCGGAGCGCGCGAGCGGGAAGCTGACCCTGGGCGTCATCCGGGACGAGCTGGCCCGCATCGTGCGGCAGCGTGCGGCCGACGACCCGAACCTGCACCACCTCGACGGCCGCGAGCTCTACGGGCAGGCCGACTTCGCCGAACTGCCGCTGCCCGACGGGCTCCACCCGGACGCCGCCACGCACCGCCGCATCGGCGACCGCTTCGCCGAGCTGGCGTTCAGCGGCTGCGGTCCCTTCGCGGACCGCAGCGCCTGACAACAGCAGGGCGACCGCCCTCAGGAAGCCGGCAGAGCGATCAGCGCCTTCTGCCGGGCTTCCGGCGCCTTCCCCTGCTTCTCGCTGACATAGCCCGCCGAGAGGTACAGCCGCCCGCGGCTGACCAGAGCCAGCGGGTCGGAGCCGACCCATGCGGTACGGGGCGTCGGCGGGTAGCGGCGCACCGTCGTCTGACGGCCGGTCGCGGGATCGAAGCGTACGAGCCGGGCGGGGTCGTGGATGTTGCCCGCCGTGTAGGCGAGGACGTCGTCGGTGTCCGAGGCGACGGCGTAGAAGGTCTGCAGATAGCCGCGCGACCGCTGCTCCCACAGGCGCCGTCCGTCCGTCAACGACCAGGCGACCATCTTGTTGTTGTCGGTGGCGTCCGTCTCCTTGCTCTGCGCCACGACGAAGATCTTGTCGCCCTTGATCTGGACGTTGGCGGCCGGACTGCCGTCGGTGCTCAGCAGTTCGCGGTCGGTGTCGGAGCCGTCGGCGAGGCGGGCGCGGAGCCGGCCGTCGTCGTCGAGCACCACCGGGCGCAGCTGCGTCATGTCGCGGGACCCGGGCACGTTGACGACGACCGGCGAGGTGGCGAGCACCTTGGCCGCGCTGCCGTGTTCGCCGATCCGGTAGGCCCATTGGGCGCGCCCGGTGGCGGGGTCGACGCCGACCGCGTCGTAGACGGTGGCGCGTGCCTCGTTCCAGCAGGACTGCAGGCGGACGAGCCGGCGGCCGCCGGTGTAGCCCATGCTCCTGTTGCCGAGGGTGCCGTGGCAGTCCTTGCCGCCGAGGAGTTCGTCGGTCTCCTTCCACAGCAGGGTGCCGTCGCCGGCCCGCAGCGCGCTGGTGCGGTGCCCGACCGCCGAGACGACCACGGTGTCACCGCTGCGGGCGATCTTGTCGCCGGCGCCGACGACGTCGTCCTCGGCGTCGAGGGTGTGCTCCCACAGCAGCTTGCCGGAGTTCAGGTCGACGGCGGCGAAGGTGGAGCAGTCGTCGCCCTTGCCACGGGCGAAGACGGCGACGTCGCCGGTGGAGTCCGTGGACGCCTGGCAGAGCTTGGTGCCGTCGGGGTTGCGGACGGTCCACAACTCCTTGCCGTCAGCCGGTTCGTAGGCGTGGACGCCGTCCGGCAGGGCTTTGACGACGGCCTTGTCCGTGAACCAGACGCCGCGGATCTTCTGGGGGTGCTTCTCGCCGGTCGGCATGTAGGGCACGCTCCACGACCCCTTGCCGGCCGCCGCCTCCCCGTGCCGCTCCCCCACGCCCACAGCGGGCCACAGCCACCGGACGCCGACGGCCACGACGGCGACGAAGGCGAGGAGCGCGGCCACGACCATCCCGATGATCCTGGCCGAGGACAGGGTGGCCGGGGCGGGTGCGCCGCCGTACCCGGGTACGGGCGCAGTGCCGGCGCGGCCGTCGGACGGCTGCTGCTCGTGGGGCTGCAGGGGGCTTTGCTGTGCGGCATCGTTCACCGCGGGGTACTCCTCGGGCAGTCGGGCCCACTCGGCCGCGAACGCCTTTCCGGCACCCGGCGTGTGGTCGGTCGTCGATCTTTCGTCCGACGGCCATTTCTATCAAACCGGGGCAGGGTGCTCCCCTTCGCCCGTCCTTGGAGAATGCATGCATGCATATCCGAGCAGCACGCCTGGACGAACTGCCTGTCCTCCAAGACATCGAGAGAGCCGCCGGACGGTGTTTCCGTGAGATCGGCATGCCCGAGATCGCCGACGACGAGCCGCCGTCGCTCGGCGAACTCACCCGCCACCAGCGCGCCGGCCTGGCCTGGGTCGCGGCCGACGACGCCGGCACCCCGGTCGGGTATCTGATCGCGGACCGCGTCGACGGCAACCTCCACGTCGAGCAGGTGTCGGTGCATCCGGACAGCGCGCGTCTCGGTGTCGGCCGGGCCCTGCTGGACCACCTGGCCGACCGGGCCACGGGCGAAGGGGTCCCGGCGCTGACCCTCACCACGTTCACCGAGGTTCCGTGGAACGCCCCTTACTACGCGCGCCTGGGGTTCCTGCCCCTGGACGACGGCGACCTCACCCCCGGCCTGGCCCGGATCCGCCGGCACGAGGCGGAACTCGGCCTGGACCGGTGGCCGCGGACCTGTATGCGCCGAGGCCTGTGACGACACCGGACGTGACGACGCCGGAAGCGAGGGCGTCACCCGCCCGCTGTGGCGGTGGCCTTGTCGTCCTCGCTCTCCTCCGAGGACTCCGGGTCCTCCGCGCCCTCTGCGTCCTCCGAGACCTCCGGGTCCCCCACCTCGTCGGTCCGGACCTTCTGCCATGCGCGGATCTCGGCCTCGGCGACGGGCTCGAACTCCGACCGGTGCTCGGCGACGCGCACCCAGACGTACGCGCGGCGGCGGTGGTTCTCGGCGCGTTCGTCCTCCGGCACCGGGTCGCCCTGCAGGGCGGCGGCCAGGAAGTCGTCGCTCTGCTCGGCCAGTGCGGCGAGCAGGAGCAGGGCGTCGCCGGGGTGGTCGACGTCGGGGCCGGTCGCCGACAGCAGGAGTGTGCGGTCGTCGGCCACGTCGTCGGGCGGCTGTTCACTCATCCGGGTCTCCTTCCGAACATCTGAACCCCGCCTGCCTCAACGAGGCCGCGGCCGCAGGGACACGCATCCCTGCGGCCGGGCCCGTGCCGTGCCGGTCAGCCGCAGCGGCCGGCCGGACGGGAACGGGTGACGATGTCGGTGTAGCCGGTCGTGGCGTCGAGCCACACCACCCGGGTGCCGCTGTCGGCCGCACCCCACAGCTGCTCACCGCGGTTGCAGGAGACCCGCGCCCTGCGCGAGCCGTCGGCGGAGAACTGCCAGAGCTTGGACAGCGCCTCGTTGCGGTACTGCGCGCCGGGCATCCGCGCGGTGACGGTCACCGCGTCCTCGGTGGCCGACAGGCCGGTGCCCTGCAGCGCGTCCTTGCCGGTGTCCGAGCTGATGTCGACGGCACCGGAGCCGTCGAGGTTCACGCGGTGCACCCCTGTCGTCTCACTGGGCCAGTGGTCCCTGGACAGCCAGAAGGCGTGCTTGCCGGTGACGGCGGTCTGGAAGACCTCCTGCTGCGGCCCGATCTGCTGCAGCACCGTCCGCTTCCCTGTCGCGGTGTCCAGGACCTGGAGTTCGGTGCGCCACTTGCGGTTCTCGCGGTACCAGTCGTTGAAGACGATCCGGCCGTCGGCGATGGACGGCTTCGACGTGGACGGGCCGCGTCCCCAGCCGTCGCCGCCCGGCGCAATGTACGTCGGGTCCGTCTCGCCCATCCGCAGGTACACCACGCGCTGGCCGACGTGCCGCAGGGTGACCTCGAAGACCACGGTCTTCCCCTCGAGGTGCAGCGAGTAGACGCCGTACCGGCTGGAGTAGAGCGTCTTGATCGGTCCCCCGGCGAGCGGCCGGGCGAGGATCTCCGTCTTCCAGCCCTTGTACGCCTGCCACACCACGGTCTTGCCGTCGGTGACCGGAGAGACGTGGTAGCGGCCGTCGTTGGGGCTGATCAGCTTGGGTGCGCCGGAGCCGTCGGTGCGCCCGGCCCAGACCGAGTAGGCCTCGGTGCCGTCGTCGTTGGACCGGGAGGCGGTCCACCAGCCGCCGCCCGCGCCGATGCCGGTGTCGATGGTGTTGACCTTGCCGAGCAGCTGGTCGGAGTCCACGCCGAGGGCCAGCTCCCAGTTCGGGACGATGCCGTGGGCGTTGAAGGCGCGCTCGACGGACTTCAGGTCGCCGTCCGAGGCCTTGAGGTCCTTGGCGGCGGCGATGACCGCGGCGCGGCCCTCGGTGAAGCCGTCGAGGGGGGTCATGTACTCGGTGAGCCCCCTGTAGACGATCTTGTCGGCGAGTGTGCGGTCGAGATCCTTGCGGATGTCCCACAACGCGCCGGAGAAGATGGTGGAGTTGAGGTGGACGCCGCCGTCGTCGGTGCGGAAGCTCACGCCGGCGAACGATCCGGAGGTGGTCCGGCCGTCGTTCAGGTCACGGATCGCGCAGTCCCGCGGTGCCTTCGTGCGGCAGAGCGTGTCGCCCACGAGCCCGGAGTCGGGGCTGTCCATGGGGATGTTGTACGTGTCGTCCTTGAGCGCGGTGCCGAAGTAGTCGGCGATCGCCTCGCTCAGGGCGCCGGACTGGCCCGCGTAGACGAGGTTCGCGCTGTTCTCGACGACGCCCTGCGTCATCTCGTGGCCGACGACGTCCAGGCCGGTGGCGAGCGGGCGGTGCTCATCGCCGCCATTGCCGTACACCGCCTTGGTGCCGTCCCAGAAGGCGTTGTCGTACGGTGCGCCGTAATCCTTCACGCCGACGAGGGAGTTGACGGTCATGCCACGGCCGTCGAGGCTGTCCCGGCCGTGGACCGTCCTGTAGTAGTCGTAGACCTTGCCCGCGGCCCAGTGGGCGTCCACCGCGCCGGCGTCCGTGGCGTCCTTGCCGAAGGCCGGGGCCGGCGAGGCGAACTCGTCGATGCCGTTGGGCCAGTGGCCGGTGACGTCGCCGGCGTACTGGTTGCGCGCGTCCCAGGTGGCCAGGACGTTCTTGCTGGTGTCCCGCATCCGGGAGTAGTCGCGCATCACGTAGGTGTTGTGCACCGCGTCGCGGGCCAGTTGCAGGTCGACGGTCGTGCCGTCGACCTTGACGCCGGAGCCCTGGATCCCGGAGTCGGAGGCGGGCGGCGGTGCCGGGGGGAGCGTGGGTGCGTCCGTCCCCGGGGGGACGCGGCGCGGGTTGGAGAGCGCGAACGTCTTGATACCGCTGTACTGGAGGACCGGATAGCCGGCCGCGGCGTCGACGTACACCTCGCGGAGGACCGGTTCGCCGGTGGCCGGGGCGGTGCCGCGGACGGTGACGTGCTGCGTGAGCACGCCGGTGCCCCTGGGCAGGACGACCAGGCCGCGTGCGGTGCCGGTCAGCGTCGGCTCGTCCGCCCCGGGCCGGGCCCCGCCGAGTTGGGCCACGGTCGCCTCGACGGCGCGCTCGACGGCGAGTTCCTGGTCGACCTGGGGCTCGGTGCCGGTGGTCAGGCCGGTGAAGTACGTGCCGGAGGTGCCGGTGACGACGCGTTTGCCGTTCTTGTGTTCCATCCGCACGACGTACTGGCCGCCGAGCACCTCCACACCGCGGTGGCGCTGCTGGAGGCGGACGACCTCGGTGGTGCCGGTGGTGGTGGTCCGTAGGGGTTCGAGGTCCCGTACCGGGTTCGCGATCCGGTAGCGGCCCTCCTTCGCGGCGAGGTGCCCGCGCGCGGCGTCCGCCGCGTTCCCGGTGGCCCTGGCCTGGTCCCGGATGCCGGTCACCAGCGAGGGCGTCGCGGTGTGCCGTCCGGGTATCACCTCTCCCGGGCTGCCCGCCGGGGCCGCCGCGGCGTGGGCGGGCGCCGCCGTGACGACGAGTGCGGCGGCGCTGAACAGCGCCGCCGCACCGGATATGCCCTGAGGTGTTCTGCCTGATCTGCGTCTTCCTGCGCGTGCTCTGGGCTGGCGCAAGTTCCCCTCCACAACGTGTCCGAAGCCTGGAACGTCTTGGGCAGGGCTATGCAAGCGGTGATATGCCAGCGGTATCAACGGTTACGGTTCGCGCCGGACTACTTTCGGCCTTGATCGGGTCATGACCGGCGACGGCTCTCCGCCCCCACGGCCTCGACGAAGCGCTCCAGGGCGTGCGGGTCGTGCCGGAGGAACAAGTTGGGCTCGATGAGCTCCAGTTCCATGACCACCGGGTCGCCGGCCTCGTTCAGTGCGAGGTCCACGCGGGCGAACAGCAGCGGGTCCGGGGCGGGGATCGCGGCCAGAGCCCGGAGCGCCGTGCGGGTCTCCGTCTCGGTCGGCTTGTAGCGGGCGGCGCCGGGGTGGGGTGTCCTGTCGTTGTCGATCACTCCCGGTTCGCTCAGGAGCGGCTGCTTGCGGATCGCGTGGCTGAAGGCGCCGGAGAAGAAGGCCAGGGCGCGTTCGCCTTCCGCCACACGGCGCAGGTACGGCTGGATCATCACGGCCCGGCCCTGGTCCAGGAGCATGCGGGCGTGGCGTACGGCGTCGGCGCGGCAGCCGGGTTCGTAGCGCGCGGTGTCGCGGGCGCCCAGCGAGACCACGGGTTTGACCACCACTCCCCCGGCGGCGTCGACGTCCGCCTCGGTGCACGGCCGGCCGGGTTCGAGCCATCGCGTCGGGACGACCGGGACGCCGCGTTCGGCGAGCCGGCGGAGGTAGTGCTTGTCGCTGTTCCAGCGCACCACGGGCGCCGGGTTCCGCAGCCGGGTGGCATGGGCCGTCGCATCGGCCCACGCCAGGAATTCGCCGAGGCGGTCCACGTAGTCCCAGGTCGAGCGGATGACCGCCAGGTCGAACCGGTCCCAGCGCACGGTGTCCGCGTCCCAGGGCACCGCCTCCGCGGCCCAGCCGTCGGCGCGCAGGGCGTCGACGAGCAGGGGGAGGTCCTCGTCGTGCTCGTCGACGCCCTCACTCGTCACCAGCGCGATCCTGTCGGCGCCCATGCGACTCTCCCGTCTCAGCGGTCCGGACCGGCGCCCCTGTTACAGCAGACCACGCCGGATGCAGACGGACGGGATACGGGCACGGCCTCGCCGTGTCGCGGTGCTGTCGGGGTGCTGCCGGGGCTAAGGCGGGCTTGACGAAGTACAGTGCGTGACCGCGCCCCAAAGGGGCGCGGGGAACTGCGCGAACAGCCACGACGAGCCTGCAGTCGACGCACTGCACTTCCTGCGGAGCGTTCAGCCCCGGCGCCGCGGCTTGCCGCGCTTGGGCTTGGGGCTTCCCTTGGCGCCGGCGGAGCCGCTGCGCGAGCCCTTGCCCGCCGGCTTGCCGCCGGACCTGGCCGCGGGCTTGGCGCCGGCTGGCTTGCGCCGTGCGCCGTCCGTGCCCGCGGGCTTGCGCTCCGGTTCCGCGTCGGCGCGGCGGCCCCGGGTGCTGTTGACGGTGCGGCCGCGGACGATCCCGATGAAGTCCTCCACCATGTCGGTGGTGCGCTCCTCGGGCCACGACAGCGCGACGCTCGACTGGGGCACGTCCGTCACCGGCCGGTACGTGAGGTCCTTGCGGTGGTGCAGGCGGGCGAGGGACTGCGGGACGACGAGCAGGCCCACCCCGGCCGCCACCAGTTCGATGGCGTCCGCCGTGGTCGCGGGCCGCTCGAACGCGGGCCGTCCCGGCGGGTGCTCCCAGTCGAGGGTGTCGTCGAGGGGGTGGAAGAGGATCTCGTCGGCGAGGTCCTCGGCGGACACCTCCTCGACCGCCGCGATGACGTGGTCCTTCGGGACCACGACGACCGAGGTCTCGGTGTAGAGCGGGATCGCGCTGAAGTACGTGCGGTCGACCGGCAGGCGCACGAGGCCGGCGTCCGCGTCGCCGCGGCGCAGCACGTCGGGCGCCTCGGCGGCGGACGTCTGAACGAGGTCCAGAGGAGTGCCGGGCAGCCGCTCCTGCCAGATCCGCACCCATTTGGCGGGGATCACGCCCGGGACGTACGCGAGCCGGAACGAAGGAGATGCTTGTACTTCCGAGCCTGTCACCTGGCCAGATTACCGGGCGTGGTCGGAAGCGGTGCACACGCTCGATATCCTTGACCCCATGACGTCGCACCAGAACACCCAGACCATGAAGCCCGCGACCGCGGCCAAGAAGCTGGGTGTGTACCTCGAAGCCACCCCCGCAGAGTTCCGGGAGGGCGTCGTCTCGCGCGACGAGCTGAACGCCCTGCAGGCCGACCCGCCCGCGTGGCTGCAGGAGCTGCGGCTCAACGGCCCGCACCCGCGCCCGGTCGTCGCGGCCAAGCTGGGCATCTCCATCTCGGGCCTCGCGCGCGGCGGGGTCACCGAGGCTCTCACCACCGAGCAGATCGAGGCGCTGAAGACGGAGTCCCCCGAGTGGCTGCAGAAGGAGCGCGCCACCCAGGCCGAGGTGCGCAAGGAAGCGGTGCGCGTCAAGGAGAAGCACAAGCAGCAGAACGCCGAGCAGGGCGGGCAGCCGCGTCAGGCGCGTTCCTGAGGCGGTGACCGCCGCGTCGTGGGCGGCGGAGCGGCACCACCGCATCGCGGGTGGCAGGCGTGCCATGTGCGCGGCCTGTGGCGGGAAAGTGTAGATATGCAGGCATGTCCTGCTATGTACACCGGTACTGTCCGCAGGCCCCGGCATGAGCGGGGAACCCGGTCGGCGGCCGCGCCGCCGGCTGCCGCGTGAGTGGAGCGTTGCCACCCAGGTGTTCGCCCTCCAGGCCACGGTGGTGCTGCTCCTGGTCACCGCCGTGGCGGTGATGTGGGTGTTCATCGCGCGGGACGACGCCCTGCACGAGGCCCGCGACCGGTCCCTGTCCGTGGCCGAGGGATTCGCCAACTCCCCCGGAATCGTCGCCGCGTTGCACTCATCCGACCCGACCGCACTGCTGCAGCCGCGAGCCGAGGCGGCCAGCACGCGGTCGGCCGTCGACTTCGTCATCGTGATGAACACCGACGGGATCCGCTACACCTCCCCCGATCCGCGGCTCATCGGCAAGAAGTTCATCGGGACGATCGCTCCCGCGCTGGCCGGGAAGTCGTTCACCGAGACGATCGGTACGCCGAAGGGGTCGAAAGTGCAGGCCGTGGTCCCGGTGACCGACACCGACGACACGGTGGTCGGCCTGGTCTCCGCCGGGGAAGCGGTCCGCGGTCTCAGCGGCCACGTCACCCGGCGGATCCCGTTCCTCTTCGGTACCGCCGCCGTCGCGCTGGCGATGGCCGTGGGCGGGAACGCGCTGATCAGCCGGCGGCTGCGGCGCCAGACCCACGGGCTGGGCCCGGCGGAGCTGGGGCGCATGTACGAGCACCTGAAGCTGCTCTACGACGCCAGCACCGCCGTCGGCACCACCCTGGACGTCCGGCGCACCGCGCAGGAGCTGGCGCACGTGGCGGTGCCCGCGTTCGCCGACACGGTTACCGTCGATCTGGCCGAACCGGTCGTCCACGGCGGCGAGCCGGAGCCGGCGGACGAGGTACGGCTGCTGCGCGTGGCCCGGGGCGGCACCGACGACGACCGCTCGCCGACCCCCGAGGGGGAGATCGTCGCGTTCGCCCCCTCCGCGGCGCAGAACCGCGCCCTGCGCGACGGACGGACCTGTCTGGTGTCCGCGCCGCAGGCGGACGGGCCGTTGATCGCGGCTCCACTCGCCGCCCGCGGCGCCACCCTGGGCGTGGTGTCCTTCCTGCGGTCGCGCGCGGCGCAGCCGTTCGCCGCCGACGATCTGTCCGCCGCCGGTGAGCTGTGTTCCCGGGCGGCGGTGAGCATCGACAACGCCCGCCGCTTCACCCGCGAGCACACCATGGCCGTCACCCTGCAGCGCAGTCTGCTGCCCGGGGTGCTGCCCGAGCACGACGGGGTCGACGTCGCCTCCGGCTATCTGCCCGCGCTGGGCGGCGTGGGCGGGGACTGGTTCGACGTCATCCCGCTGCCCGGCCTGCGTGTGGCCCTGGTGGTGGGCGACGTCGTGGGACGCGGGCTGCACGCCGCAGCCACGATGGGACGCCTGCGCACCGCCGTGCACAACTTCTCCTCGCTCGACGTGCCGCCGGAGGAGCTCCTGGCCCACCTGGACGAGCTGGTGACCCGCATCGACGAGGGCACCCTGACCGACGGGGGCACGCCGGTCACCGGGGCCACCTGCCTGTACGCCGTCTACGACCCGACCATCGGCCGCTGCACCCTCGCCCGCGCCGGGCACCCGCCGCCGGCCGTCCTGCGCCCCGACGGCCGCGTCGGGTTCCCCGACGTCCCCGTCGGCCCGCCGCTGGGCGTGGGCGGCCTGCCGTTCGAGGCGGCCGAGCTCGACCTGCCCGAGGGCAGCCGGCTGGTGCTCTACACCGACGGGCTCATCAGGGGCGCCGACCAGGACCTCTCCGCCGGCATGCGCGCCCTGGGCGACACCCTCGCCTCCCGCGCCGGGCGCACCCCGCAGGAGACCTGCGACGCGGTGCTCCACGCGCTCGCCCCCGAGCGGCCCCGCGACGACGTCGCCCTGCTCGTGGCCCGCACCCGCCTGCTGGAGCCCGCCCGGATCGCCGCGTGGGACGTGCCCGCCGACCCCGCCGCCGTGGCCGAGGTACGCAACGCCGCCGCACGCACGATGGCCGAATGGGGGCTGGAGGAACTGTCCTTCACCACCGAACTCATCCTCAGCGAACTGATCACCAACGCCGTCCGCTACGCCGCCGCCCCGATCCGGCTGCGCATGCTGCGCGGCCACAGCCTCGTCTGCGAGGTCTCCGACGCCAGCAGCACCGCCCCGCACTTGCGTTACGCGGCGACCACGGACGAGGGCGGGCGCGGGCTGTTCCTCGTCGCCCGGCTCGCCGACCGCTGGGGCACCCGCTACACCGCCACCGGCAAGATCATCTGGAGCGAGCAGGCACTGCCGGACACCGGCCCCGGCAGCGCCTGATCACACTGTCCCCTGGGCGCGGCAGGGCCGTTCCGCCATCGCCGCCTCGACGAACGCGCGCAGCAGCGGATGGCGGCTGCCGGGCGAGTGGACGATGTGGACGGGGATCGGGGGCGCGTCGTCGATCGGCAGGAATCGGATCCACGAGTGCGGGCTGCGGCGCACGGCGCTGTCGGGTACGACGCCCACCCCGCGTCCGGCGGCGACGAGTTCGAGCCATTCGTCGAAATTGCCGCAGGCGACCACGTCGCCGGGGGCGTCGCCGTCCGCCCAGTCCGCCGGTGTGGTGGAGCCGCTGGCCGTGTTCACCACGAGCGGCCAGTTGCGGAACTCGTCCCAGCCCAGGCGGTCCCGCCCGGCGAGCGGGGAGGAGGTGGAGACGGCGGCGACGCGGCGCTCCTCGAGGAAGGGCACGGCTATCGCGTTCCCGCCCGGCGGGGCGCCGCGGACCACGGCGACGTCCACCTCGCCCAGGTCGACGGCCGCCGCGGGGTCGTCGTGGCGCACCGGCTCGACGGTGCCGCGGGTGGCGTTCTCGAAGCGGACGACGGCGCGTTGGGTCCACGGGTCGGGCAGCAGCCAGGCGAAGCCGAGCCGGATCGTGCCGCTGTCGCGGATGGCGTGGAGCGTGCAGTCGAGTGCGGGGAGCAGGCGTCCGAGCCGGTCCTGCGCGTAATGGCCGGCCGGGGTGAGGGCGACCTGACGCGACGTGCGGTGGACGAGGCGGGTGCCCAGTGCCGCCTCCAGCCGCTGGACGGAGCGGGACAACGAGGGCTGGGTAACTCGGAGTTCACTTGCGGCCCGGCTGAAGGAAAGGTGCCGGGCGACGGCCAGAAATGCGCGTAAGTGTCTGAGTTCGACATCCATGCGTCCCCAGCATAGATGCGCTTGGGAAGGCATTTCCGCCTGGATTGTTCGCGTGCTTCACTCGATGCCTGTAGACGCCTTGACCACGGGGGTGTTGGCCACGTGTTGATGGACCAGTCCGAACAGTCCGGCCGAATCGACGGAACGGCGAACAAGACGCAGCGGAAATCGGGGCCGGCAGAACGCAGAGTCGTCCTGCAAGGCGCTCTGGCGATGGCCGTGGCCATGGGAGTGGGCCGGTTCGTGTTCACTCCCATCCTTCCGATGATGGAGCATCAGGCCCATGTGACGGCATCGGACGGCGCATCGATTGCCACAGCCAACTATCTCGGATACCTGCTCGGCGCACTCGCCGCGGGATTCGTTCCGCAACTCATTCGCTCCCGTACCGTCCTGCCCGTGTGCCTGACGGTGCTGGTGGGCACGCCGCCGGCCGTCCAGCCCGTCCTCTCCCACGGCTACCGCCCCGCCCTGGCCATCAGCGGCGGAGTGCTGCTGGCCGCAGCCGTGTGCGCCGCACCGCTCGTGCGGCGCGCGGCGGACCCGGCCCACGCCTGACTTCCTTCTGACGCTCCATCACCATCACTGAAAACCAGGAGACTTCACCATGCCGTTCCACCTCGACCAGCTGTCCGTCCCGATCGTCCAGGCGCCCATGGCGGGCGGCGCGTCCACCCCCGAGCTGGTCGCCTCGGTCAACAGCACCGGCGCCCTGGGGTTCCTGGCCGCCGGGTACCGCACGGCGGACGGGATGCGGCAGCAGCTGGCACGCACCCGCGGGCTGACCTCACGGCCGTTCGGCGTGAACCTCTTCGTGCCGGGCGCTGCGGACCCCGCGGCGGCCGCGGCTGTTGGCGCCTACCGGGACGAACTGCGGGCCGAGGCCGAACGGTTCGGTATCACGCTGCCCGCCCCGGCGGCCGAGGGCGACGACGACGCATGGGAAGCGAAAGTCGAGGCGCTGCTCGACGAGCCCGCGCCCGTGGTCTCCTTCACCTTCGGCCTGCCCTCCCCCGCCGAGGCCGAGGCGCTGCACCGCGTGGGCAGCCTCCTCCTCGCCACCGTCACCACCGTCGCCGAGGCCGAGGCGGCGCAGGCCGTCGGCGTGGACGCGCTGTGCGTCCAGGGACCGGAGGCGGGCGGGCACCGGGCCACGCACGACGTCGCGGCCGAACCGGAGACCGTGCCGCTGCCGGACCTGCTCGCCTCGGTGCGCGAGCGGGTGCGGCTGCCGCTGGTCGCCGCGGGCGGACTGGGGTCCGGCGAGGACGTCGCCGCCGTGCTCCGCGGCGGTGCCTGCGCCGCCCAGCTGGGCACCCTCTACCTGCGCGCGCACGAGTCCGGGGCCTCGCAGACGCACAAGGACGCCCTCGCCGACGCCCGTTTCGGGACCACGGCCGTCACCCGGGCCTTCTCCGGGCGCCCGGCCCGGGGGCTGCGCAACCGCTTCATCGACGCGCACGACGGCACCGCGCCCAGCGCCTACCCGCACGTCCACCACCTGACCCGCGGCCTGCGCTCGGCCGCCGCCGAGGCCGGCGACGCCGAGCGGCTCCACCTGTGGGCCGGGGCCCGCTACCGCCTGGCGCGCTGCGCACCGGCCGCCGAGATCACGCGCACCCTTTGGGAGGAGACCCGTACCGCCCTGTCCGCCGTAACGGCGTGAAACCCGGGCGCGCCCGACGCCCTCCGATCGTCCCCGCCGCAGATCCTGCGCGGGCTCGGGCCGTTCAGGGGGTGCGGGGGCGGCGGCCGGGCTCCTGGTGCGGGACGGTCTGGACCGGCGGCACTGCGGGCGGCGGGAGGGTGGCCGCCTCCTGCTCCTCCAGCGCGAGGAGCGGTGCGGGGTCGGGCAGTTCGGGGAAGGACCGGTCGCAGTCGTGCAGGCGCAGCGCCGACGTCAGGTCCCCCACCGTGCTGCGGCGCCAGGCGCTGATGTTGGGCTCGTGCACGCCGAACCGGCGTTCCAGGAACTTCAGCGTGGACGTGTGGTCGAAGACCTCGCTGCACACCCAACCGCCGCGGCTCCACGGCGAGATGACCAGCGCGGGCACCCGGAATCCCGGTCCCACCGGCCCGGCGATCCCCGCCGCGCCGGCCGGCAGCGGGGAGACGGTGACCCACTCCCCCGGCGTCCCCTCGGGCGGGACCGGCGGCGGCACGTGGTCGAAACGGCCGTCGTTCTCGTCGTAGCTGATGACGAAGACGGTCTTCGCCCACACCTCGGGCCGCGAGCCCAGGGCGTCGAGAACGGTCCAGATGTACTCGGCGCCGGCCGCGGGGAAGTTGGGAGGTTCCTCGGACGCCTCGGGGAGGCCGTAGACCGAGGGGAGGTACTGCGCGTCCAGCCAGGTGACCGAGGGCAGTTCGTCCCTGCGGATCATGTCCGCAACGTCGGACGGCGCATAGGGCACCATCGCGTTCTCGTAGAGGTCGTCACCGGGCCGGGCGTCCTGGAAGGCCTTGAACCAGCCGAGGTCGGTGTCCGGCGGGTAGGCGGTGCAGTAGCGCCAGCTGATCCCGGCGGCCTGCAGGCGTTCCGGGTAGGTGGTCCAGCGGAAGCCGGTGGACGTGTTGTCGACGACCGGTCCGCCGAGCCGCCCGGCAGGGTCGACGGTGCCGCTTATGGCCATCACGCGGTTGGGGTGCGTGGGGCCGAGGACCGAGCAGAAGTAGTGGTCGCAGACGGTGAAGGCGTCCGCGAGCGCGTAGTGGAACGGCAGGTCGTCGCGGGTGTAGTAGCCCATGGTGAACGGGCCCTTGACCGGGCCGTCGGCGGCGCGGTGGGTGGTCACCCAGCCGTCCATCCGGCCGTGGTTCCAGGACAGGTGCTGGGACGGCCAGGAGTGGCTGGTGCCGTAGGCCTTCGCGGCGCTGGTGGTCTTCGTGTCGTCGTGGAACGGCAGCAGGTATCCGTCGGGGTTCTGCGGGTCGGGCTGGTGGAGGACCGAGCGGCCGGTGGGCAGGGTGACGGCGTCCGGGTCGTCGAAGCCGCGCACGCCCTGGAGCGTGCCGAAGTAGTGGTCGAACGACCGGTTCTCCTGCATCAGGAGGACGACGTGCTCGATCTGGTCGAGCGAGTGCAGCGGCCGTACGGGCGCCGCAAGGGCCTTGCGCAGGGAGCCGGGCAGCAGCGGCATGCCTGCTGCGGCTCCCAGGAGTCTGCGCCGGGTGATGCCGTGGGCCGGGTCCGCGTCCATGCGCACTCCTCTGCCGGGCTCCGGACTTGCCGGGCTCTGGGACCGGAACCACCATGGGCCGCACCGGGACCCCGGTCAAGGGGTTCCGGTTCCGGATCCGGTGAAGTGGTGCCCCGCTGCGGTCGGCGTCAGCCTGGAAGGCAGGGGGACGCGTGGATCCGCTGGGAGGCGGCGATGGCAGGAGCGCGAGGATCTCGCCCGATCGTGGCCGGAGTCGCGCCGGACACCGCGCGGCGGGCGGCCCCGGCCTGGGCCGTCGACGAGGCGGCCCGCCGCGGTGCGCCGCTGCTGCTCGTCCACGCCCAGGGGACCCCGACCGGCGGCTACCGGAAGACGGACGTGCTGCCGTCGTGGGAGCAGTGGAACGAGGCGCTGCACGAGGCCGGGGACCGGGTGCTCGGGGAGGCGGTGGCCTTCGCCGAGTCACGGCGTCCCGAGGCGGAGGTGTCCGGGCTGCTCGCGGAGGGCGAGCCCGGCTGGGTGCTGCGCGAGCAGGCACGGGACGCGCTGGCCGTCGTGCTGGGCTCCTCGCACCTGAGCCGGGTGCAGGAGGTGTTCTCCTCCGCCTCCGTCGCCCTGCCCGTCATCGCGCACAGCCCCTGCCCGGTGATCGTCGTCCCGGAGCGGGAGCACACCGTCGCGGCGCCGCCGTACTTCGTGGTGGGTGTGGACGGCAGCCCGCAGTCCGCGGCGGCCGTCGCCTTCGCCTTCGAGGAGGCCGCGCTGCACGGGGCCGCGCTGCGGGCCGTGTACGCGTGGTGGCGCCCCGAGGGGGGCGGGATCCGGGACGAGCAGACCGCGGAGCAGGAGGGCCGGAGGATCCTCGCCGGTGCGACGGCGGAGCCGGCCGCGGCCCGGCCGGACGTGGAGCTGGAGCTCGCCGTCGTCCGCGGGCATCCGGTCGAGGCGCTGGCCGGGGCGTCGGAGCAGGCCCTGGGCCTGGTGGTGGGGACGCGGGGGCACGGCGGTTTCACCGGGATGCTGCTGGGGTCGGTGAGCCAGGGCGTCCTGCATCACGCGCAGTGTCCGGTCATCGCAGTCCCGCATGCGGTTGCGCGCCCGTCCTAGGACACCCCCCGGGGCTCCGGGGCGCGCCCCTGCCTCCCCTGTGCGGGGCGGGGGTGCGGGCGGATGATGGAAGCCGGAGGTCAGGGCGAGGGGGCCAGGCGCATGGGCGGTTCCGTACCACTGGGCAAGCTCCTCGGCATACCGCTGCGGATCCACTGGAGCGCGCCCGTGCTGATCCTCTTCCTCGGCTTCGGGCTCGCCGGCGGGACCCTGCCGGCGTGGGTGCCGGGGCGTTCCGCCGCCGTCTACGACACGGCCGGGCTGGCGGGGGCGGTCCTGCTGACGGTGAGCCTGCTGCTGCACGAGGCGGCGCACGCCGTGACCGCGCGCCGGGCGGGGATCCGGGTCGTGGACATCACGGTCTGGGGGCTGGGCGGGGTCACCCGTCTGGGCCAGGCCGCGACCCCGCGTACCCAGTTCCTGGTGGCGGCGGCCGGGCCGGTGACGAGTCTGGTGCTGGGCGGGCTGGCCCTGGCGGCCGGCTACGGGGCCGGGCACGTCCTGCACTGGACGCTGGTCTCGGCGGTGCTGGTCTGGGCGGGCGGGGCGAATCTGCTGCTGGGGCTGTTCAACCTGGTGCCGGCCGCCCCGCTGGACGGCGGGCGGATCCTGCTGTCGGCCGTCTGGTGGCGCGGCGGGGACCGGCCGCGGGCGCAGCGGGTCGCCGGGCGGAGCGGTCAGGTGGCCGGCTTCCTGATGATCGCCGCGGGCTGGATCGCGCTCACCCGGGGCATGGGCTCGGGGCTGTGGCTCATGCTCGTGGGCGGCTTCGTGGCCGTCTCGGCCACGGCGGAGATGCGGCAGGCCGTGATCCTCGCGGCCCTGGAGGGGGTGCGGGTCGCCGACGCCATGACGTCGCCCCCGGTCACGGGGCCCGACTGGCGCACCGTGGAGGACTTCCTCGCCACGGTGATGGCGCGGACACAGCGCGCGGCGGTTCCCGTGACCGACTTCGACGGCCGCCCGAGCGGCGTCGTCGAGCGGAACCGGCTCCTGCTGGTGCCCGTCTCGCGGCGGGCGGAGCTGCGCGTCCGCGACCTGGCCGTTCCGCTGGCGCAGTGCACGGTGGCCGCCCCGCAGGACGCGCTCGTGGAGGTGCTGGGCCGGGTGGCCCCCGCCGCGCAGCTGGTGATCCTCGTCCTGGAGGACGATCGCCTGATCGGGACCGTCACCAGTGAGGACGTGATGCGGATGGCCCGCCGCCGGCTGCCGGATCCGGGCGGTGGCCTGCGGATCTGACGGCCGGCGGCGGGCCGGAACGGTCCTGCTGCGGGGCTCAGGAGGAGGGCGTCGGCCCCTCCAGCTGCTCGCTGATCCACTGCACGGGGCCCTCCATGTTGGACAGGTACGTGGCGCCGTTGTGCGTACCGCCCGGTATCTCCCAGAGCTTGGTGTGGACGGGGCCCTTGCCGTAGGTGCTCATGAAGTCCTTGACACCCTTGATCATCGTCTTGTTCTCCTTCGTGCCGTACTGGAAGGCGATGTAGACGTCCGGTCCCTTGGTGGCCGCCAGCTGCTTGGCCAGCACCTCCGGGTTGTTCTCCTGCTTCTCCTTCTCGTGGCCCCTCCACAGCGGGGAGTCGGGCACGATGTCCGGGCCGTTGGCGACGGCGGCCTTGAACTTGTCCGGGTGCTTGAGCACGGACTTCAGGCTCGCGAAGCCGCCGGTGGAGGAGCCCATGTAGGCCCAGCCGTCACGGGACTTGATCGTGCGGAAGTTGGCCTTCATCAGGTCCGGGACGTCCTCGGTCAGCCAGGTGCCCATCTTCTGCTGGCCGGGGATGTCACTGGCGTCCCAGTAGATGCCCTTGTCGTCCGGGCCGGGGTTGAGGACCGGCATGGCGAGCAGGAACGGCTTGCTCTTGCCCTCCTGGTACCACTTCGAGATGCTCTTCTCGATCGAGAGCTCGTCCTTGCCGAACTCGCCCAGCGCCCAGTAGTTGCTGTTGTAGCCGGGACCGCCGGGCAGGGCGACCATCACGGGGAAGCCGCTCTCCTTGAACTTCGGGTCCTGCGTGTACTCCTTGGGCGCCCAGACCCACACCTTGCCCTTGAAGCCGGACTTCGGGCCGTCCAGGGTGACGAGGCTGACCTGGGTGCCGTCGCTCAGCGTCTTCTGGTTCTTGAAGTCGGCCTTGGGGCCCGTGGGCATCAGCGTCTTCGAGTCGGCCGGCTTGGCGTTCCCGCCCTTGCCGTCGCCCCCGCCGCCGGCCCGGTCGTAGCTGACGGGGTCGCCCTTGTCGCTGAACGGCGGGATCTCGTAGTGGCTCATCACCGGCCAGGCGATCAGCCCGAGCGTGGCCACGGACGCCGCCCCGATGATCCAGCCCCGGGCGCGCGACGCGCGGCGCCGTCCGGTGGACTCGTACATCCCTGCGGGTGGGTTCGTCATCTTGCTGCTCCGGCTGGTACTGCCCCAAAGGGACAAGAAGGTCAGTTCCGTCCTGTCGGACGGAGAGCCAGGGCCAAGGGTTGCATGATCACGTCGATCGGCAGGTCTTTGATACGAAACCATCACAAACGCGCCCGGCAGGCGCGCCCGGGCCTCGCGTTCTTCAGGATTCCCGCCCCGTGACCCGGTCCGCCGCGTCCCGGCCGCTCGCCACGCAGTCGGCGACGCCGACCCCGTCGTAGGCCGCCCCGCAGATCTCCAGGCCCGGCAGTCCGCCGAGCGCCCCGCGGATCCGGGCGACCCGGCCGCGGTGGCCGACGGGGTAGCGCGGCAGGCCGCCGATCCAGCGGGTGACCTGCGTGGCCACCGGCCGGGCGGCGAGCCCCGTCGCGGCCCGCAGGTCGTGCCGGGAGGCGCCGGCGAGATCGTCGTCGTCCAGGTACAGGCGCTCCTCCTCCCCGTACCGGCCGAGGGAGGTGCGCAGGACGAAGAGCTCCGGAGCACGGCCGGCGACCCAGCCCCACTTCGCGGTCAGGAAGGTGGAGGCCTTGATGGACGCGGTGGCGTCCGCGGGCGGGACGAGGAAGCCGGACCAGTCGCCGAGCGCGGCCAGCCCGGCCACGTCGCGGCGCCGGAACGCCATCGTCACCACGGCCGTCGACACGTACCCGATCTCGCACAGCTCGGCCGCCGCGGCCGGGGCCGCGGCGGCGACCAGCGTGGAGGCCGTCCAGGCGGGCGCCGCGATCACCACGGCGTCGCATACGAGGGTCCGGGCGGTGGTGCGCACTTCCCAGCCGTCGGCGGTGAGGTTCAGCGCGAGGACGGGCGTGCGCAGGAAGACCTGGCCGCCCGCGGCACGGACGGCACCGGCGACCGCGTCCGCAAGGGCCCCGGCCCCGCCGTCGAGGCCCATGACGGCGGGGCCGGCGGACCGCGGGGCGGTACCGGGCCGCCGGCGCCGGGCGGTGCGGAGGGTGCCGGCCGGGGTCAGCGCGTCCGCGAGGGCGGCCGGGTCGCCCGGCGCGCCCGTCCCGTGCCCCCGTGGCAGCGGGCGCAGGGCGTTGCCGGACCACAGGGCGACCGGGGTGGCGGCCGGGAACCGCAGCCGGTCGCCCAGCCCGACGTCCCGCGCCAGGCCGACCGCCTCCGGGCGCCCGGCGGGCAGCCCCTCCGTGCCGAAGTCGACCGGGATGCCCGCGATGTCGCCCGTGTGCAGCTTGCCGCCCAGCCGGGCGGTGGATTCGAGCACGGTGACACGCCGGCCCGTCCCGGCGAGGCGGTGGGCGGCCGCGAGGCCCGCTATGCCGCCGCCGATGACGATGACGTGGCCCGCGACGACGGGCCCGCTCATGCGCCTGCTCCTTCGAGGGCCTCCGCACGGCGGCCGGCGAGGGCCGGCATGCCGGGCAGGGGGTCGTGCCGGATGTGCTCGGCGGGCATCCCGAGTGCGGCGAGCCGGGTCGCGACGGAGCCGACGGCGGCGGGCGGGCCGCTGACGAAGGCGAAGTGTCCGCTCCAGTCGCGCTGCCGGACCACGGACTCCGCCAGCGTCTGCTCCCCGGTGGCCACGTGGACCACGCGCAGCCACGGGAGCCGCTGCGCCAGGGCGGCCACGGCTGCGGCGTCGTACTGCTCGGAGGCGTGGCGGGCGCCCAGGAAGAGGTGCACCATGCGGTGGCTGCTCCGGCGGGCGGCCAGTTCCTCCAGCAGCGCCTTGGCGGGGGCCCAGCCGGCGTCGTCCGCCACCAGCAGCAGGTCGCGCGCCGGTGCGGCGTCCAGCGTCGCCGTCCCGCTCGCGGGCCCCAGGCGCAGGGTGTCGCCGACGCGGGTGCCGGCCACCAGGGCCTCGCTGACCCCGCCGGGGCCGGCCTGCCGCACATGGAACTCCAGCTCGCCGTCCGCCCGGGGCGCGCAGGCGATGGAGTACTGCCGCCACGCCTGCGGCAGCAGCGGCGAGGCCACGGCCGCGAACTGGCCCGCCCGGTAGGGGTACCGCTCGTGCGGGCTGACGCGCAGCACCGCGAGGCCGGGGCCGCGCAGCTCGTGGCGGGTCACCGTGGCGTGCCAGGAGGGCGGTTCGCGGAGGGCCTCCTCGGCTCCCCGGTTCATGGCGCCCACGGCGAAACGCAGCATGCGCAGCCAGGCCTCCTCCATGGCGCCGGTCCACTGCGCTCCGGCCGTGCCGCGCAGCGCCTCGCACAGGGCGGCCTCGAAGGCCTGGTAGTGGGCGGGCCGCACACCGAGCTTGCGGTGGTCGCGGCCGAGGCGGGTGAACTCCGCGGCCACTTCGTCCGGCCGGTGCAGACGGCCGATCAGATAGCCGAAGATCTGCACGAGATGCCGCTTCTGGAAGTCCATCGACTCGGGGAAGAGGGAGCGCAGATAGGGCCAGTGCTCGAACAACGCGTCGTAGAGACGGGCGATCAAGTCATCGAGGGAGGTGACGAGTTCGAGGGACTGGGCGATCACCCGCTGGTCCGCCGCGCCGTCGTAGGGCAGCTCCAGCTTACGGGCGGTCCGCGCCCCCGGGGACTGGTCGGGTGTCAGCAGCTGCCGGCGCAGCCGCATTGCATCGTGCCGGGCGAGCAGGGCGTGGTACTCGGGGGTGACGGTGTCGCGTGGCACGGGGAGACTCCAGTCGGGGAGGTGGGTCCTGCCGTCCTTTCCGTGGACGGCGCGCGCCAGTATGGCACCGGGCACATGTGCCCAAGAGGCCCCGTTCTCCAGGGCCTTTCGGCCCTGTCCGGCTCCGCGGGGGTGTGCTTCTCACTCCGCCCCGGGCCGGAAGAGCGCCTCGAGGAACGGGCTGCAGAAGACCCGCGCCGGGTCGTGGCGGTCGAGGACGGCGACGGCCTCGTCCCAGCCCCCGCCCGCCCGGCGGCCCGTACCGAAGGATGCGGGCCAGGCCTCGGCGAGCACGGACCTCTCCGTCCACGGCCCGTCCGGTCCGTAGGCCCATGCCTTGGCCCACTCGGGCCGGACCGCCGCCCGGCCCGCGAAGTGGCCCAGCATCCACTGCTCCAGGTCGTGGTGGAACGTGCGGGCCCCCGGAGTGCCCGGAAACGCCGTGGTGTTGAGCCACACCACGGTGTCCCACTCGGGGTGGTCGGGCCGCGGGCAGGCCGGGGAGAGCAGCGGGGCGGCGCCGCCCGCACCGTCGACTCCCGTGATGCGCATCTCGACCGGCCCGTTGACCGGATACCGCCCGCGTGCGCGGTGGTCCGCGAGCCCCTGCTGGAGACGGGACCAGAAGCCGTGGACGACGTGCTGCACGTCGGCTCGCGCGCAGAGCACGGCCCAGCCGGTGAACACCCAGCGCGGAACGTCCGGCCGCAGGTAGAGCAGGGTGCACCGGGACGGGCCCCACAGGTCCCAGGTGGCCGTGGCGGTCAGCCCCAGCCGGATGCCCGCGCTCACGGCCTCGGTGAGCAGGGGCGTGACGGCGGCCGCTCCCCCGGTGACCCGGCGGGCCAGGTCCGACACAGGCTCCGGGATCCTGTCGTAGAAGACGTACGGGTACGGCGAGCGGATCTCCCGGGAGGCGGGCGGCCGTTGCGGTTCCTCGGTCCACACCTTCAGCCACGCCGGTGCGGTGTACGGCAGCCACACGGCCTCGACCCGCCCGGACTCCCGCAGGCTCTGCTCCAGTGTCCGCCCCCGGCCGCCGGGCGGGCCGAACAGCTCGGCGGCCGGCACGTCGAAGGTGCTGCGGCACCGCAACCGCACGTCGGCCGGGACGGTCAGGGTCGCCTCGGTGACGAACAGCCGGCCGAGGTGCACCAGCAGCGCGGCCGTCTCCGGATCGGACCGGTGGAAGGTCCGCAGCAGGTGGCGGCCGGCCGCGGCGTCCCAGACCACTGCGGTCAGCGATGCCACCGCGTCGCTCGTCGTCGCGTGCCCCGCCCCCGGCCGGGCGGGCACGCCGGTGCCGTGCCCGCCGACGGCGAGGGCGCCCGCCACGGTCATCGACCCGGTGGCGGGAGCACAGGTCAGGCCGTACCCGGCGGCTGCGAGAGCCTCGTGGACCGCGTCCATGGCCGCTCCGGCCTGGGCGGTGACCGACGCCGGATCACCGTGCCGCACCTCGACCGACGTCAGGTGCTCCGTGGCGTCGACCATGACGACCCGGTCCATGGTCTCGTCGCGGCCCGCGAGGATCGGCGACCAGGTGTGGCACCTGCCCCGGGCCCGCAGCCGCCACCGCTGCGCCCGTGCCCAGTCGGCCAGGACGGGGAGGTCGGCGGGCGAGGCGGGCAGTGCGGTCCACACCGCGTCCCGGGCGAGCTCCCCCGACCAGTTGCGGAAGGCACCCCGTACGAGGCGGATCCCCGGCGGGAACGACGGCGGTGTGCCGGGGTCCCCGGCGCGCGCCTCGGTCCGGAAGGCGAGCGTCCAGCCTGCTGCCGCCGCCGCGGCGGTGAGCACCTGGCGCCGCCCCGGAAGCGGCCGGCCGGTTCCGCTGGTCTCGTCGTGCACGGCACCCCCTCTTCCCTCTTCGCAGGGTTCAACGACCTTTCCCGGCAGGGGATTACGGGCGTTCCGCGTGCGGCCGGGTTCCGCACAACCGGTGGCGCGCCAAGGCGCCTCCCTGGCCATGACCCTCCGGTCAAGTCACCACCACGCAGCGGACGTTGTGCTCAGGAGGCAGAGGCGCCTTCCTCCACTTCCTCCGCGGGCCCGTGCTGCCGAACGACCGGCAGGGCCGGCACCGTGGCCTCGTCCGCGGCGCCCAGGCCCAGGCGCAGGCGGATGATGCGGGCGATGTCGGTGATGGTGCCCTCGCTGCGCAGCAGTTCCATCGGCGGGATGTCGACGTCGTACTGCTGCCGGAGCGAGGTGAGCACCTCGGTGGCCATGAGGGAGTCCACGCCGTAGGTGTCGATGCGGCGCCGGAGGTCGATCTGTTCCAGCGGCAGTTGTGCGACTTCGGCGAGCTTCTGGGCGAGCGAGTCGGCGATGAACTGTTCCGCCTGCTCAGGCGACATACCGGAGAGCTTGCGGAGGATGTCCTGCCGGGACGGGGTTCCCTTGGCGTCCAGGACGGGGACGAGTCCGGCGAAGCGCGGCACGGCCACGCACTCGAGGAGGCCGCCCAACGCCGCCCAGTTGTAGCGGCCGCAGCCGGCCACGTCCCGCCGGGCGGTGAGGGATTCCTCCAGTGCCTGGAACGCCTCGTGGGGCATGACCGGTTCCATGCCCAGCTGCGTCATGGTGTCCTGGAGATTGTGGCGGGCCACGTAGCCCGTCTCCCCCAGCGCTCCCCAGGCGGCCGCCAGGGCGGGCAGGCCCTCCTGGCGGCGCCTGCGGGCCAGCGCCTCCAGGTAGAGGTTGCCCGCCACGTACGGGGCCTGGGCGATGTGGCCGACCGAGGCCACGAGCGAGGAGTACACGAGGAACAGGTCGAGGGGCCGGCCCCGGGTCACGGCGTCCAGCACCGCTCCGCCGCCCAGCTTGGCGGCGAGGACGGAGCGGAACCGCTCGTCCGACAGCCGGCTCAGGAGGGCGTCGTCCAGGTGCATCGCGGAGTGGACGACGCCGCGCAGCGGGCGGCCGTCCGTCTCGGCTTCCGCGACGATGCGCTGCACGACTTCGACGTCGCAGACGTCCGCCGCGTAGACCTTGGTCTCGACTCCGCGGGCGGTCAACTCCTCGACGAGGCCCGAAGCTTCGGGGGATGCGACTCCCCGGCGGCCGGCGAGAGCGAGCCTGCGTGCTCCCCGGTCGGCCAGCCAGCGGGCCGTGGCCGCGCCGAACCCGCCGAGGCCGCCCGTCACCAGATAGGTGCCCTCAGGGTCGAACGCCGGGGCACGCAGGGTGCGTTCGACCATGAGCGGCTCGTCCAGCGGGTCGAAGGCCACCACGACCTTGCCCACGTGCCGCGAGTGCTGCACGAGGCGGAACGCGTCGGCGGCCCGCGCGACCGGGTGGACGGTGTGCAGCAACGGCCGGTAGCGGCCGCACCGGACCAGGGCGACGACCTCCGCGAACTGCCGCCGGGCCAGGTCGGGGTCGTGGAGGAGCTCGCTGAGGTCGACGCCGAAGAAGGCGATGTTCCTGGTGAACGGGCGCAGGCGCAGGGGCTTGTCCTCGTGGATGTCCCGCTTGCCCAGCTCGACGAACCGGCCGCCGGGGCGCAGTGCCTCCAGTCCGCGGGTGATGGCCTCGCCGGCCAGGGAGTTGAGGACGACGTCGACTCCCCGGCCCGCCGTGATCTGCCGGATCTCCTCGGCGAAGTCCAGGGAGCGGGAGTCGAGGACGTGCTCGACGCCGAGGGCGCGCAGCAGGCTGCGCTTGGCCTCGGTGCCGGCCGTCGCGATGACGTGGGCGCCCCGCCGACGGGCGAACTGCAGCGCGGCGAGGCCGACTCCGCCGGCTCCGCCGTGCACGAGGACGGTCTCGCCGGCCGTCAGCCGGGCCAGGTGCCCGAGGGCGTAGTGGACGGTGAGGAAGACCACCGGAAGGGTGGCGGCCTCGGCGAAGGTCATGCCGGCGGGGATCCGGCCGAGGGCGTGCTCGGTGGTGACGGTGTGGGAGGCGAACGTGCCGGGCGCCAGGCCGAAGACGCGGTCCCCCGGGGCGACGGAGGTCACGCCGGGGCCGACCGCCTCGACGGTGCCGGAACACTCCATGCCGGGGCCGGGCCGGCGGGCCAGCCGCTGGGCGCCCTCGACCGGGGGCAGTACGCCGACGGCCTGCATCACGTCCCGGTAGTTGAGCGCTGCCGCGCGCACGGCGACGACCACTTCCCCGGGCCCGGGTTCCGCGGGCGGCGGCTCGGTCTCGGTCCAGGCGAGCCGGTAACCGAGTCCCGGGTCGCGTACCTCCAGGGCGAAGGCGGGCACGTCGCGGCTGTCGGCCGAGCCCTGCGGGTTCGCGGTCACGTCGACCGTACGGGGGACGAAGCGGCCGCGGGCGGTGAGAGCGATCTCGTCCTCGTCGGACGGGTCGAGCAGCTCGCGGGCAATGCGGCGGGCGTCGCCGTCCGGGTCGTCGGCGGCGCGCTCCAGGGACAGGCGGCGCACGGTCAGCCGGAGGTGTTCGTTGGCCAGGGTGCGGGTGACGCCCCAGGCGGCGGCATCGACCGGGACGTCTGCCCGCTCGGGGGCCGGCAGGGCGCCGCTGGGTCCGGAGACCAGCCACAGGGTCGGTTGGACGCGGCCGGGCAGCCGGTCGCAGGCGACGGCGAGGGCCCTGAGCACGGCGGCGCGGCGGGTGGTGAGGTCCAGCAGCTCGTCCGGGGTACGGTCGCCGTGGGCGGGGTCCAGGATCAGGACCACGGTGACGGCGGCCGCGTCCCGCGGAATCAATTTGTCCCAGTGCTCGGGGATGTTGACGGCAGCAGACACGGAGACGACGCTGCCGCCCGCAGAGCGGAGGGCCCGGGCCACTGCGCCGGGCAGCGGCCCGCTGCCGGCGCTCTCGGCCGCGACGATCCATGCCGTCGCGTCGTCCGCGGCCGGCAGTGCCGGCTGCGGTACGGGGCGTTCGGGCGCGGCGGCCAGCAGCACGGACCCGTCGGAGCCGGCGGTGCGGCGTTCGTCGCCCGTGCGCACGACTCCGGTAAAGCCGCACTCCTTCAGCAGCCCCGGCCAGCGGCGGGCGGACAACAGCGGCGGCCCGGGGCGCAGTTCCCGGTCGGTGTGGCTCCAGAAGCTCTCCAGGGTCCCGAAGGTCATGGCCATGATCTCGGGGTCGTGCAGCTCGAACGCCATGAGCTGTCCGCCGGGAGCGAGCAGGCCGTTGACCCGCCCGAGTGCACGGACGAGATCCTTGGCCGTATGGAGGGCGTTGGCTGCCACGATCAGGTCGAACGCGCCCTCGTTCAGCCCCTGTTCGGCAGCTGCACGGTTCAGGTCGAAGGTGCGGTACTCGACGAAGTCGTAGCCGGAGAACCGCTTCTCGGCCCGGCCGAGGAACAGTGGTGAGACATCGGTGAAGACGTACCGGGTACGCTCGGGCGGCAGCAGCGGCAGGAGAGCGGCCGTCGTGCCGCCGGTACCGGCGCCGATCTCCAGAATGCGCAGTGGCCGGTCGGCGGGCCAGTGCTCGGTCATCACCGAGACGAGCGCCTGCATCAGCCGGTTGTGGAAACGGCTCCACGGTGCGGTGTCGAAGTACTGCTCCACCAGATCGGCCCCGCCGTGTGCGATGACCTCCAGCGGGTCCTTCGCCCCGTTCATCACCTCCTCCAGACTCTGCCCGCAGTGCGCCGCCAGAGCGACCTCCGTCCCGTAGGCGGGATGGTCACGTGCAATGCGCCGAGCGGCCTCCCACGCCGATGACTCGTGCGGGGTCAGCCGCCACCTGCCGTCGTCCTCCCGCTGTGCGAGAGCGTGACGTCCCAGCAGGGGCAGCATGAGTGCCCCCAGCCGACGGTGGTGGGGTTTACCGGACCCCTTGGCGAAGATGTCGTCCAGGGTGAACGGTCCTTCGGCATCGTGCAGGGCCCTGGTGACGAACTCCGCGGCCACGAGGGCCAAGGCCTCCTTGTTCCTGCACCGCACCTGGTCGTAGCGCAACGACCTCCATGATGCGCGCAGTTCGTCGATGCGGGGACCGGCCGCCGCCAGCACTGCGTCCGGGGCGGGCAGCGGGGAACGGGCCGCCGGTACGTCCGTACGCGGCTGAGCCCGCATGACGATCGTGTGGCGGGTCAGCGGCGTCCCCCGCAGGCCGGCGAAGCGCCGGAGCCTGCACCCTTCCACCTCGGCCATGACGGTGCCGTCGGCGTCGGTGACGGTGATGTCCCAGCAGACCTCCGTGTGCGTGCGGCCGCGCTCACGAAGGTGGAACAGCCCCTCGGCAGGGGGTGTCTGCCAGACGCGGACCGCATCGAAGGCACCGGGCAGATAGGCGAGTTGCCGCTTCAGCGCGTCGGCCATGAGCGGAAGCCCGGCCTGGAGTGCCCCGTCCAGCAGGGCGGGATGCACCTCGTACGCGTCCGAAGTGTCGTCGTGCCGGTATGCGACGAGGACTTCGCCGTCCCCCATGCGGAGCGTGCGCAGGGTGCGGAAGGCCGGTCCGTAGTCGAGCCCGGCGGCGGCCACCGTCGCATAGAGCTCCTGCGGGTCCGTCTCCCTACGGCATCGCTCCCGCACGGCGGCGACGTCGACCGGGGCGGGCCGCGGCCGCAGCAGCCTGCGCACCCGGCCACGGGCGTGCAGGGACGGTTCCCCGGTGCGCCCGGTGGCGCTCGTGACCGTGACCGCGCCGTCGTCCCGGGACAGGGTGAGGCAGAGGTGGACGCTTCCCGGATTCTCCCAAGGGACGGGGAGCACCCGGAGGATCTCCAGGTACTGCAGCTCCGCGGGGCCGCCCAGCACCCGGCGGCCCGCCGCCAGGGCCATCTCCGCATAGCCGGTGGCGGGCAGTACCACGGAGCCGCCGACACGGTGGCCGGCCAGCCACGGGACGAGCACCGGCTCGACGGGCCCGCGCCAGGTCGGTGCGTGGAACGGCATCCGGTCGCCCAGCAGCGGGTGGTCCACCCCGCCCTCGCGGAACGTCCCGGTCCATGCGCCCGGGGAACCGTTCCAGTGCTCCGTCCGCTGCCACGGGTAGGCGGGCAGGTCGGCGACGCGCCCGGGGACGGGGAAGTGGACGCTCCAGTCGATGCGCGCACCGGCGGCGGCCAGGGTGGCCACGGTGTGTTCCAGGGCCGCCGGGCCGTCCGTGTCCTTGGCGAGGGTGGGCACGACGGCCACGGGCGTCGAGTGCTTCTCCGTCAGGCGGCGCAGGTAGGGCCGCAGGATGGGATGGGGGCCGATCTCGACGAACACGTCGTGGCCCTTGCCCAGCAGGTACTGCACGGCGTGGGCGAAGAGCACGGGCCGGCGGACGTTGCGCCACCAGTACGCGGCGCCCAGTTCGGTGCCCTTGACGTGTGCGGCGGTGACGGTGGAGACCATCGGGACGCGGACGGGGGCGGGGGCCAGCCCGTCGAGCGCCGCCTTCAGGGGCTGCTTCACCGGGTCCATGGCCGGGCTGTGGAAGGCGTGGTCCACGTCGAGCACGGTGCAGGCGACGCCCTCGCGGACCAGGTCGTCCCTGAGCACGGCCAACTGGTCCGCGGGGCCGGAGACCGTGACGTCGCGCGGGGTGTTCACGCAGGCGATCTCCAGCCGTGGGCGGCCTTCGAGCGCCTTCTCGGCCTCCTCACTGGACAGGGACACCGCGGCCATGCGCCCCGCCCCGGCGGTGGCGGCCTGGGCCCCGCCGCGTGCGGCGATCACTTTCGCGGCCTGCTCCAGCGTCAGCGCGCCGGCCGTGTACGCGGCGGCGACCTCGCCCACGCTGTGGCCCACGACGGCGGCCGGCCGGACGCCCCGTTGCCGCAGCACCTCGACGACGGCCACCTGCACGGCGAACAGCAGCGGCTGGGCGACGGCGGTGTCGGAGAGGCGGGAGGCGAGCGCAGGGTCGGCCAGGGCCGCGGCGACCGACCAACCGGCGTGCGGGAACAGGGCCTTGTCGGCGGACTCGACGGCCTCGGCGAACACCGGGTCGGATGCCAGGAGATCGGCGCCCATGCCGGCCCACTGCGCCCCGTTGCCGGAGAAGGCGAAGACGATACGGCCGTGGGCGACGCGGTCGACGACGGCCGCGTCCTCGACGGCGCCCGTTTCGTCCTGCCGGCTCGGCTCGGTGCTCTCGTCGGGAGCTCCTGTCTCGTCCTGGCTGTTGTCCTCCGCCGCCGGTGGGTCCAACCGGTCGGCGAGCCGGGACAGTTGGCCCGCGGCATCGGCGGGGCCCGCCGCGAGCACGGCCGCGGCGTGGGCGCGCCGGCCTCGGCGCAGGGAGGCGGTGTAGGCGAGGTCGTAGAACTCCCCGGGGCCGGCGGCCTCCATGCGGCCGGCCGTGCGGCGGGCGGTCTCGGCGAGGGCCTGCCGGGAGGCCGCCGAGATCACGAGCGGCCGGGGGCCGTACGGCGCGGCCACGGCGGGAGCGGGCGGCGCGGCGGCGAGGATCACGTGGGCGTTGGTCCCGCCGAAGCCGAAGGAGTTGACGCCGACCACGGACTGCCCGCCGGCGTCCGTCGGGCGGCACTCCCCTGCCGGGGCCAGTCGGAGCGCGGCGAAGTCGACGTGGGGGTTGGGCGGTGTGGCGTGGAGGGTCGGGGGGATCGTCCCGTGCTGCAGCACGAGCAGGGCCTTCAGCAGGCCGGCGATCCCCGAAGCGGGCTCCAGATGCCCGAGGTTGGACTTGACCGAGCCGATGGGCAGGGCCCCGCGCGTGCGGCGGACGCCGAGGGCGCGGCCGATGGCCTCGCACTCGATGGGGTCGCCGACCGGGGTTCCGGTGCCGTGCGCCTCCAGATAGGCGATGTCGTCCGGATCGATGCCCGCTTGGGCGTAGACCTGCCGCAGCAGGGCCTCCTGGCTCTCCCTCCGGGGCAGGGCGAGACCGGGGGTGCGGCCGTCGCTGTTGGAGGCGCCGTCCACGATCACGGCGCGGATGCGGTCACCGTCGGCGACCGCATCCGCGAGCCTCTTCAGCAGGACCACGCCTCCGCCCTCGGCGCGCACGTACCCGTCGGCACCGGCCGAGAACGACCGGCACCGGCCGGTCGGCGACAGCATGGACGCCTGGGAGAAGCCCACGTAGTGGTAGGGGCTCAGCAGCAGGTTGACGCCGCCCACCAGGGCGGCGCGGCTCGCTCCTGCCTGCAGGGCCTGGCAGGCCTGGACGAGCGCGACCAGCGAGGAGGAACACGCGGTGTCGACGGCCAGGCTCGGGCCCCGCAGGTCCAGGAAGTGGGAGACGCGGTTCGCGGCGATCGACGAGGCGGCGCCGGACATGGTGTAGGCATTGACGCTCTCGGTCATGAGCAACTGCAGCGCGCCGTAGGAGTGGTCCGCGATGCCCACGAAGACGGCCGTGTCCGAACCGGCCAGCTCCTGCGGGGCGATGCCCGCGTCGTCGCAGGCCTCGGCCGCGAGCTCCAGCAGCAGCCGCTGCTGCGGGTCCATCTGGGCGGCTTCCTTGGGCGCGATGCCGAAGTAGTCCGCGTCGAAACCCCTGATATCGGCGAGGAATCCGCCCGCCCCCGTGTAGCTCTTGCCCGGGCGCGGCATCGAGGGGTCCACGAACCGTTGCACGTCGAAGCGGTCGGCCGGCACTTCCGTCACGAGATCCCGGCCTTCGCGCAGCGCCTGCCAGAGCGCGTCGAGATCGTCGATGCCTCCCGGCAGGCGGCACGAGGCGCCCACCACGGCAACCGACCGGTCGGTGCGGCGCGTGCTGCTTCCGTCGATGCCCATGGTCTTCAGCCCTTCCCCCGGGAGCGGCCGGTCCGCGGCACTCGGACATCCATAACCGGATATCAACCCCCGCATGTGTCAAGCGACTTGGAACATTGCAAACTCACCCGAGCGAGTGATGCGGCCTCGGGGATGTCCGGCTGTCTCGTGGGCATCCACTCCCCATGGCACCTGAGGACGTACCGGAGCTGCCCGAGGGCAGAACGGCCTGGAGGAAGGCGGCTGTTGTCGCCGTTCCGGCGCTGGCCGTGGCGGCGGCGATGGCGGTGGCCATGGCGCAGGGGGTGCTGGCCTCGTCCATGGCCGTGTCGGGCCGGGTGTTCCAGGTGTCGGCGGGGCGGCTGTCGGGCAGGGGGCTCGCCTCGTTCGTCGACGTGTCCCGGTCCGCCGACGGCAGCAGGCACGCGGGGGCACTGCTGGGCATCGGCGACGCGACGCTGTCGGACATCTGCCAGGCCGCGCAGGTGAAGACCCCTTTGGGGACGGTGGTGTTCAAGTTGACGGCCGGCGGCAGCGCGGGGAACATTTCCGCGGGCCGGCTGGTCCTCGACGCCGACGAGCTGACCGGGGACACCCGCTTCGGCGAGGTCGAGATCGGGCGGGACGCCTCCACGCTGGACCGGGTGCCCGGAACCAGGGGCGAGCCGGGGCAGTTCGGCCTCCAGGCCGCGGACGTCTCGGTGACCGGGGTGAAGTCGCAGGCCCGGTCGGCCACCGGCGGCAGCCTCCGGCTCAAGGGGCTGCGCCTCAAGGTGAGTCTGGACGGGCCTGCGTGCTTCTGACGCGCGGGCTCCGGCGCCTGCGCCGCTGGCGGCGGACGCGCCCGTTCTGGGCGGGGCTGCTGCTGATCGCCGCCGGTGCCGAGCTGGTCACCGCGCCGCTCGCGCCCTGGCGGGTGCTGTTCGGGCTGGGGCTCGGCGGCATCGCCGCGGCCGGGCTCGGATGCGCGCTGGCGGCCGCGGGCCTGTTCCTGTGGTTCCTCCCCCATTCCCGCCGGTACGTGGGCATCCATGCCGTGATCCTGTCGGTGTTCTCCTTCGCGGCCACCAACCTGGGCGGCTTCCTCGTCGGGATGCTGCTGGGGATCGCGGGAGGGGCGATGGGGTTCGCGTGGACTCCCACCGTGCAACCGGTACCGCCCCCGGCTCCCCCGAAAAACCTCCCCGGTCAGGACCCGTCGCGGGCCCTGGCGGCCGCACTGCCCGTCGTCCTGCTGACGACGATGGCCGGCCCCGCCCCGCCGCGGGCCGCACCCGCACCGGTCACAACGGCCCGCACACCGCCGACCGTGACGGCTTCGCGCTTCGCACCGCGCGGCGTCGTCCGGGCCTCGGTCGCGGAGACGCCCACCGCTTCCGGCCCCCGGAAGGTGATGGTCCTCAGGATGCCGGCGGCCTCGCTCGCCGACTTCCGGCTCCGCACCCACGACGGCGGGGACGAACTGTCCCTGGACGCGGACCGATTGCGCCTCAGCGGTGACGTCACGCTCTACCTCAGCCGCTTCCGCGGCTGCATCCAGGGAATGCTGTGCCTGTCGTTCGCCCCCGACGCACTCCCCGTCCCGCCCGTCGTGCCCCCGTTCGTGTTCATGACGGACGTGGTCGCCGAACAGGCCCTCGCCACCAGCGACACGATCACCGCCGACGGGCTGCGCCTCTCGGCACGGCGAACGGACCCCCTGCCGCCGGCGGAGGACGGGGCTCCTGGGACGATCACCCGGTGATGACGGTCATGTTGGAGACGCCCCGCCTCGTCCTGCGCCGCTTCCGTCCCGAGGACGCGACGGCGCTCGCCGCGTACCGGTCCGATCCGCTGGTCGCCCGCTACCAGGGCTGGACGGCGCCCGTGCCGTACGACGCGGCGCTCCGGGCGGTGCGCGGGTTCGCCGAGGGGTCCCCGGACCGTCCGGGCTGGTTCCAGTACGCGGTCGAACTCACCGAAGAGGGCTGCCTGGTGGGGGACGTCGGCGTCTTCCTGCACGAGAACCTGATGCAGGCGGAGATCGGCTTCACCCTCGCCACGGAGCGGCAGGGGCACGGCTATGCGGCCGAGGCGGTGGGTGCGGTGCTGGCCGACCTGTTCGAGCGGCGGGGCCTGCACCGGGTCTCCGCCGAGTGCGACGCACGCAACGTCCGCTCGGCACGCCTGCTGCAGCGGCTGGGCTTCGTGCAGGAGGGGGTCCGCCGCCGGGCCACCTGGATCAAGGGCGAGTGGACGGACGACATGCTCTTCGGCCTGCTGGCGTCGGACCGGCGGGCGCCCGGCGGCACATGACCCTGCGCCGTCGGCGGGCGCGGCGTGCGATTCCCCGGCACGGGCGACACCGCTGCCGGGCGGGGCGTGGCACCCTGTCCTACCGCGGGACGGCGGAAGGGGGCCGGCGCACATGCCGCCGGCCCCCGCGGCGTCGGACGTCAGTCCCGGCGCCCCTCCAGGCGCCGTACGTCGAACGACCAGATGCCCCGCCCGTGCGTGGCCGCGTAGAGCCGCCCGTCCGGGCCGAGCCGCACCTGCAGCGCGGCCGTGGTCGGCAGTGCGCGGCCCAGCGCCTCCCACTGCCCGGCGCCGGGCGCACGGTGGAAGACGGCCAGGTCGGTGCCGAGGGCCAGCCCGCCGTCGGGCAGCAGCCGGACCGAATCGGCCGGGACGTCCGGCAGGTTCGCCGAGATGTCGGTCCAGTCGGCGCCGCCGTTCCGCGACTCGAAGACGTGGCCGACGCCGGCGCCCGGGCCCTCGGTCCAGACGCGGGAGAATCCGTTGACGGCCAGGAACACGTGCTGCGGGTCGGCGGGGTCGGTCTCGAACGCGGAGAGGTAGCGGTTCGGGACCGTGCCGTCCGCCGGCAGGGCGAGCTGGTGCCAGCCGGTGCCGTCGGTGTTGCCGACCGCGATGCCGCGGGTGAAACCCTGGTTGTTGCACGGGCCGCACCAGGCGACGTAGGCCTTGCCGCCCGAGGCCGCGACGGCGGTCGCCACGTGACCGTCGCCCAGGTCGAAGGTGTTCTTCCACTCCGCGCCGCTGCGGATCGCGAAGCCCTTGGTCTGCACCCACACGTGCCGGCCGCCCGCGATCCAGGTGCCGGCGTCCTTCGCGTCGGCGGCGATCGGTGCGATGAAGCGGGCCCCGTTGCCCCCGAGGTCCTTGTCCGGCGGCGCCACTTCGTACTCGGTCGCCTTGGCGGGGTCGGTGCTCCAGGCGCCGTTGTTCACGCCGCAGTCCTGGGTGACCCACATGTCGAGGTACACGTATTCCTGGGCGATGTTGCAGCCGTTGGCGGGGTCGGTGATGGTGTCGGCGCCGTCGCCGCCGAAGTTGGAGCCCATGACCCTGTCGCGGCTGCGCAGCATCGACTGGCCGTTGTCCTGCAGGCCGCCGGTGACCGAGACGCCGCCGTACGTGCGGTCCCTGCCGATGCCGACCGAGTAGTACTGGAGGGTGTCGATCGTGCCGTCGGCCAGCGACTGCCAGTCCTTGGCATGGCCACCCGAGTCGACGGCGCCCTTGAGCGGACGGCGGTAGATGCCGCCGTCGTTGCCCACATACACCCAGGTCTTGCCGTGGTGACTGCCGACGGCGACGGCGTGCTGGTCGGAGTGGGTGGTCGGGAAGCAGTCACCGGTGCGCTTGGCCGGGTCGACGCTCCAGCAGGGGAAGGGGAAGTTCCAGTACGGGCCGGGGGTGATCCAGCTCGTGCCGCCGTTCTTCGTCTCGAAGACCTCTTCCAGACCGAGGTAGACGTGGTCCGGGTCGGCCGGGTCGACCTGGAGGAACTGGTTGTACCAGGACTGGACTCCCGGCATGTAGCCGGCGCCCTGCAGGGCCGAGCCGGACGCCTTGAGCTTCGGGTAGTCGGCGATCTGCGTCCACGGACCGGCGGGTGAGCCTGACTTGGAGACGTAGACGCCCTTCAGGCCGCTGTCCGGATTGCTGTTCGTCTGCGCCGGGGACTGGTCGACCGCGTACAGGCGGGAGCCGTCGGCGGCGGCCGCGAAGGTCACGTTGCCGACGTCGGCGCTGCCGGAAGGCAGGTCGCCGAGGGAGGACAGCCGCTGCCAGGTCCCGTTCTGCTTGCTGTAGAGGCCGTTGTAGGTGTCGCCGCCGCGCCAGCCGACCGCGAGGACGACCTTGGACGGGTCCTTGGGGTCGACCGCGATGTCGTTGGCGATGTTCTTGTAGGGGGCGGCGGGATCGGCCGCGAGTGAACCGCCGGGCAGATAGGCGGGGTTGGGGGCGAACTCCAGCGTCCACGGCCCGGAGAGGTCCGTGGTGGAGTGCGACCACACGCCGCGGCTGGTGGCCGCCCAGACGGCGTCTCCGGCGAAGCGCAGGGCGTGGATGACGGTGCTCTCCAGTTCCGGCCCGCCGACCCGGCCGCCGGGCCGGAAGGTGCCGTGCCGGGGGTCGGCGAGGGCGTAGACGCCGGTGCCGACGAAGGAGGTCGCACCGGTGTTGGACTCGCCGGTGGCGTACCAGAGGCGCCCGGCGTGGTCGAGGGCGAGCGTGCCCGTGGAGAGGGAGGGCAGGCTGTCGGCGATGGGCTGCCAGTGGCCGCCGCCCGTACGGGAGCGGAAGACACCGCCGTTGGCGCCGCCCGCGTAGACGTAGCCCCGGTCGTCCGCGGCGATGCCGGTGATCCGGCCGGTGACGTAGCCTGCGCCGCCGCTGGAGTTGGAGTTGATGTCGCGGTAGCGGGGGTCGTCGGAGTCGTAGGGACGCCGGGTGACGTGCGACCAGTTCCCGTCGGTGCGGGGCATCGACTGCAACTGCCGCCAGGCGGCCCCGTAGGCGCCCGGCGCGACCACGCCGGGGGCGGTGCGCGCCTCGGTGAACTGGGCCGAGGCCTCGGCCGAGTTCTCCGCCTCGTCGGAACCGCCGTCCCCGCCGGGGGACTCGACCGCGGCCATCCGGTGACCGGAGCGGACGAGGCGGCTGTGCTGCCAGCCGATGTCGGCCTGGTGGCGTGCGTGCCAGGGTCTGGGTCGGTGCTGCGGGTCGGTTGCCGCGTGGGACTGAGTGCCGATCAGCGCGAACGCTGCGCTCAGGACCACACAGGCCGCGTATCTCCGTCGGTGCCGTCGATACCGGTGAGGCGTCATGCCTGTCCCTCCCTGCGGCGGCCGCCGGATGCGGCCGGACCGAGGAGGGAGATTCTGGCGTGGCCACGTCAGTCAGGGAAGGTGGCCGCAGCGTCGGACCCGGGGCCGGGCCGCCGATGCACAGCGGCCAGGCCCCGTCCGGGTGTTCAGCCCTGCTCGGCGGCGCGGCGACGGCGCGCGACGACGACCATGCCGGCGCCCGCTGCGACGGCGGCGGCTCCGCCGCCGAGGGCCCACGGCACGGAGGCGTCCGCGCCGGTGGACGCCATCTCGCCGCCCTTGGCGGAGGCAGCGGCCGGAGCGTCCTTGGCGGAGGCGGTCTTCGCGGAGGACTTGCCGCCGTCCTGGGCCGGCTTGGCGGCGTCGTGGCCGGCGTCCTTCTTGTGCCCGTCACCGATGGACGGCTGCTCGGCGTCCTTCTTGCCCTTGTCCTCGGCGAGCTTGTTCTTGGCCGCCTCTTCGGCCGCCTCGTCCTTCTTGCGGGCCTCGTACTGGCCCGTTTCCAGGAAGTGCTTGAGGTCCTCGTCGGTACCGCGCAGCGCCTTCTTGCCGGCTTCCTTCACCGCCGGGCCGCCGTCGTTGATGATCTGGCTGACGCGCACCTCGTCGTCTTCGCGCTGCGCCGCATACCGGCCCTTCTCCAGGAACTCCTTGATGGCCTCGGCGCCACCGTCGTCGAGGACCTTGCTGCCGGCCGCCTGCACGGCAGGGCCGCCGGCGCTGATGATCGTCGAGACCCGGACCCGGTCGTCCTCGAGACGCGCCTGGTACTGGCCGACTTCGAGGAAATGACGCCGGTCCTCCGCGGTGCCGCTGAGCGCCTTGTTCGCCTCACGCTCAAGACCGCGGCCGATGGGCTGGCCGTTGAGCATCCGCAGGATCGCGAACTTGTTGTCCTCGTCCTGCTTCGCCGCCGACTCCGTGCCCTTGTCGCCCTTGCCGTCCTTGGTCTCCGACACCTTGTCGGGAGCCGAGTTGGCGGGCAGTTGCGCGCCGTCGGCGGCGGCCGCCGGGGAGGCGAACAGAACGGCCGGCGCTATCGCGGCGGCGGCAACGGCGGCCGAAAGACGGGTCAGCTTCACGCAGTACACCTACTTGCCCTGATAAGGATCTTGTAAATAGCCGACACCAGCTTATGTCATTTTTAGATATCTCTTGACCAAAATTGGCCCCTCACGCCCGGAGGTGCCGGGCGAAGAACGAGCGGACAGCGTTGCGCACTGCAGGCACGGACACGGACGGGTCGAGCGCGCCGACCATGTCGCGGCGGGCCTCCGCGGTCATGAGGCCCGCGGCCTGCAACTGGGGTGCCATGGCGGCGTAGTCGGTGAACACCCAGTGTGCGGCACCGTCGAACCGCGCCCGCCGGGCCCGTCCGCCCGAGCGGGTGAGCACGGCGGACCGGGAGCGCTCCAACTCCCGCCGGTGTGCGAAGCCTTCGGTGCCCAGCAGGAGCAACGGACGGTCCGTGCCGTTCCGTGCCGGGCGACCGGGAGCAACTCCCCCCGCTCGCCGGGGTGCTGCGGCGCCCGGTCCAGGTAGCCCTCCAGGTTCACAGCCGCGCCGATGCGGTGGTCCTCGTACATCGCCTGCGCCACGGCAGTGACGGCCCAGAGGAGGGCCTGCACACCGTCCGGAGCACGGACCCCGGCCTGGCGCGCTCCGAACCCGAACGGGTCCGCGCCGGGCACCCGGTGCCCGCCCCGGCATGGGTGCGCGATCTGCACCGGGGAGATGCGGGTGCGTGGCAACCGCTGCTCCGCGCGCAGCACGCGGCGTTCGAAATTCTGGTGCGTCCGGTGTGGTGCCTCCTACAGGACCTGCACCGGGCGGAGTTCACGCGTCATGCGCTGACCGTCGCCGAGCACGGCATCGGCACCGCGCTCGCCGCGCTCGTCCCCGGATCCCGACTGCGCGAGGACATCTGGGAGTTCGAGGGGCCCGTCGAGCAGGACGTCAGGCCGGACGGCCGGGGCCTGCTGCTCCTGCCCACGTTCCACTGGACCGGCCGGCCCCTCGTCGCCGATCCGCCCGCCGTGACCTACCCGGCCGGTCCCGGCCTGCCGCTCGCACCGGACGGGACCGGCGGAACGGACACGGCACTGGCCGGCGTACTGGGGCGGACCCGCTGCGAGATGCTGCTCCTGCTGGCGGAGGAGCACACCACCAGCGGGCTCGCCCGCCGCCTGGGGGTCAGCAACGCCGCCTGTTCACCCCACGCGGCCGCGCTGCGCGGCGCGGACCTGATCACGACGGTCCGCGCAGGACGGGCCGTGCTGCACCGGCGCACCGCCCTGGGGACTCTGCTGGTCCGGCAGCGCGGCGAGCGGTGACGGGACCAGGCCGCACAGGAACTCCCGGACCTGCGCGGTGAATTGCTCCGGAGCCGCAGCGTGGATCAGGTGCCCCACCGGGACCGTCGTCAACCGCGCATCCGGAATACGGCGGGCCAGCTCGGCAACACGCTCCTGCGGAAGGTGACTTCCCGGGCCGCCGGCCAGGACGAGGGTGCGCGCGGAGATCCTGCCCAGGTCGGCGAGCCAGCGCGGATCGGGGTCGTCGATCTGGCGCCGGACGGCGAGCACCATGTCCCAGTCGAAGGCGAGCTCGCCCTCCGGCCTGGGCGGGACGCTCCGCTCCCGGGGCAGCGGAGCGGCGACGTCCTCCAGGACCAGCCGGTGCACCCGCTCCGGGCACTTCGCCGCGAGGAGACAGGCCACGAGCCCGCCCATCGAGTGGGCGACGACGTCCACGCGCTCCAGCGCGAGGGCGTCCAGGAAGCCGATGACGTCGTCCCGCATCAGCGGCAGCGAGTACGCGCCCGGCCAGTCGCTGCGGCCGTGGCCGCGCAGATCGGGCGCATACACGCGCCGGTCGTGCGCGAAGGCGGGCGCCACGCCGTCCCAGTCCGCCGCGCCCTCCCCCAGGCCGTGCAGGAGGACGAGCGGCGGAGCGGCCGGCGGGCCGGAGACGCGGTAGGCGAGGCGGATGCCGCCGGCCTCGACGGAAAAGTGATCAGCCACGGGCCGAAGCTACCCGTTGGGCCGAACCATCGATCCCGTGTTCACCCGCAGCCGAACGGTCAGGCGGCGCAGAGCGGGTGGCCCCAGCCCTTGGGGCCCTTGGAGATCGACTCCCCGACCGCGTACGACTGCCCGCAGGGGCACCGGCCGGCGAACTTCGCCTTGATCGTCCCGGCTGTGCGGCCGGCCTTCGGCTTGGACGCGGTCCGCTTGGCCGGTGCGCCGGAGGAGGACGCAACAGGCTGGGCCGGTACGGGCAGCTCGGTGTGCCCGTGGGACGTGCCCGCGGCCTCCTGGGCCACCGCGGCGTCGCTGGCGGCCTTGTCCGCGATGGCGTTCAGTGGATCGCCGTTCACCTGGTGTGCCGGCACGTAGACGAAGTCGACCGTGCGGCCGGTCAGCAGGGCGTCGATGCGGACGACGAGCTCGCGGTTGGCGACCGGGGAACCGGAAGCGGTCTTCCAGCCCTTCCGCTTCCACCCCGGGAGCCACTTGGTCACCGCGTTCATCGCGTACTGCGAGTCCATGCGCACCTGGAGGGGCACGGCCGGGTCGGTGGCCTCCAGCAACCGTTCCAGAGCCGTCAGCTCCGCGACGTTGTTGGTCGCCCTGCCCAGGGGGCCGGCCTCCCATCGCTGGGGAGCGCCCGCCGTGTCGGCGACGACCCAGGCCCAGGCCGCGGGTCCCGGGTTGCCCTTCGAGGCTCCGTCGCAGGCGGCGATGATGTGTTCAGACATCCCTCGATCATGCCATTGGTTGCGGCCGCGCAGCGCAAGGGCGGCGGCACCCTGACCGGGTGCCGCCGCCCTTGCGTGTTTTGTCTGGCGGCTCTTAGTAGGCGGAGTTGACGCTGTCCATGGAGCCGTACTTGTCGGCGGCGTAGTTGCAGGAGGCGACGATGTTGGCGACCGGGTCGTAGATGTCCCAGGAGGTGCCCTCGACGTGGTACGCCTTGAACGTCGGGTCGATGATCTGCAGCAGGCCCTTCGAGGGGATGCCGTTCTGGGCGTTGACGTCCCAGTCGTTGACCGCCTGGGGGTTGCCGGTCGACTCACGCATGATGTTGCGCTTGATGCCCTCGTACGAGCCCGGGATGCCCTTGGCCTTCATGACATCCAGCGCCTGCGTGATCCAGCCGTCCAGATTGTCACCGTAGGCCTTGGGGGCCGCAGCGGCGGCCTCGGCCTTGGCCGGGGCGCGCTCGGCGGAGCGGCTCGCGGCCGGGGCGGTGCGCTCGGCACCCGTCTTGGCAGCGGCGGCGGTGGTCCTGGCCTGGGCGGCGGCGGTGGCGGTCTGCTTGCTCAGCTCGTCCTGCTGCGTCTCGCCGAAGGCCTTGGCGTTCTGCGCGACCGTCTTGACGGCCGGGGCGGCGCTGGCGGTGCCGGCACCCACGGCGGCCAGGGCGACGGCGGCGACGCCGGTCGCCGCAACAGCAGCGGCGGAGAACTTGTGGGCCTTGGGCAGAGCGGTATAGCCGGAGATGGTGGAGCGCATGAGCGAGAAGATCCCTTTCAGTCGCGAAGTCGCAGTGGCCGTCATTGGCGCAAAAGAAGCGCCGTGTCCCGATCGACGGCGCCGTGCGACCCGACCAGTGTTAGCCGCGGAAAAATCCCCTGGCAAAGGTGTGACCTACTACCGAACCGGGCGGAAAGGGGCACCCCGAAGACCAGCAGAATGCCCGAATTGACCGCATAGGCAGCCCACTACCGCGGGTCGTATGTGACCTGGGCCCTATGGGTGCCCTCACAAGCCAGGCCCCCCGCGGTCACGCTGCGCTGGGCACCGGTGACTGTTGTTCGGGGCTCCGCCCCCACGCCGACACCGTGAACTGCGGGATGTCGACGAAGGCCGGATCGTCGAGCAGCCGCTCGAACTCCTCCAGATCGGCCTCCGTCAGCGCGCCCTCCGCGAGGAGCCCCGGTGCCGCCTGAGCGATGATCGGGCGCCAGCGGTCCTTGGCGAGGCCTCCCATGCAGGCGAGCCTGCCGGTGAAGTCGACCCCCTCCAGCCCGCTGCGGGCCAGCAGCGCGGGGAGTCCACGGGCCCAGGTCAGGTCGGTGCCGCGGGCGCCGAGCCGATCGCCGTAGGCGGCCATCAGGCGCCGGACCACGGGAAAGGGAGAGGTGTCGGCCGGCAGCTGGTACGGCTCCTCGACGACCAGCCGGCCGCCCGGGGCGAGCCGGCCGGCCGCGCGGGCGACGAGGCGGTCCCGTTCCGGAAGGTGACAGAAGAGGTACCGGGCGTGAATGAGGTCGAAGCCGCCCGGCGCGAAGTCGTCGCAGGTGACGTCGGCCTCCTGGACGACCAGGTTCGGTGCGCGGCCGCCGTCGAGCCGGTGGGTGTCGATGTCGACGGCGACCACGCGCCCGTCCGGGCAGCGCTCGGCGAGCCAGTACGCGATGGAGCCGGCGCCCGCGCCCAGTTCGAGGCAGTGCCAGTCCGGTGCCGGGGACAGGCCCTCCAGGACGGAGACCGTGTGGGCATCCGTGCTGCGCTGAATGGACTCCAGGCGTTCCTGCTCACCGGCGGAGGACATGGGGGTTCGGCTCCTACTGCTTGAGGGCGACGCCGGACGCGGACTCGGTCGGCAGCTGCTGGGAGGGGCAGCCGTCCAGGACCTTCTTCATGGCGTCGCGTTCGTCGGGGGTGACCCACAGCTTGTACTGCTTCTTCACCGCGATCTGCCGGGCCACGTAGGTGCAGTCGAAGCCCTTGTTGGCGGGGAGCCAGGCCGAGGCGTTCTTGTCGCCCTTGCCCATGTTGGCCGGCCCGTCCGCCGCGACGAGGTTGAGGGGATCGTTCGCGAGGGCCTCGCGCCGGTCCTGGGGGATTTTCTGCGCGCCGGTCTGCCATGCGTCCGACAGGGCCACTATGTGGTCGATCTGCACCGCCGAGGACTTCGGGCCGCGCTCGAAGCGGATCGTTTTGCCGGTGTAGGGATCGGCGAGGGTGCCGGAGGCGACGACGCACTTCGAACCGGCTTCGAACTGAGGGTTCTTCAGGTCGCGGCGCAGTATGTCGTTGCGGGTGTCGCACTTGTTGCCCCCGCCGGGGGCGCTCGTGGAGTCCGACCATGCGGTGCCGAACTGCTTGGTGCGGTCGTAACCGTCCTTGGACGCCGCCTTCTTCACGGGCAGTGCGGCGAGGGCCGCTTGCGCGGACCCGGGCCTGCCGTCACTGTCGGCCGTGCCTTTGTGGCCGCCGCCGGAACATCCGGCCAGGGCCAGGGGGAGCAGCAGGGCTGCGACGACGGTGCGGGTGCGCGCGGACAACGGGGGCCTCGTCTCTTCTCTCTTGACTGATCGTTTACTGCAGAGGCTCCACGATACGTGCGACTTGACCTCAATCTTGGTCGAGGTTCTACGTTCGGGTCATGAACTACTCACACCCCGACGCCGAACTCGTCAACCAGCCCATCGGCTACTGGAGCTGGGCCGCGTACAAGGCGGTCATCCATCACATCCGGTCCGGGCTGGCCGAGTTCGGCGTGAGCCAGCCCCAGTGGTGGGTCCTGAGCCAGGCGAGCGGCGAACACAGGAAGACCCGTGCCGAGGTGACCGCGCTCCTCCAGAACTACCTCGACGTGCAGGACATCCTTCAGGGCGAGATCGACGACCTCGTCGGACGGGAGTTGATCGTCTTCGACGAGGCGGGCCTGCTCCGGCCGACGGCCGAGGGCGAAGCCGTCCACCGAAAGTGCGCGGAGCGGCAGAAGGCCATGTGGGCGGAGCGGCACGACGGCATCACGGACGAGGAGTACCTCGTCACCCTCAAGGTGCTGCAGCGGATGATCCACAACACGGGCGGGCGGGCCTGGCACCACTGAGCACCATTCGGCTTGCGCGCGTGCCGCACTCCTGTACTGCGGGAACGCCCTTGTGGTACACGGTAGTTGACACACAGTGCCCGACTGCGGGAGGCGGGGGAATGAGCGACAGGGTCAGCGGCGTGGTGCGCTGGTTCAACCAGGCCAGGGGATACGGCTACATCAACGGTGACGACGGGTCCGAGGTGCGGGTCGGCCGTGAGGCCATCGACGACCTCACCTTCGTCACCGAGGGCATGCGGGTGACGTACGTGCCCGCCATGGACACGGACGGCACCGTCCACGCGGAGCACGTGCGCGTCGTGGAGTGAGGCGGACGGGGCAGGAAGGCGCGGGTCACTCCGGTGCCACCGCGCCGACCTCCTTCTCCCGGCCGCCCGGGTGGCGGTGGCGCCAGATCCAGAAGACCGCGCAGGACACCGCCGCCCATACCCCCAGCACCACGAAGGGGAGGGCGTGCTGGTGGCTCCGGAAGTACACCGCCGTGTGCTGGGCGTTGACCGAGGCGCCCGGCGGGAGCCAGCGGCCGATCGAGCCCAGCAGGGACGGCAGCAGCGGCCAGGAGACCGCGCCGCCGGAGGACGGGTTGCCCAGCAGGACCAGCACGCCCCACGCCGGGATCATCGCCCACCGGCCGATGAGGGTGTTGCACATGGTGAAGAACATCCCCGACGTGAACATCGTGAACGCCAGGATCAGCCAGGACTCGACGAACGGCAGCCGCAGTGCGCCCAGTCCCCAGTCCACGACGGCCGCGATGGCGAAGCCGCCCAGGAGCGCGTAGGCGAGGGTGAAGGCGATGCGCTCGGCCGGGGTGAGGCCGCGGGCGTGCACGCTCAGCTGGATGGAGCCGACCATCCCGACGACCACCGCGGCGAGCGTGATGTAGAAGAGGGCGAGGCCCCGTGGGTCGCCCGGCTGGAGCGGGTTGATGTCCCGCACGGTCACCGGCACGCCGGTGGCCGTGCCGACCTTGGGCGCAGCCGTGGCCAGCAGCTGCGCCACGGTGGCTCCGGAGGCCCCGGAGACGTCCAGTGCGGGGGTACCGGGGCGCTCCCGGAGGATCGCGTAGACCCGCTGTTCGTCCACCGCATCAAGGGCTGCCCCGTAGGTGCCGTAGTGGTGCAATTCCAGTTCGGCGCCCAGCGCCTTCTCCATCCCCTGGATGAACGCGGCGCGCTCGACCTTGGACGCGGGCACCCCGGTGACGGCCACCGGGACGCGGTGCGGCGTGGGGTTGGCCATGGCGTAGCTGTACGAGCCGGCGAACAGCCCGGCGGCCGCGGCCACGAGGAGGACGAGCACCGTGGCCGGCAGGAACGGCGAGTGACGGAACGCCGTCCAGAGCTCGCCGGGGCGCTTGCGCCGCCCGACGGCGTCGGCACGGTCTCCGCCCTCGCCGCTCCCATCCGCCATGGGGTCACCATAAGCGGATATGCCGGATTCAGCAGGAATCGATGGAACTCAGCGAGCCGGGCCGTCCTGCACCCTGACGGTCACCTTCCAGAGGATGACCAGGTGGGGACACACCCGCCCCGGCTGCGGAACGCAGCGCTCGTAGGCCGAGATGCCCGCCGTGCCGGGCCCCTGCATCTGGAAGTCCGCCATCGCGCTGCCGTCCTCGGACGTCAACGCCGCTGCCCGGTCGGCGACTTCGGGATCGTCCGCCGTCGGCAGGCTCCACGTCCAGGTGGCGTACGACGAGCGGGATCCGGTGAGCCGGACCTGCAGGTCCGTACCGCTCTGCACGGTCAGCGTGCGGCCGTTGTCGGCATTGGTGAGCGTCACATCGACGACGTCCGCAGCCCTGGCCGGGGCGGGGGGTGCCGCAACGCCCAGCAGCGCTCCCACGGCCAGTGGCACGGTCAGCAAGGCAGTGAGCCTCATTCGTCCGTCCTCACGTGTGTCGGGGGGTGTCTGACCGCCCACCACACTGCCCGCCCGGCCCGGAACTGTCCTCACCACATCACGCCATCTCCCGGCCGCCCTGCTCCTCACTGCCGCGCCGCTCGCGCCACGTCGCGAGAACCTCCTCCACGTCGAACGGGGCGAGGTTCAGCGGCGGTCCGGGCGGCGGCATCCTGAGGGCCGCGGCGATCTTCTCGTTGATCTCCGCGACGATCCGCCGGACCTGCGCCTCCGTCCTGGCCTCCGCCGCGGCGGCCAGGGCGTCCTCGGCCTCCTTGCGCAGGGCGAGCGCCGGCGGGAGGAAGGAGATCTGCTCGCGGCGCATCTTCTCCTTGACCCACCAGTTCTCGTCGTAGGGCCGGTGCTCGTCGCCGGGCAGGGGCTTGCCGAAGCCGGGAAGGTCCGCGAAGTCGCCCCGCTCCTCCGCGGTGCGGATCTGCTGCTCGACCCATGTCTCGAAGCGGACACCGGGCGGTTTGCGTTCGGTCACCGTGCGCTCCTTCCAGGAACCGTCGGCCCGGCCCCGCGCCGGGCTTCCCGCCTCCAGTGTGCCGGTCGCCGGCGCGCTACTGCCCGCGGACCTCGACGCAGGCGTGCCCGTAGTGCTCGGGCTTGTCGTCCTTGCCGTTGCCGTCGGCCTGCTTCCAGCCGTCGATGCAGATCTTCGTGCGGTCGGGGACGGAACGGCCCAGGGCCATGCCGTACTTCTGGCCGGCGCGCCAGTGCCGCGAGGCGCTCCGGCCCTGGAGGCCGGGAGGGCCGTGCAGCTCGAAGTAGCCGAAGAAGTCACCGCCCTTCGCGGGCGTGGCCGTGGCCCGGGCGACGTACCGGCCGTTGTTGTCGACGGTGAGGCAGACCGGCCCTCCGCACGCCGAGCCCGCGAAGGCCGCGGGGCCGGAGGCCAGGAACACCGCCGTGGCGCCCACCGCACTCACCATCGTGCGCATCACCCAACGCGCTTTCGCCACCGTACTCTTCATCCGCTCCGCCCTCCGCAGTCCCGGTAACGGTCCCCATGACCGTCCGTCACCCGCCGAGGCTGGCAGCAATCCCCGCGCCGTACGCCCCCATTGCGGGAGGAAACCCCCGAAGGGGGGATGCGTAAACAGACCGCGCGCCCCCATGCAACCGTTTCGCTCCCCCATGGGTCATACACCATGCATCTCCCATTGAGCCCATTGAGGAGAGAACAGGGGGAACGTTGATGTATATGTCAGTACGTCGTGCAGCGGCTGTCGGCGCATCCGCGCTGCTGATTGCTTCGGGCACGCTCCTGGCCGCCGTTCCGGCCGGCGCCCGGACGCCCGCGGCTGCACCGGCCGCCGTGGCGAAGCCGGTCCCGCCGAAGGGCAAGGTGGTCTCCAAGCTGCCGCTGTCCGTACGCGAGCGTCCGACGCAGGCGTCCAAGTACCTCGGCGCGCTCAAACCGGGGACGGTCGTCGAACTGTCCTGCAAGAGGCACGGGTCGAATGTGAACGGGAACGACCTGTGGTACCTGCTCGGCAACGGGAAGCCCGGCTACGTCGCTGCGCGTTATGTGCAGAACCTGTCGCCGGTGCCGCTGTGCAAGTGAGGCGCGCGAGCACGAGATGAAGCGCGGGGGCGGGCCGGGCCCGCCCCCGCCGTCTCACTGCCGGAGGGCACGCTCCACGGCGTCGAAGACGCGGTGGATCAGGGCCCGTTGCTCGTCGGCGAAGTCCTCCGCGCGCTCGCCGGCCATGAGGCGGCGGACCGCGGTGAGGTAGGCGGTGCGGTAGGCCGCGACGGTCAGCGCCGCGGCCAGGCGCGGGCCTTCGCCGCCCGGGCCGGCACCGGCTCCCTCCGCTCCCGTCCCCTCCGCTCCCGTCCCCTCCGCGATGGCCTCGGCCAGCGCCTCCTCCACCTCCTCGACGCCTTCGCGGGCACGGGCCTGCAGGGCGGGCGAGTCGACGATGACCTGCCAGAAGCTCACGAACCGGTCGGCCACCCCCGCCAACGGGTGCCGCTGGTCGTGGAGTTCGAGCAGCATGCGGCGCACCGCCTCCGTCGGGGAGTGCTCCGGTTCCCGCTCGCGGACCGCGCGGCCGACGAGTTCGACGGCTTCCGGGATGCGGTCGAGGAAGAGGTCCTCCTTGCGCGGGAAGTAGTTGAAGACCGTCATGGCCGAAACCTGTGCGGCCTCCGCGACCTCGGCGACGGTGACGCTGTCGAAGCCGCGCGCGCAGAACAGCTCCGTGGCCGCGTCGGAGATGCGCTTCCGCGTCTGCTGTTTCTTCCGTTCGCGCAGCGTCAGGCGCTGCGGGGCCGGCTGCCGGGCCCCCGGGTCCTCGTTGTGATCTTCCACGCCAAAATTATATAGCGGCCACATCTTTTTAGTGACTACAGTAATCGCCATGGATGACAAGACCCAGGAAGTCAGGGCCACGGACTACGACGTCGTGGTGGCGGGCGCCGGTCCCACGGGCCTCATGCTGGCCTGCGAGCTCGCGCTGGCGGGGACGGCCGTGGTCGTCGTCGAGCGGCTGCCGGAGCCCGACGGGACGATCAAGGCGGGGGCCATCAACACGCCGAGCGCGGTGGCCTTCGACCGGCGGGGCCTGCTGCCCGCGATGGCCGCGGTGCAGAAGCTCCGCCTCGCGGAGGTCACGGAGTTCCTGCAGGCGCACGCCCCCGACGAACAGACGCGGAAGGGCGCGCCGAAGTTCGCGGGCCACTTCGCGGGCATACCGATGTTCGGCGACCTGCTGGACACGTCCGACCCGGACTTCGCCCACCTCGGCCCGGCGGCCGACGTCGGCCTGGTGCCCCAGGCCGACCTGGAGCGGGTGCTCCTGGAGCGCGCCGCCGCCCTGGGCGTGGAGCTGCGGCGGGGCGTGGAGATCGAGGGATTCGACGCGGACGACGAGGGCGTGAGCGTCCGCACGGGTCAGGGGACGATCCGCGCGGGCTGGCTGGCCGGCTGCGACGGCGGCCGCAGCACGGTGCGGCGGCTCGCGGGCTTCGACTTCCCCGGCACGGCCCCGGAGATCACCGGCCATCAGGCCGTGGTGGAGCTGGAGGGCGCGGAGGCCCTGGGAAGCGGCTGGCAGACCACCGACACCGGCATCTTCGTCCACGGCCCCTTCCCCGGCCGGATCCTCACCGTCGAGTTCGACGGCCCGCCGGCCGACCGGGACGCGCCGGTGACCGCCGAGGAGCTGGAGACGAGCCTGCGCAAGGTCTCCGGAGCGGATGTCCGGGTCACCAAGGTGCTCACCGCCACCCGCTTCACCGACAACGCCCGCCAGGCGAGCACCTACCGCAAGGGTCGCGTCCTGCTGGCCGGTGACGCGGCGCACGTGCACTCGCCGTTCGGCGGCCAGGGGCTGAACCTGGGCATCGGCGATGCGATGAACCTGGGCTGGAAGCTGGCCGCCACGGTGCACGGCACGGCCCCCGAGGGCCTGCTCGACACCTACACGGCCGAGCGGCACCCCATCGGCGCGTGGGTGCTGGAGTGGACCCGGGCGCAGATCGCCGTCATGCGGCTGACGCCGCACGCGCAGGCGATGCGCAACGTCGTGCGCGATCTGATGGGGACGGTCACGGGCACCACGTACTTCGTCAAGAAGATCCTGGGCGTCTGGCAGACGTACGACCTGCCGGGCGACCATCCGCTGACGGGCCAGAGTGCGCCGGACCTCGTCCTCGCCGACGGCACGCGGCTGGCCGACCATCTCCACGACGGCAAGGCGCTGTTGCTCGATCTCGGCGCCGCCGGGCCCGGTCTCCCGGACCGGGCCGAGGGGTTCGGGGACCGGGTGCGGACGGTCACGGCCGGATGCACCTCGCATCCCGAACTGGCGGCGCTGCTGGTGCGGCCCGACGGCTTCGTCGCGTGGGCGACGGACAGCGAGGAGCTCGACGGGCTCGACGCCGCGCTCGGGCAGTGGTTCGGGGCGCCTCAGCCACGCGGCGCGAGCAGCACGACCGCGGCGGAGTAGGGGGCGAGGGCGGTGGGCACCCGGCCGTGCTGCGTGGCCGGGTCCTTGTCGCCCTGCTGCCAGGTCAGCGTGCGGTCGGCGCGGTAGCCGCGGGGCAGGTTCAGACGGACCTTCTGTGTCTGCCGGAGGTCCTTGTTGACCAGCACGACCGCGAGCGTGCCGTCGGCCCGGCGGACCGCGTGCGCGGTGAGGGTGGTGCTGCCGCCGGAGACGGCGGTGGCGAGGGTGCTGCCGCCGCCCTTGAGCGCGGTGGTCAGCAACTGCATCGTGTAGTACGGCGCGAAGGGGGTGCCCACCGGGGGCTCGCACTGCTGCCCCTTCTTGCCGGCGGAGTTCTTCCCGGCGATGTTCTTGCCGTCGGGTACGCACACTCCGGACGACAGCAGGCCGAGTTCGCCCCAGTTGTCGGTACCCATGTTCAACGGGCCGTTGTACAGGGCCCACCAGTCGACGGCGGAGGCGCCGTTCTCCAGGAGCGACAGGTTGCTGTCCAGCAGGTAGAGGGCCCCCACGGCGTTGATCTGCTGCTGAGTGGCGTTGAGGGTCGCGGAGTTGCTCTCGCCGACGGTGATGCCGATGCGGTGTCCCCGCCCCGCGGCCCGGTCCAGGTCGGTGCGCAGGGCGCGCAGGACGGGGCCGGTGGCCGCGGTGTCGGCCAGCACGTCGGCGTCGCTCTGCTTCTGGCCGAAGGCGGCGTGGTACCAGTGGATGTCGGCGAAGTCGACGGCGCGGGCCAGGCCGGGGGTGTTGAGGACGGTGTCGTCCCACTCCTTCATGGCCTTGTTGAAGCCGGGGTCGGTCAGCCTCGCCGGGTCGTAGGGGAACAGCTCGATGCCGATCCGGATGCCGGGGTCGACCGCCTTCATCGCCTCGGCGTAGGCGATGACGTTGCGGGCGTAGGCGGCCGGGGACTTGTCGGCGTGGGCGTCGGGCTCGTGCGGGAAGTCCCGGCCGGGGACGGTGAACCATCCGTTGAGGTAGGTCTCCTCGCCGATGACCCAGTCGCGGACGCCGTAGTGGCGGGTCTTGTTGGCGTAGCGCACCCAGGCGGCCGCCTCGCGGGGGTCGCCGGGCTTGGGATGTCCGGGGGTGCTGGGGTCGGCCTTGGTGTCGGTCGGGCCCGTCCCGTAGTTGACGTGCACGAGCATGCGGGCGCCGGCGGCGCGTGCGGTGGCGGCGAACCGGTCGAAGCCGAACTCCGGGTTCAGATCCTGGTATCCGCCGTTGTCCTTGCCGTTGGGGTCGGGGCTCAGCCAGCCGCCGTGGTCGAAGTGGTAGAGGTCGGTGGGCCCTCCGGCGTTGAAGGAGAGCGTTCTGATGCCCGCCTTGCGGATGAGGCCGGGTGTCCTGGCATCCTTCACGTAGGGGTTCCAGAAGGGTGTGTTGACGCCGATCGCGGTGGCGGGGACGGTGTTGGTGACCCGCCCGCCGACCGTGATCTCCGCACCGTCCGGTGCTCCCGCCGCCGCGCCGGGCGCCGCGGCGATTCCCGCCAGGGCGGCGGTGGCGGCGGCTAAGGCGATGATGCGCTTGAACAAGGCCAAGTCCTCTCGGTGGATGAACCGTTGTGTTCACCATCGTCGCAAGTGAGCGGCGCTTCGAGGCAGTTGGCTGTGTCACCGGTGCACGCTGACAGATGTCACATGGGGAACGCGGGCCGCGGCCGCCCTCGCAGCGGCGGCGGCCGGACCGAGCGACACGCCCATATCACCACAATGCACCTTTCTTGACATTGAATGATTAATGGTGGGAGGCGCCTCCGACCCCTGCGAAGGACGCCCATGTGATGCTCCCCCGAAAGCCTCGCCATTCCCTTCTCGCAGGGGTCGCCCACGGTTCGCCCCGTCGGGCCCTGGGGACGCTCCTCCTGCTCACGCTGGTGGCACTGGCCGCCGCCGTGGGCGGGCACGGTGTGGGCGAGCGGCTGGCCCCGGGCGGGTGGACCCCGGCCACGGCGCAGTCGACCCGGGCCGACGCCTTCCTCGCGTCGCACTTCGGCGGCGGCGAGCCGCACCTGGTGCTGGTCCTCACCACGAAGGGGCAGGTCGACGCACCCGCGGCGGCCGAGGCCGGCCGTGCGCTGACCGGGCGGCTGACGTCCGACCCGCACACGGCCTGGGTCCGGGGCTACTGGCCGCAGCAGATGCCCGAGCTGCGGAGCAGGGACGGGCACAGCGCCGTGGTCGCCGTGCGGTTCCACGGCGACGAACGGGCCGTGCTGGCGGCCAGCAAGGCCGTGACGGCCCGGGAGACCGGACACACCGGTCCGTTGCAGGTCTCGGCCGCCGGCGAGGCCGCCCTGTTCGCCGAGATGGAGCGGCTGAGCACCGAGGGCGCGCTGGTCGCCGAGATGGTCGTGGCGCCGCTGGTGCTGCTGATCCTGCTGTGGATCTTCGGCAGTCTGGTCGCCGCGCTGCTGCCCGTGGTCGTGGGCGGCTTCGCGGTCGTCACCACGACCGCCGTGCTGCGGCTGCTCAGCGAGGTGATGACGGTGTCGGTGTTCGTGCTGAACATCGCCACCGCGCTCGGCTTCGGACTCGCCGTCGACTACTGCCTGCTGATGGTCAGCCGGTACCGCGAGGAGCTCGCCGCGGGGGCGCAGCCCGTGCAGGCCGCCGAGCGTGCCCTGGGCACCGCGGGGCGGGCGGTGGCGTTCTCGGCGACGACCGTGGCGGCGGCGCTGGGGGCACTGATGGTCTTCCCGCTGCCGCTGACCCGTTCGCTGGCCGTCGGCGGGGCGGCCGTGGCGGTGTGCTCGGCGGCCGGGGCGCTGCTGGTGCTGCCCGCGATGCTGGTGCTGCTGGGGGTGCGCGTCAACCGCTTCGACCTCTTCTCCCGCTGGCGGCGCGGGGCCCGGCGGCCACTGGCACAGGGCCGCTGGTACCGGCTGGCGATGTGGGTGACACGGCGCCCGGCGATCGTCGCGGTGGGCACCCTGCTGGTGCTCGGGGTGCTGGCCGCACCGGGGGCCGGGGTGCGGTTCGGCATGTACGACGACCGCATCCTGCCGCCCTCCTCGCCGGTGGCCCGGGCCTCGCAGCGGCTGCGCACCGACTTCGCCGCGGAGGCCGAGGACACGGCCACGGTGGTGCTGCCGGGCCTGCGCCTCGCACCCCCGGCCGAGGCCCTGACCTCGGATGCGCCGGAGGTGTCCCCGGGCGCGGCGTCCGCCGCGGCGGCGGTGCACGGTTACGCCGCGCGGCTGTCGCTGCTGCCGGGCGTGCGGCAGGTGCAGACGGCGACGGGCACGTACCGCGCCGGCCGGCTCACGGCCGACGCGGACGCGCGGGGGGCCGGCTTCGCCGGGCCCGCGGGAACCTGGCTGAGCATCACCCCGGCGGTGCCGTCGGTGCTGTCCCCGGAGGGCCGGCTGCTGACCGAACGGCTGCGCCGGGAGCCCGCTCCCGGCCCGGCGCTGGTGGGCGGTTCCGGGGCCCGGATGACCGACACCGAGGACGCGCTGGGCGGCCGGCTGCCGGCCGCGGTCCTGCTCACCGTGGCGGCCACCCTGGTGCTGCTGTTCGCCTACACCCGCAGCCTGCTGGTGCCCGTCAAGGCCGTGCTGCTCAACGCCCTCAGTCTGGCGGCCACGTTCGGGATCATCGTCGCGGTCTTCCAGCAGGGCCGGCTGGAGTGGCTGACGGGGCCGCTCAACGCCCCCGACACCACCGACGTCATCATCCCCGCGGTGATGTTCTGCACGGCCTTCGGCCTGTCGATGGACTACGAGGTCTTCCTGCTCTCCCGCATCCTGGAGGAGCACCGCAACGGCACGGAGACGCGGCTCGCGGTGGCCACCGGACTGCAGCGCACCGCGCGGCTGTTCACCTCGGCGGCGCTGGTGTTCGCCGTCGTCATGGCCTCCCTCGCGGCCTGCGACCTGGCCATGCTGCAGCTCATCGGTTTCGGCCTGGCCGTCGCCGTCGTCCTGGACTGCACCCTGGTGCGGGCCCTGCTGGTCCCGGCCGTCATGTGCCTGGCGGGGCGGGCCAATTGGTGGCCCGCACGCGGCGCGCGGCGCTGACGGGACCGGCCGTAGCGGAGGGCATGACTCCGCAAACGGCCGTCAACTTCGCGTTTAGGCAAAACATTCGATATCAAGCGTCAAATACTCTTGATCTGCGCATGACCATCCCGTGAGATCGCGACAGCCGCTCCGTGCGGCTCCGGTCCTCCCAGGGAGATTTCATGCACGTAGCTCGTCTCCGGTCGCGCACCGCGGCCGCAACGGCGGTCACCGCCGCCCTCACCGCCGCTGCGCTGACGGCCGCCCCGCTGACCGGGGCCACCGCTGCCGCGCACGCCGCGACGGTCCCGCACACCAAGGCGGTTCCGGCGGTCGCCGGCCACACGCTGGTGCGCGCCGTGGGCAGCCCGCTCCCCATCGAGCAGTGCCAGGCCCAGTTCAAGCTGAACTGCTACAACCCGCTCCAGTACCGCAAGGCGTACAACCTGGAGCCGCTGTACAAGGCCGGCATCACCGGCAAGGGCCGCACGATCGTCATCGTCGACTCCTTCGGCTCGCCGACGATCCAGCACGACCTGGACGTCTACAGCAAGCAGTTCGGCATACCCAGCAGCAAGGTCGACGTCGTCAAGTGGGGCAACGTCCCCGCGTTCGACCCCAAGAACTCCGACATGACCGGCTGGGCCGGCGAGACCACCCTCGACGTCGAGATGGCGCACGCCGTGGCGCCCGACGCGAAGATCGTCCTGGTCGAGACGGCGGTCGCGGAGACCGAGGGCACCACCGGTCTGCCCGAGATGATGGACGCCGAGAAGGCCATGATCGACCGCGGCGTCGGCGACGTGATCAGCCAGAGCTTCGGCGCGACGGAGAACACCTTCCCCGGCTTCGACAAGGGCGACTTCTCCAGCATCAAGAACCTGCGGTACGCCTTCGAGGACGCCAAGAAGAAGCACGTGACCGTGCTCGCCTCCTCCGGTGACGGCGGCGCCACCGACAACACGGCCGACGGCAAGGGCTACTACAAGGAGCGCGTCAACTCCTGGCCCTCGTCCGACCCGCTGGTGACCTCCATCGGCGGCACCCAGCTGCACCTGGACGACAAGGGCAACCGCGTCAAGCCCGACAGCGTCTACAACGACCACGGCTCCGGCGGCGGCGGCCAGTCGCACGTCTTCGGCCGTCCGTCCTTCCAGAACGCCGTCAAGGGCGTCGTCGGCGACCGCCGCGGCACCCCGGACATCTCGATGTCCGCCGCGGTCGACGGCGGCGCCTGGATCTACTCCAGCTACGACCCGACCGCGACCGGCTGGGACATCACCGGCGGCACCAGCGAGGCCTGCCCGCTGTTCTCCGGCATCGTCGCCCTGGCCGACCAGGCCGCCAAGCGCCGTGTGGGCGACATCAACGAGGCGCTGTACACGCTGTACAAGCAGTCCGCGCACGGCAAGAGGACCGGCATCGTCGACGTCAACGACGGTACGAACAACAGCTACCAGGGCGTCGAGGGCTACACCGCCGTCAACGGCTACGACATGGCGACCGGCGTCGGCACCGTGGACGCCGCCCGCTTCGTCCCGGCCCTCGCCCGGGCGAGCCGCCGCGGCTGACGCACCGTGACTCACCCGCAGGGGTAACGGGGGAGCAGGGAACGCCCTGCTCCCCCGGCCCGCTTGACCGGCCGTCACCATCCGTCACCGGACGACTGCGTGTCGTACCGGGCCGAGCCTCGTTGAGCGCATCGGGGGCCGTTCCCCCGCCTGCTTCGCCGTCGAGAGCAAGGATCTGTGATGCGCCTGTTCCGCACTGCGGTCGCCGCCCTGGGAGGTCTCCTCCTCGCCGTCTCGCTGCCTGCCGCCACGGCAGGCGCCTCCGGCGGCGAGTTCCACTGGAGGGGCCCCGAGGGGAAGCCCTACTTCATCACCAACCCGCCGGAGGGCAAGTGCCTCGCCATGGCCCAGGAGGCGCGCCAGGCGGAGAACAAGACCAAGGGCGTCGCCGTGGTCTACGCCGACAAGGGCTGCAAGGGTGCGGAGCACCACCTGGGCCACGGGCAGAAGGCCCCCGCCAAGTTCGTCTTCAAGAGCGTGAAGTTCGGCGGCCACTGAGCCGTCCGCCGTCCGTGCAGTCCAGCAGGTACTGGACCTCCTGCACCTTCCGGTCGGTCCTCTTCCGCCGCACCCGTCCCGCCCCTACCCTGGCCTGCGATGGCCACGATCGGGAACCGGGGGACGGGCGCCGGACTGCGGCGCGACGCGGTGGGCATGCGCGAGGTGCTGTTCCAGAGCATCACCTCGATGGCTCCCGGAGCCGCCATCGCGGCCTCGATCCCCACCGGTGCCTCCTTCGCGGGCGGCAGCCTGCCGCTGTCCGTGCTGCTCGCCCTCCTCGCCTGCCTGCTGGCCGCCTCCTGCATCGGGGAGCTGGCACGCCGCCTGCCGGCCGCCGGGTCGCTGGCGGCCTACAGTTCGCAGGGCCTGCACCCGGCGGCCGGCTTCCTCGTCGCGTGGGCGTATGTCTTCGTGGAGGCCCTGGTCCCGGCCCTGTTGATGCTCCAGATCGGCTTCACCGCGGCGGGGACGCTGCACGACGAGTGGGCCGGCTACCCGGCGGACCTGTGGTGGCCGTGGGCCCTGGCGGGGGCGGCGGTCGTGACGGTCGCGGGCTTCTACGGGATCCGGGCCTCGGCGCGGCTCGGCACCGTCCTCGGCGTGCTGGAGATCGCGGTCTTCCTGGTCCTCACCGTCCTGCTGATCGTGCGGGCCGGATCGGCCAACTCCCTCTCCGTGTTCACCACCCGCCACACCCCCGACGGCAGCGGCGCGGGCGGGGTGCTCGCGGGCGCCGCGTACTGCGTGCTGGGCTTCGCAGGGTTCGAGGCCGCCGCGCCGCTGGCCGAGGAGGCCCGGCGGCCGCGGCGCACGGTGCAGCGGGCGGTGGTCGGGGCGGCGCTGGGCGTCGGGCTGTTCTACGTGGCCGCCACCTACGCCATGACCGTCTTCTACGGGCCCGGGAGGTTCGCGGAGTTCGGGGTGGCGGGGGCCGCGTCGTGGAGCGGGGTGGCGCGGGCGTCGTTCGGGTTCTTCTGGGTGCTGGTGTTCCTGGCCGTCGTCAACTCCTGTGTGGCCAACGCCAATGCGGGCGTCAACGCCGCGACCCGCACGGCCTTCGCGTTCGGCCGCATCGGGGTGTGGCCGCGCGCCCTCGCCGTCGTGCACCCCCGGCACCGCTCCCCCGTGGTGGCGGTCGCCGTGCAGGGGGCGTTCACCCTGGCGCTGGCGCTGGGCCTCGGTGCCGCCTACGGCCCGACGACGGCCTTCTCACTCCTGGCGACCATCGTCGTGACCGTGGTCATGGGCGTGTACATCGCGGCCGACCTCGCCTGTGCGGGCTTCTTCCTGCGCCGCCGGCGCGCGGAGTTCCGCCCGGTGCGTCATCTGCTCGTACCGGCGCTGGGCGTCGTCGCGTTCGTGCCGGCCCTGCTGACCGCCGCGGGGCTGCCGGTCTTCTGGTTCGTCACCCGGCTCGCAGCCCCCGTCTCGTACGCCGGTCCGGTGGTGGCGGTGTGGATGCTGCTCGGCACGGTCCTGCTGCTGGTGCTGCGGCGGCGGTATCCGGAGCGGCTGGCCGCGATCGGACGGATCCATCTGGACGAGGACAAGGAAGAGGAAGCGGAGTTGCAGGACCATGACTGAGCCGAGGATCCTGACCGTACGGCCCGAACCGGGCGAGTTCGCCTGGACGTTCGGCGGCGCACCGCCGGTGGCGCGCATCGCGCCGGGCACCGTGCTGGACCTGTACACGGAGGACTGCTTCGCGGGGCGCGTCCGCTCCGAGCAGGACCTGGTCTCGCAGGTGTGCGAGTTCCCGTTCCTCAACCCGCAGACGGGCCCGTTCCACGTGGAGGGCGCGGAGCCCGGGGACACGCTGGCCGTCCACTTCGTGTCCGTCGAACCGGCCCGCGACTGGGCCGCCTCCACCACCGTGCCGCTGTTCGGCGCCCTCACCTCCACGCACACGACGGCCTCCTTGCACGAGCCGCTGCCCGAGGTCGTCTGGATGTGGCAGCTCGACCGGGAGCGCCGTACCTGCCTGTTCCGCGCCCGGGACAGCGACACCGAGATCGAGCTGCCGATGGATCCGATGCACGGCACGGTCGGTGTCGCGCCCGCGCACCTGGAGGTCCGCTCGGCGCTCGTGCCCGATGCGCACGGCGGCAACATGGACACGCCCGAGATGCGGGCCGGCGTCACCTGCTTCCTCGGGGTCAACGTGGAGGGCGCGCTGCTGAGCCTGGGCGACGGGCACGCGCGGCAGGGCGAGGGCGAGACGTGCGGGGTGGCGGTCGAGTGCGCGATGAACACGGTCGTGATCGTCGACCTGTTGAAGGGCGTCTCGACGCCGTGGCCGCGCCTGGAGTCCGACACGCACATCATCACCACCGGTTCCGCCCGCCCGTTGGAGGACGCCTTCCGGATCGCCCAGCTCGGCCTGGTGGACTGGTTGCACCGGGACTTCGGGCTGTCCCGGCTGGACGCCTACCAGCTGGTGACCCAGGCGTCCGAGTCACCGCTGGCCAACGTCTGCGACGCGAACTACACGTCCGTGGCGAAGCTGCGCAGGGAATGGCTGCCGCCGGGCAGTGCGCACCAGGACATGCACTGGCGATTGCGGGAGGTCAGTCGACGTATTTGCGCAACACACCCTGATAGTCGGTGAATTCCGGACCGGTGTGCAGCTTGTCCGTGCCTCTCTTGAGATAGACCATCCCCGGACAGACGGGCTTCCCGCTGCCGCGCAGTCGCTCGCTGCCGACCTTCTTGCCCGTCTTGGCCTCGTAGACGGTCACGTCGTACACACCGCGGTACAGCTTGATGGTGTCCGTGGTGAATTTGCAGTCGGTCAGGTACTCCCCCTCGCCGGGAGAGTCCAGGCAGGCGATGAGCTGGACCCGGTGCGGGTCGAGGCGGTTGCCGCTCCAGTAGTCCGGCGTGCCGGAGGCCGGGAAGGCCGGGCTCGGCGAACCGGACTCGCTGATATTGAACATCGCGATCGGGTGCGGGCCGGCACCGGTGTGGCCGGCCGCCTGCGGGAAGTACTTGCGGCCCATGCCGTCGCCGCACCCCCTCTCGAAGTCGGAGACACGGTTCAGCGCCTTGTCGTCCGCCTTCGGCTCGAACATCACCCAGTAGACGCCGTAGCCGACAGCCGCCACCATGACCAACGCGGTCACCCGGAGGAACAGCTTTTGCCGCCTGCGCTGTTGCGGCTGCAGATGCTGGGCGGACGCCGTGCCGATCCTTCTCCTTCTGCTCACCAAGAAGTATCCGAAGCCGACGACCGGTGCAGCCGCGACCACGACGAACACGACGCCCACCAGCGGATTGCCGCCCTTGAAGGCGATTGCTGCGAAAACGACAGCGATGCCGATGAGCAGCACCACCAGCTTGGCCACGAAACGTACCTTTCCTCGGAGACAACACGGGCCACGCGGCTGTTGCGCTACTGATCGGCCTGGCGCGGCAGCGTCTCCCGCCGCGCTGCGGCCTCCTCGCGAGCCGCCCGCCGCCTGCGTGCGGCCATGCTCAGCCCGCCCACCAGGGCGATCAACCCACCGGTGATGGCTCCGGAAACCAGCTTGTGCAGCAGATCGTCCATCGGGACCCCGTTCACGTACACGACTCGGATGCGGGACGTGCCTGCCGGCACGTCGCTGCCCGAGCGTCGTGGAAGGCGTTGAAATATCGATGAAGTCACGATGAAGCACAGGCCGGAGGCCACATGGCGGACGTGTGCCCTCAACAGCTTCGGCTCAGGGTGCACGGAGCAGTGCCGACTTGAGGTCTGACGATGCCCTCCCCTCGCGGCCGCAGGGCGGTCGCATGCAGTGAGCCCAGAGACGGCTGAACCGCCGTCACGCGCGCTGCAACAGCCGGGATCCGGGCCCAGGTCGCCCGGGCACCACTCTTCACCGCACCGGAGGTCTTCGTGTCCCACCGTCATACCCGGCTGACTGTTCATGGCAGGCAGAGCCTGGTCGAACACGTCCGATCCGGCCGTCCGTTCGCGCATGTGGCCGCCGAGATGGGCATCTCACGGACGACGGCTGACAAGTGTGTCCGCCGGTGGCGGGCCGAGGGAGAGCCGGGGCCGAGGGACCGTTCCGGCAAGCCGCGCACGACCCCGCACCGCACCCCGGCCGCACTTGAGGCCCGGGTGTGCGACCTGAGGACGGCACGGAAGCCGGGCCCGGCCCAGACCGGCCCCATCGTGGGCCTGCCCGCCTCGACCGTGCACCGGATACTCACCCGGCACGGCCTGCACCGGCTCGCCCGGACCGACCGGCCCATCGGACAGGTCCTAGGCCGCCAACACCTGTTCTCCCCGGGCGAGGAGGCCGTACAGCGCCATCGGGGTCACGTACCCGGGCCAGCGCCCGTCGACGAACAGGTGTACTTCGGCATCCTGGTAGCACTGGTCCACCAGTTGCGAGCAGATCTGGTGCCGGGTGGAGGCCACGTAGCGCCGCAGCCCGGGCAGCGGCAGCCGGAACCGGTGCGCGGCAATGGCTCCGTAGTCGAGGAAGCTGTACGGCACTCCGACGTAGCGGCGGGCTGCTGCGCACACAGCCGCACGTTGCTGCCCGGTCAGCTCGGGCGGGTACACGTACAGCACGCGCGAATGCGCGTATTCCTCCAGCGGACGGATGCGCGCCCCGCCCGGTTCGGCCTCCAGCAGCTTTCCGCCGGGCAGGACGAGGAAAGCGTGTTCGTAGTCGGCGAATCCGTTGCCGTTCAGCCACTGGCCGATGCGGATCATTCTGCCGGCGGGTCCTGCTATCCGGGTGAGCCCGATGTCTGCGGGCATGGGGGTGGTGTGCATCATCGACGGCTCCGCTGCACGCGAGGGGGGTAAGCCACTTGGCTCATACCCGCGTTGGAGCCGTCGGGCACGCGCAGGCGAGCTTATGACGAGCCTTGTCGTATACCGTCGACGCCCGCCGTGGCGAGCCAGTCCGTGATGCGCTGCCGGGGCCGGACCCCGCTGAAGCGGGAGACCTCCCGGCCGTCCCGCAGCAGGACGACCGCAGGCACGCCGAGGACGTCGAAACGCTGCCGGGCCCACTCGGCCCGGAAGATGTCGATCTGCACGCCGACCAGGCCCGCGCCGTGCGCCCCGACCGTGTCCTCCAGGACGGGGGCGAGGACCTCACAAGGCCCGCACCAGGGTGCGGGCAAGTCGACCAGGACGGGCAGGGGATGGGAGAGAAGCCGGTCGAGTTCCCGCTCCTCGGTGATCTCGTGGAGCACTCCGCCGCGGGGCGGGCGGCGGCCTCGGCGTCGGGGAGATCGGACATGGTCGCGGCATCGGCGTCGATACGGGCGAAGCGGGCCGCATGCCGGGGAGCCCCTGCTCCGGGAAGCGGAACATGCAAGTCCTGTTGCCCATGCGGCTCATGGCAGGCATGCGGGGCGGCCGCCCGGGTCGGCCGATCGACCGAGTTCGGGCCCCCGCCGGTCGGCGGGAGGCTCAGCCAGTTCCCGGAAACACCACCAGCGATCTCCCGCCCCTCCCGTGCCGCATCGCCGCGAACGCCTCCGGGATGTCGCCGAGTCCGATCCGGTCCGTCACCATGCCCGAGAGGTCCAGCCGTCCTTCCCGCACGTGCTGCGCGACGATCGGCAGGTCCCGGGCGGGGTCGCTGTTGCCGTAGACGCAGCCCGACAGCGTCCTCCCGAAATGGAAGAGTTCCAGGGCCGAGAACGCGACCTGCTCCCCCTTCCCCCCGATGCCGACGACCGTCGTGCGGCCGCCGCGCCGCGTCGAGGACCAGGCCGTGCGGATGGTCTCCGCCCGGCCCACGCACTCGATGGCGACGTCGGCACCCGGCCCGCCCGCCGCTGCGCGGACCCGCTTGGCCGTGGTGTCGCCGTCCGCCAGGACGAAGTCGGTGGCACCGGCGGCCCGGGCCGGCTCCTCCTTCTCCGGGGAGGAGTCCACGGCGACGATCGTCTCCGCCCCCGCGATCCGCGCGGACTGGACGGCCGCGAGGCCGACGCCGCCGACGCCGTACACCGCGACCGACTCGCCGGCCCGTACCCGCGCGCTGTGGTGCACGGCGCCGTAGCCGGTGAGGACGGCACAGCCGAGCAGGGCGGACTCGGCCAGGGGGATCCCGTCGGGCAGCGGGATCAACGCCTCCGCCCGTACGACGGTCTCCTCCGCGAAAGCCGCTGTGCCCAGGCCCGGATACAGCGCCGAGCCGTCGGCGGCGAGCGTGGCGTACGGGGCCCCCGCGGCGCTCGCCGCGTTCGTGCAGAGCCACGGTTCGCCCAGACCGCAGAGGTGGCAATCACGGCAGGGCGGCGCCCAGTTGAGGACGACGCGGTCGCCGGGGGCGACCGCGTGCACGCCCTCGCCCACCGCCGTGACCGTGCCCGCGCCCTCGTGGCCGAGGACGGCGGGCACGGGCTGGCGCAACGTGCCGTCGGAGAGGGAGAGGTCGGAGTGACAGACCCCCGCTGCCGCGAGCGCGACGCGGACCTGGCCCGGGCCGGGGGCGGGCAGGTCGATGTCGGTCACCCGCAAGGGGACGCCGACGGCGGACAGGACTGAAGCGCGGACCATGTCGGTGCCTTTCCGTGAACCCTCGGAACCCCTCGGAACCCTCGGCAGCCTCAGAGTTGCAGGGACTTCGTCTGCAGGTACTCCGCCAGGCCGTGCGCCCCCAGCTCGCGCCCCACACCCGACTGTTTGTAACCGCCGAACGGGGCAAGGATGTTGAACCCGCCGCCGTTGATGTCGACCTGGCCGGTCTGCATGCGCCGGGCGAAGGCCACCGCCTTGTCCCGGTCGGCCGCCCACACCGCGCCGCCGAGCCCGTACACCGAGTCGTTGGCGATGGCGGCTGCCTCGTCCTCCGTCTCGTACGCGAGGAAGGACAGGACCGGGCCGAAAATCTCCTCCTGCGCGATGGTCATCTGCGGGGTGACGTCGGCGAAGACGGTCGGGCGGACGAAGTAGCCCTTCTCCCGGCCCTCCGGCGCGTCCATGCCTCCGGTGACGATACGGGCACCCTCCTCGACGCCCTTGGTGATGTATCCGCGCACCCGCTCCCGCTGCTCGGCGTTGACGACCGGGCCGAGCCGCACGTCGGGATCGGCCGGGTCGCCGGGCACGTACTTCGCGACGGTCTCCGCAGCGAGACGGACCGCCTCCGCGTACTGGTCGACGTGGACGAGGGTGCGCGTGAGCGCATTGCAGCTCTGCCCCGAATTGCGCATGACGTCCGCCACGTTGGCGACGATCGCCTTCGCGAGGTCGGCGCCCGGCAGGATCACGTTCGCGGACTTGCCGCCCAGCTCCAGGGCTACCCGCTTCACGGCGCCGCCCGCGAGCGCGCCGATGCGCTTGCCGACGGCCGTCGAGCCGGTGAAGGAGACCAGGTCGACGTCCGGGTGCTCGGCGAGGGCCCGGCCGGCGACCGGGCCGAGGCCGGTGACGAGGTTGAACACGCCCGCCGGGATGCCCGCCGCGTCCACGCACTCCGCGAACAGCCGGGCCGTGAGCGGGGTGTCCTCAGCCGGCTTCAGGACGATCGTGCAGCCCGCCGCGAGCGCGGGGGCGGCCTTCGCGACGATCTGATGCAGGGGGTAGTTCCACGGCGTGATCGCGCCGACCACACCGACCGGCTCGTGCAGGACCACCGAGTTGCCGACCGTCTCCTCGAAGGGGTAGGAGGCGGCGAGTTCGGCGAACGAGCCGACCACGGCGATCGGCAGCCCGGTGTGCACGCGCTGTGCGAAACCCGTGGGTGCGCCCAGTTCCGCGGTGATCGTCGCGGCGATCTCCGTCTGCCGTGCCGCGAGCGCGTCCCGCAGCGCGGTCAGGTACTTCGCACGCTCGGCGGGCACGGTGGCGGCCCAGCTGGGCAGCGCCGTGCGCGCCGCACGCACGGCGGCATCGACGTCCGCAGCGGTGCCGGCGGGCACGGTCGCGATGACCTGCTCGTCCGCCGGGTTGACGACGTCGATCCGGTCGCCGCCCTCGGCGGGACGCCAGCTGCCGTCGATGTACATGCCGTCGTGCACGCTCACAACCGTCGCCTCCTGCCGTCCCGGTGGACACGCGCTCAACCTAACCTCCGTCAACGGCCGCACACCAGTCCGCCCCCGACCCGGCTCGTCGCCAAGTGTCCGTGCTCAGGCGGCGCCGAGCGGAGCGACGGGCACGGCCGCGGGTCCTGCCGGCGGTCGGCCCGTGAGCCACGATGCCGGTCCTCTGATCAACAAGATGAAGGCCCGGCGAGGCATCGCTGCCCGGTACGGCAAGCCCCCGGAAAGCCACCTCGCCGGCCTCTGCCTGCGTGCCGGATCAGCAGTAGCGCGTCGTGTAGTGGTGCCCCGGCGTGGTGCGTGTCCAGTACCACGTCGCGACCTGGCCGTAGACGAGCCACTTGGGTCCGTCGGTGTGCCGGTAGTTGTCCTCGATGTCATACGCGCACACTGTGACCGAGCTCCGGTCCGTCTCGCACATCCTGTAGAACTGCGTCATGCTCGCGCCGTCGGGGTTGGACGGATCGAACGACGTGTAGCAGGGAACATCCTGCGCGCTCACAGGAGAAGCGACCGCTGGGGCGGCGGGACGCGCCGTGGCGACCGGGGCCGTCGTCAGACCGAGCGCGGCCGTGGCGGTCGCAGCGGTCGCAGCGAGAAGAGCCGTGCGAAGAGAAAACACAGAAGGTCTCCAGTCGACGGGAACTGCAATGCCGGAACCATGTCATGCACCCGACCTGACGGCCAGCGCGCACGAACGACAATCGAGCTTCATACGGGCAATGAACTTCCACTCCTCGTCCGCCAGTTACGTACGCGGGCGTCTGACCCGCCTGCACGCAGCGGACCGGCTCGACCGGTCCCGCGCGAGATACCGCCGTCCGTCCCGCGCCGCCGACAGGACGTCCAGCGGACGTTTAGCGGACGTTCTCCCGGAGTAGCCACAGTCGGGACGTCAAGCCGTGCGGCCCGGGGCCGCACGATCCGGGCCCGCGGGACGGGGAGAGGACATGGCGGAACGGTTCGGCACAGTATTGCGCGCCTACCGGCGGCGGGCCGGGCTGACCCAGGAGGAGCTGGCGGAGCAGGCGGGGCTGTCGGCCCGGACCATCCGCGCGCTGGAGTCCGGGCAGGGGCGGGTGCCCCGCCTCGCCTCGGTGCGGGAGGTCGCTAAGGCCCTCGGACTCGACGCGGACGACCGGCAGCGTCTGCTCGCCACGGCCACAGCCGCGGCCGACGGGCCGGAGGGGGCGGCGGAGACCGGGCACCTCGGGCGTCGGCGGTATCTGCCGTACGACATACCGGACTTCACCGGGCGCACCGCCGAAGTGGCCCGGATCGCCGAGCTGGTCGGCAGCGGCGCCGCGAGCGCGGTGCTGGTCTCCGCGATCGACGGCATGGCGGGCGTCGGCAAGACCACGCTGGCGGTGCACGCCGCCCATCTCATGGCCGACAGGTTCCCGGACGGCCAGTTCTACTGCGACCTCCACGGCTTCACCCCGGGCCACGACCCGGTGGGCCCGGAGCCGGCGCTGGAGGCGCTTCTGCGCATGGCCGGTGTCGACGGCGCCCGCATTCCGCACACCCTGCAGGAGCGGTCGGCCCTGTGGCGTACCACGCTGTCGGACCGGCGGGCCCTGGTGGTGCTGGACAACGCCGCCACCGCCGAGCAGGTGCGTCCGCTGCTGCCCGGCTCCGCCTCGTGCGCGGTGCTGGTGACCTCGCGGCGGCGGATGCTGGGGCTGGAAGGTGCCGTCCCGCTCTCGCTCGACGTGCTGCCCGCGGCCGAGGCGTGCGCGCTGGTGGCCCGGATCGCGGGACACGACCGGGTCGCCGACGCGCCCGAAGCGGTCGCCGAGGTCGCCGAGTTGTGCGGCCGCCTGCCGCTGGCCATCCGGATGGCGGCGGCCCGGCTCGCCCACCGGCCCGCGTGGACGGCCCGGGACCTCGTCGCCGAGCTCCGCGCGGGCCGCCGCCGGTCCGGCCCCGGCGGCAACGAGCAGGCGGTCAGCGCAGCCTTCGCCCTCTCCTATGCGCGCCTCGCCCCGGACCGTCAGCGGCTGTTCCGGCTGCTCGGCCTGCACCCCGGCACCGACCTCGACGCATACGCGGCCGCGGCCCTGGCGGACACGGACGTGGCGACGGCAGGACAGTGGCTGGAGGAGCTCGTCGACGTGCACCTGCTGGAGCAGTACGCGCCCCACCGCTATCAGCTGCACGACCTGCTCCGCCGGCACACACAGGAGGTCCTGCACGCGAGCGAGCCGCCCGCAGACCGGGAAGAGGCGGAACTACGGCTGCTCGACCACTATCTGCACACCGCGCTGAGCGCCCGCCCCGTGGTGGCGCCGGGACAGCGGCTGCTCCCGTTCGAGGTCGCCCACCCGCCCGCCGGCACGCCGGACGTGGGCGACCGGGCCTCGGCCCTGGCCTGGTACGAGGCCGAGCACGCCAACCTCGTCGCGATGATCACGCACGCCGCCGCACACGGCCGGAACGAGCACGTCTGGCAGTACACCCACGTCCTGCAGCACTTCTTCGACATCCGGGGACGCACCCTGGACTGGGTCGCCACCCATGAACTCGCCCTGGCCGCCACGGAGAACCTCGGCAACCGCCTGGCCCACGCCGAGATCCTGACCAGCCTCGCCATCGCCTGCTGGTACGCCGGGCGCCACGAGGACGCGTTCGACCGGGGGCTGGAGGCGCTGGCTCTGTGCCAGGAGATCGGCGACGCGTGGGGGGAGGCCGTCGTCCTCACCAACTTCGGGATCGCACAGGGGCAGTTGGGGCAGACCGAGGAGGCCGTCGGCCTCCACCGGCAGGCCCTGGCCCTCTACGGCGGCATCGACGCCCCCTGGGGCGAGGCCCTGAGCCTGACCAGCCTGGGCACGCTCCACGCCCGGCTCGGGCGGGCCACGGAGGCCCTCGATCACCACCGGCGGGCGCTCGATCGCTACCGGCGGATCGGCGACCCGTGGGGCGAGGCCCGCACCTTGACGAACATGGGCGCCTGTTACCGGCAGTTGGGACGGTTCGGCGAGGCCGTCGCCCACCACGCACACGCGCTCTCCCTCGACCGCCGGATGGGCGACCGGCGTGCGGAGAGCGAGGTCCTCAACGACCTCGGTGCCGCCTACCACGCGGCCGGCCGCCGCGACACCGCCCGGCGTCGGCACCAGCGGGCACTGGACATCGCCCATGCCATCGACAGCAGCCTGCAGATCGCCCGTGCCCACCAGGGCATCGCCTACGCCCTGGCCCCGGACGCCCCCGACGCCGCCCGCCACCACGCCGAGCGGGCACTCGCGGCCCACGGCGGGCCGAGCGCCCCCGAAACCGCCGAACTCACCGCGTTCCTCGACGCCCTCGGCCGGGGCCCGGCCCGGTCAGAGCGGGCTGCTCAGGAGGTGGGGCCGGACCAGTAGGCGTCGGGCCACTTCTTCGCATCCGGGCTGAACTCGACCTCGGCCTTGTCGGCCGCGCCGGCCGGCAGCGAGAAGGCGTACTTGCCGACGGCTTCCTTGCCGGGCAGGAGGTAGCCGGTGATGACCTTCTGGCGTCCGCTTCCGTCGATCACCAGCTCCGCGGAGGCCCCGTCGGCATCGTTGACGTCGGGCAGTCCCGTCTCGACCGAGATCCGCTCCGTGCCGGTGTTGACGACGGTGACCGTCACCTCGACGGCCTTGTTCCCCTTCGCGTGGCCGTGCGCGAAGTCGTCCGGGGTGAACGGCTCCGGCTTGGCCACCGTGACCTTCAGGCCGTTGCCGAACGTGTACGACTGGCCGAAGGACAGGTGCCTGGCCTTCTCCTCGGCCTTCTGCTTCTCGTCCTCCGCGGCCGCCGAGGCCTTCACCTCGTCGACCTTCGAACGAACGTCGTCGGCCGCCTCCTTCACCACCACTGCGGCGAACACGCCGGCGCCGGCCGAGATCAGCAGACCGGCCCCGCCCAGGATCACACCGGCCAGCGCCATCGCCTTGTTGGTCGCCAGGCCCTTGCGCGCCTGGCTCAGCCCGACGAAGCCGAAGACCACGGCCAGCAGGGCCGGCACCCAGGACATCCAGAACAGGACCACGAGCAGACCGAGGACCACACCGATGATGCCGAGCACCAGAGCGGCGACGCCCATGCCGTTGCGGGCCTGCGGCATGGGCGCCGGGTAGGGCTGCCAGTGCGGAGCGGCCGGTCCCGCCGGCGGCGGGCCCCACGGGCCCTGGCCGGCCGGCTCCTGGGCCACGGGCTCCTGGGCCGCCGGATTCTGGTCACCGGGCGGAACGGGCATGCTCACGGAAGTCCTTCAGACAGGTCGAATGGGCTCACCCACGACCCTACCAGGAGTTTTTACCATTTCATTGCCCATGCGTCCGATGGTGCCGACCCGGACGACGTGCGCCCGGGGTTCAGCCGTGCCAGCGTGTGCAGGCGGTTGTGTGGTGAGGAGCGTCACCGCAGGCACGGAACTGGCGCCCCTTCACCGCGTTGACGGCCCAGGTCCAGCGGTCGTGTGCCCCCTGGCTGCCGTCGACCCTGTAGGGACCGCACTGATGCCAGCTGTGTTTGCCGTCGTCGGACCAGTCGAGCCACACATGACTGTTCTTCGGCGCATGCCATATGTGGGCCCAGTAGACCTTCCCGTACCCGCTGCGGTTGCCGTACTCGAGGCTGGTCCAGGCATTGCTGCCGATGGCGCTGGAGTCCTTGCCGTGCCGATTCGTGGTCTGGTTGACGTTGATGGTGGGCCCGCAACTGTGGTTGATCACCTTGCCGGGCTTCGCCGGGGCCGCCTGAGCGGGGCCCGCGGCCACCATCAGGCCCGCAGCACACGCCAGGGTTGCCACAACGGCGGCGCTCCTACGCTGACCAATGCGTACCGGTCTCACAACGCATCCCTCCCGGAGACGGTGGTTGAGGTGCAGGCCAACGACATTAGGAGCGCGGCACCGGAGCGACGACCACCACAGGGTTGAACACGTGGTCCCCCCTGTGCAGTACATGGCGGCCCCCGTCAATCCGGTGCAGCAGCCGGCGGCAACCCGGCTCCGCCGGCCGAACTGCTCTCTATTGCAGGACGTCCGGCTGTTCGTGGAGGATCTCCTCGCGCAGCGGCAGGAATCCGCGCCAGTTCTGGCCCTGCAGCCCCGTCTGGTCGTACGCGAACCGGGCCACCTCGGGGTCGATGGGCCGGAGTTCGCCGGCCGCCGCCGCGATGAGCTGGACCTGTGCGGCACGCTCGGCCTGGACGTACAGGGTGGTCGCCTCCTCCACGCTGCGACCCACGGTGAGCAGTCCGTGGTTGGCCAGGATGGCCGTGCTCATGCCGCCGAGCCGCTTGGCGATGCGGGCGCCTTCCGCCGGGTCGTACACGATGCCCTGGAAGTCCGGCACGACGACGTTGTCCTCGAAGAACAGGCAGGCGTCCTGGGTGATGGGGAGCAGGGGCTGCCCCAGTGCCGCGAGGGCCTTTCCGTAGAGCGAGTGGCTGTGTGCGGCTGCGACGATCTCCGGGCGCGCGTGGTGCAGTTGGGAGTGGATGGCGAAGGCCGCCTTGTTCACGGGTTCGTCGCCGTGGACGACGAGTCCGTCGGCGTTGACCAGGATCAGGTCGGACACCCGGATCCGGGAGAAGGACCGTCCGAGGGGGTTCACCCAGAAGTGGTCGTGGAGTTCCGGGTCCCGCACGGTGATATGTCCGGCCAGGTGCTCGCCGTAGCCGAATTTGCCGAAGATCCGGAAGGCGATGGCGAGTTGCTCCCTGCGGTGCCGGCGCTCCTCCTCCACGGTGGCGAACTCCGGCGGCCCGGGCAGCTTCAGGTCCCGGGGCGTGAGGGATGCGGCGAAGGTTCCGTCGGTCGGATCGGTCATCCGGGGTCCTCTCCTGGTCAGCCGGTGAGCACGGCGTCGTCCAGCCGCTCGGCCTTGACGGTCTTGTTGCCCACGATGCTGATCAGCACCGCGCCGAAGGTGATCGGTGCTCCGGCGACGGGTACCGGCAGCTCGCCGGCGAAGGGGTTCCCCCGCTCGCGCAGGTTGCGCACCAGGTGGGTCGGGTCGAAGCCCTGGACTCCGCCGACGGGGCCGGTCATGCCCACGTCGGTGACGAACACGGTGCCGCCCGGCAGGAAGTGCAGGGGGATGGTCGGTTCGTGCGTGTGGCTGCCGAACACCGCGGCCGCCTGGCCGTCGACGGCGTGCGCGAAGATCTGCTTCTCCAGGACGTGGTCGCCGTGGTAGTCGACGATGACCACGCCCTGTTTCTCCGCCGACTGCCAGGCCCGGTAGGCGGGGAAGACCTTTCCGGCCACGCCTCTCGCGGAGTGCATCGCGCAGCCGTCGGCGAGGTTGATCACGGTCACCGTGGTGCCGGCCGCCTCGACGGTGATGACGCCCCGTCCGGGGACGCCGTCCTCGACGTTGGCGGGGCGCAGGACCCGGGGCAGGTCCAGCGACGCGACCGCCTGCGGGCTGTCCCAGGAGTGGTTCCCGCCGCAGATGACATCGGTCCCGGCGGCGAGCAGCCGCTCCAACTGCCCGACGGTCGTGCCGAATCCGTCCGGAGCGCAATTCTCCGCGTTGACCAGAACCAGGTCCACGCCGTAGGCCCGGCGCATATCCTCGATCTTGCGGACGAGGAGTTCCGCGGCCTCCGTTCCCACGACGTCACCAATGTAGAGAACTCGCACCTGGCCACCCCCAAAAGGTATTCAGGTCACCCCACTCTGCCCAGGGCCGTGGGGAGCCGCATCCCACCATCGTCACATTCGCGCGTTACGACCTTCGGCACACTGCATCTCAGCCTGTCCGGCAATTAGGGTGAGCGCCCCCAAGGAACCCCGAGCAACGGAGGTCGGATGCGATGGCGGGATCTCGTCGTTCCCGGGCCAATCCCCTGCTGACAGGCCCCGACCGGGCGGCAGCCAGGGCCGCGCTTCGCGCGACCGGGCTGTCCGGCAGGGAACTCGCCCAGCCGATGATCGGTGTCGCGCACAGCTGGATCGGCACGATGCCGTGCAATCTCAACCACCGTGTGCTGGCCGAGGCGGCCATGCACGGGGTCAGGTCCGCCGAGGCGACTCCCCTCGAAATCAACACCATTGCCATCTCGGACGTCATCACCATGGGCACCGTGGGCATGCGCACCTCTCTGGTCAGCCGCGAGGTGATCGCCGATTCCATCGAGCTCGTCGGCCGGGGCCATGCGCTCGACGGCCTCGTCACGCTGGTGGGTTGCGACAAGACCATTCCGGCCGCGGCCATGGCCCATGTGCGCCTCGACATTCCCGGTGTCATCGTCTATTCCGGCACGACGCTTCCCGGCCGTTTCCGCGGCGAGGACGTCACCGTGCAGGACGTCTTCGAGGCCGTGGGCCGTCATGCGGCGGGCGAGCTCGACGACGCGGGGCTCGCCGAACTGGAGCGCAGCGCCTGCCCGGGCGCCGGGGCGTGCGGAGGCCACTACACGGCCAACACCATGGCGATGGCCATGGAGTTCCTCGGCCTGTCGCCGTTCGGCTCGATGGACCCGCCCACCGGCGACCCGCGCAAGTCCGACGCCTGCCGGGACGCCGGGGTGCTCGCCGCCCGTCTGGTGGAGGAGGGGCTGACGCCGAGCGCGATCCTGAGCAAGGACTCCTTCCGCAACGCGATCACCGCGTGTGCGGCCACCGGCGGTTCGTCCAACCTCGTCCTGCACCTGCTGGCCATCGCCGCGGAGAGCGGCATCCCCCTGGACATCGACGAGTTCGACGGGATCAGTTCCCGCACGCCGCTCATCGCCGACCTGCGGCCCAGCGGCCGGTACACCGCCGTCGACCTGGACATCGCGGGCGGCACCCGGCTCGTCGGCCGGCGCCTCCTCGAAGCGGGGCTGCTGGCCGGGGACGCGCTGACGGTGACGGGGCGTTCGCTCGCCGCCGAGGTGGGCGAGGCCGTCGAACGCCCGGGGCAGCAGGTGATCGCGCCCGCCGGTGCCCCGTTCGGCCCGTCGTCCGGGCTGGTCGTGCTCCGGGGCAACCTGGCGCCGGAAGGCTCCGTCCTCAAGTCCACGGGGACCAGCACGCGCAGTCTGACGGGCCCCGCGGTGGTCTTCGACTCCGAGGAGCTCGCGATGAGCGCGGTGCAGTCCGGTGCCATTTCCGAGGGCGACGTGGTGGTGATCCGGTACGAGGGCCCGCGCGGCGGTCCGGGGATGCGGGAGATGCTCGGTGTGACGGCCGCCCTGGTGGGCCGGGGCCTGGGGCCCTCGGTGGGGCTGGTCACCGACGGCCGGTTCTCGGGGGCGACCCTCGGCCTGATGGTGGGTCACGTGGCACCGGAGGCCGCCGACGGCGGACCGCTCGCCGCCCTGCGGGACGGCGACCCCGTGACCATCGACCTGGACCGCCGGGTGGTCGACGTGGACCTCTCCCCGGCCGAACTCTCCCAGCGGCTGAAGGAATGGGAGGCGCCGCCGTCCCGGTGTCCCGCCGGGGTGATGGCCAAGTACCGCGACGTGGTCTCCTCGGCGGCGGTCGGCGCGATCACCACGCGGCCGCGTCCCCGCGGCCGGACGGACGGCGCATGAGCAGGCCCGGCCGGCTGTCCGGCAAGTCCGCGGTCGTCACGGGCGCGGCCCGGGGCATCGGGCGCGCCACCGCCCTGCGCTTCGCCCGGGAGGGCGCGCTGCTGACCCTCACCGACGTGGACGGCAAGGCCCTCGGCGAACTGGCCGCGGACCTGGCCGTACAGGGCGCCGAGCCGGCCACGGTCGTCGGGGACGTCTCGGTGCCCGCGGACGCCCGGCGGATGATCGCGGCCGCGGTCGAGGCGTACGGCAGGCTGGACGTGCTCGTCGCCAACGCCGGGATCCTGCCGCTGATCAGGATCACGGACGCGTCCCCGGAGGACTGGGACCGCGTCATGGCGGTCGACGGCAGGGGCATGTTCCTCACCTGCAAGTTCGCCATCGAGCAGATGGCCGCTGCCGGCGGCGGCGCGATCGTGTGCCTGTCGTCCATCTCCGGGCTCGCCGGCCAGGCGGGCCAGAGCACCTACGGCCCGGCGAAGTTCGTGGCCACCGGGCTCACCAAGCACCTCGCGGTGGAGTGGGCGGACCGGGGCATCCGGGTCAACGCCGTGGCACCGGGGACGATCCGCACCGACCGGGTGCGCCGGCTGCCGGACGAGCCGGGCGGCGCCGCGTACCTCGCCGAGATCGAGCGCCGGCACCCGATGGGCAGGATCGGCGAGCCGGACGAGGTCGCGGCGGCGATCGTCTTCCTCGCCTCGGACGAGGCCTCGTTCATCACCGGGGCGGTGCTGCCCGTGGACGGCGGATACCTGGCGCAGTGAACGACGGTTCCGGCCCGGCCCGTTCCACGGCGGGCCGGAACCCGCGTCACCGTCCCCGCGGCACCCAGGCAACGGCCCGTCCAGGAGCCCCGGTTGCCCCTTCCAGCTTGACGGGGAGGAAGCAGAACCAGGCGCCGCGCGGGGGCAGTGCGTCCAGGCCGGCGAGCCCCTCGACGAAGACCGCGCCGGCGCCGAGGCCCGTCACGTGCACCTCGACGGGCAGCTTTCCCTGCACGGGGGCGATGCTGGGGGCGTCGATGCCCGCGCAGCGGACGCCGCGGTCCAGGAGCAGCCGGACCGTGCCGGCGTCGGGTGCGGGCCAGGCGTCGCCGCGGCCGGTGACGATGACGTCGTGCGCATACGCCTGCCCCTCCGGGCCGCGGCGGTAGCGGGCGTCCCACCCGGTGCGGAACAGCACCACGTCGCCGGCGGCCAGTTGGCCGTGCGCGTCCTCCCAGGCGGTGATGTGGTCCGCCGTCACCAGGGGGCTGACGGCCGGTTCCCCGGCCGAGCCCGTCAGCGCGGAGACGTCGACGACGGCCGCGGGGCCGTTGAGCTGGGACAGCGGTACCCGGTCCGCCGAGACCCCGCCCCACTCCCCGGCGTTCGGCAGTCCGGAGTCCGGTTGCGGGATGAAGTGGCTGGGTGCGTCGAAGTGGGTTCCGGTGTGTTCGTCGATGGCGAGCCAGCGGGTCGCGTACGGGCCCTCCCTGCTGTACAGCGGGGCCGGGGCGACGTCCTGCCGGTTCTCGTACCAGTTCCACACCTTCGCCTGATAGGGCTGGTGCGTGGGCCAGTAGCAGGGCATGTCCTCGGCCACCAGCACGGAAAGGTCGACGATCTCGTACCCTCCGGCCCATGGCGGCGAGGCCGCCCGGCCGTCTGTCCGGTCGTTCTCCGGGGATCCGTCAGCCATGCGACGAAACACCTCCTCCGTCTCCCATGACACCCAGCACAAAAGCCTTGTTGACGGCCTGAATCCGCGATCTCACGCCGAGCTTCGTGTAGATGTTGGTCAGGTGCCGCTTCACCGTTCCCTCGGCGATGAAGAGCGTTCCTCCGACCTCGCTGTTCGTCAGGCCTTTCGCCACGAGGCGGAGCACTTCGACCTCGCGCCGGGACAGCAGTTGGCAGGATTCGCCGAGGCCCCGCATCATGTCCCGGGGGATCGACATGACGACCCGGTCGCCGCTGTTCACCACCAGCCGTACGGCGGAACGGAGTTCGTCCCGGTCGCCGTCGGGCACCAGAAAGGCCCGTACCCCCAGCCGTACCAGTCTGCGCAGCAGGCCGGGGTCGTCGCGCCTGGCCAGCAGGACCATGGTCCTGGTGCGCGGGGTCAGCGCACCGAGGCGTGCGATCAGGGTTTCCAGCGGCGGGCCGGGAATGCCGCAGTCGATGAGCACGACGTCCGGCTGTTCACGTTCCACCGTCTCGACGCAGCGGTTCCCGTCGCCCGCCTGCCCCACGACGGAGAAATCGGCATCCGCACTCAGCAACGCGGTGATTCCCTGACGGTACAGGGAGTTGGGGTGAGCCAAGACGATGCTGATGCATTCTTGATTCTCGGAAACGGGACGCCCCCATCGCTCGACGAGGTACAGATACCCGGGCGGCCTTCCACAGTCAACCACCACACCGCGTCACGCGTCATATGTATCGTCCAACTACCGGACGATCCACGGCACTTGACCGTTGTACCGGAAGGCCACCAGGTGATAGACCGTCACACAGGCCCCACACAGAGCTCCCGGCTTTCGACCGCCGACCCCGGCGGCACGTACCGGCCCGCCCGCCCCTTCTGGACCGTGGCCGCCGGCGTCGGAGCGGTACTGGCCGCGAACAGCACCCCCACGCCGTTGTACGTCGCCTACCAGGAACAGTGGGGGTTCTCCGCCACCACGCTCACCACCGTCTTCGCCGTCTACGCGGCCGGCGTCCTGGTGGCGCTCCTGCTCATCGGCGGACTGTCGGACCGGATCGGCCGCCGCCCGGTCCTGCAGGGCAGCCTTTGCGCGCTGATCACGAGTTACGCGCTGTTCCTCGCCGCGGACAGTGTGACGTGGCTCTACTGTGCCCGTGCGCTGCAGGGGCTGGCGACCGGGGTGTTCACCGGCGCGGCCGGAGCGGCCCTGGCCGATCTGCACCCCCGCGCCGACCACCGGACCGCCGGACTGGTGAACAGCGCCGCCATGCCGAGCGGCCTCGCGGTGGGGGCGACGCTCAGCGGCGCACTGGCCCAGTGGGGACCGGCACCGCTGCGCATCCCCTTCGTCGTGCTCGCCGGCGTCTCGCTCGTCGTGCTCGCGGCGATCAGTGCCTGGGTCCCCGAGACGGTCGCCGTACCCCGGCGGCAGTGGTCGCAGGTGGTACGTCTCCAGCCGCTGCGGGTGCCGCGCGGGACGCGCCGCGAGTTCCGCATCGCCGCCCTGGGGGTGGCCGTCGCCTGGGCGGTCGGCGGGCTGTACCTGGGACTCGCGGGCAGCCTGGTCAAGGAGTTGCTCGACGGGTCCAGCACCTTCGTCGCGGGCCTGGTGATCCTGAGCATGCAGGGCGTCGCGGGGGTCGCCCAGCTGACCTGGGCCCTGCGCTGGGGCTCCGTCCCGGACCGGCTCGCCTCGGCGATCGGCTGCGCAGCGCTGCTCTTCGGCATCCTCGCCGTCGCCGCCGCCCTGCTCACGGGCAGCCCGGTGCTGTTTTTCACCGGGTCGGCGGTGACCGGCATCGGATTCGGCCTCGCGTTCATGGGCAGCAGCCGCCGCATCACCCAGGCCGCTCCGCCCGCGCGGCGCGGGGAGACCCTTGCCGCGTTCTTCGTCGTCGCCTACCTGGCGTTCTCCGTGCCGTCCGTGCTGGCGGGCCTCCTCACCACCCGGTTCGGTCTGGTGCACACGTTCTACGGCTTCGCGGTGGCCACGGCGCTGCTCGCCGCCGCCACCGCCGTCCGTTCCCTCCGGCCGGACGGGCCGGTCAGGGATGCCCTGCCATCCACTTGTCGTAGTACGCCCGGAAGGTGCCGTCCGCCACGGCAGTCGTCAGCCAGTCGTCGGTCCGTCCGGTGAGCGGGCTGTTCTTGGGCAGCATGTAGGCCTTCTCCACCACGGTGAACGGTTCGTCGGGGTGAACGGGTGCCAGCCCCGGGTGCTGCCCGGACTGGTACCTGGCCTCCAGCGCGTCCGTGATCATCACGTCCGCGCGGCCCTCGGCGATCTCGTCGAAGACGGTGGCGTTGTCCTTCCAGACGGTGACCGTGGCGTCCGGAAGGTGTTCCTTCACGAACTTCTCGTTGGTGCCACCGGGGTTGACGATCACCCGGACGTCCTTACGGTTGATCCGGTCCAGCGTCCGGTACCGGTCCACGTCCTCCGACCGGACGAGCGGGACCTTGCCGTCGGTCAGGTACGGGTCCGTGAAGTCCGCCTGTTCCCGGCGTTCGGGGGTGATGGAGACGCCGCCCATGGCGATGTCGCACTTCCCTTGCACCGCAAGGTCGTTCATCAGCGTGGGCCAGGTCGTCGGGACGAACCGCGGGGGCCGGCCGAGGTGTGCGGCGAGGTCGCGCGCCATGTCGATGTCGATACCGCTGTACTCGCCGGTTCCGGCGTCGCGGAAGGTCAGCGGCTTGTAGTCGCCGGTCGTGCAGATCCTGAGCGGGGCCGGCGGCACCGCGTACGCGGGCGTCGCCGCACCGCTCGCGGCGAGGAGAACGGCGGTGCACGCCAGGGCGGTTGCTGCGGCTCCTCGGGAGCCTCGAAGCGAGAGCACGGCAGTGGGCACCTTCCCGTCGGCGGCAGTGGCGTCACCGTAGCAACGGGCCGGCGGCCGACGATGCGGCAAAAAGATGACATTTGAGCCGCAGGAGTCACAACAGCCCCGCCCGGGCCGCCTGGATGCCGGCCTGGAAGCGGGTGCGGGCGCCCAGTGAGTCCATCACCTCGCGCACCCGGCGCTGGACGGTGCGCGGCGAGACGCCGAGCAGGCGGGCGATGCTGTCGTCGGTGTATCCCGCGCAGAGCAGCGTGAGCAGCTCCGCACGGCGGTCGCCGTCCGCCGGGACCCGGGTGTCCGGGACCCCCACGGAGCGGTTCCAGTACGCCTCGAACGTGCCGGTCAGCGCGTCCCGCAGGGACGACCCGCGCACCAGCATGGCACCGTGCAGCTCGGAGCCGGTGCACAGGGGCAGCATCGCCCAGCGGTCGTCGACGACGGCCAGTTTGCAGGGGAGTTCGGGCAGTACCCGGGCCTGTTCCCCCGCGGCGACGCACGCCCGGATCTCGGCGAGCCGGCCGGGGGCGCCGACCGAACCGGCCTCGTACACCACGCGGATCTGCACGCCCCGCCCCAGCAGGGCGCGTTCGAGGCCCGGATCGGAGCGGACGATGTGCGGGGGCTTGTCGAAGAGCAGCACCCGGCGGCGGGCGCCGGCCAGCATCGACCTCCAGTGCTGCGCGATGGCGGCGGTGCCGGTGACGACCTCGACCAGGTCGGTGGCGCACGGGCGGCGGGCCGAGCGGTAGGTGCGCATCAGCTCCGCGATGCGGCCGCGGGTGCGGCACAGTTCCTCCTCGCGGCGCAGCAGCAGTGCCTCGACGGCGAGGTCGGGGGCGGCCGCCGACCAGCGGGCGGGGGCGCCGTCGCAGCGGTGGAGGAGCCCGCGGGCGGCGAGCAACTGCAGCAGCCGTGCGGCCCGTTCGGCGGTGGTGCCGAGTTCGTCCGCGAGTTGTCCGGCCGTGCAGACCGGCGCGGCGAGGGCGCGGAGGTAGGCGGCCTCCTCCGGCTCCGACAGGCCGAGGGCGTCGAGGAGTCCGGCGGGGGCCGTGCGGGGCTCGTGGGGGACGGGCTCGTGAGGGGCCACCCAAACATCATGTCATGTTCCCGCCATAACGGAATCCGGCCGGACCCGGCCGCTTGAGGGCCCGTACGGCCGCGCCCACCATGAGCCCCGGTCGGCCGACCGTCCCCCACCCGCACTTCACACCCCCCAAGGAGCGTGCCTCATGGGCATATCCCCGGGCATCGCGCGCACCATCGGCAGATCACGCGCCGGCCGCCCCCGCGCGACCGGAGCCGCGGCGGCGGCACTCCTGCTGGCCGCGGCCCTGGTCCCGGCGGGCGCGGCGGGCGTCCGGGCAGCGGCCTTCGGTCCCCACACCGTCCGGCTGCAGGACAGCAACTGGGGCGGCTACGTCGCCCAGGGCTCGTTCTCCACGATCACCGGCTCGTGGACCGAACCCCACGCCACCTGCACCTCGTCCAACGACCTCTTCGCCCCCTGGGTCGGCATCGACGGCTACGGCTCGCAGTCGGTGGAACAGGCCGGGGTGCAGACCGACTGCTCCAGCGGCTCGCCCGTGCTCTCGGCCTGGTACGAGATGTACCCGTCCCCGCCCGTGTACTGGAACGACCCGGTCTCGGAGGGCGATGTCATCACCGCGACGGTGGTCTCCGACGGCGGCGGCACCTACACCCTCACCCTCAACGACACCACCAAGGGCTGGTCCGAGCACGTCGACCAGAACATCGGCGGGCAGAACGCCAGCGCCGAGGCCGTCATCGAGTCGCCGACGCAGAGCTATCCGTCCTTCGCCCGCCTGGACTTCTCCGGCATCACGGTCGACGGGCAGCCCTTCGCGACCGACCGGCCGCAGGCCCTGGTCAGCGGCGGCTACGCACCCGGGCCGCTGCAGGGCGGGGCGTTCAGCATGACGCCCGGCGGCGGGCCGCGCATCCCGGCGCCCGCCACGCGGCCCGCGACCATCCGGTACTGAGCGGCGCGTCCCGGGCAACACGAAGGCCCCGTCACCGGATTCGTCCGGTGACGGGGCCCACGGGCCGCGGCTCAGCTCTCCAGCAGGCCCCGGCCCAGCCAGTCCTTGGCGTCCTTCACACCCGGCACCGCGTAGAAGTACCCGCCGCCGGTCGGCGAGATGTAGTCGACGAGCGGCTCGTCGATCAGACGCTCCTGGATGGCCTCGAACTGCCGCTTGACGTCCTGCTGGTAGCAGCAGAACACCAGGCCCATGTCGAGGTTGCCGACGTTGTCGACGCCCCGGTCGTAGTTGTAACCGCGGCGCAGGATGCGGGAGTCGTCCGTGTCGTGCGTGCGGGGGTTGGCCTTGCGGATGTGGGCGGTGAGCGGTATCGCCTCGCCCTTGGGGTCCTTGGCGTAGCTGGGGCTGTCGGTCTCCTTGGCCCCGTCCAGCGGCGCACCGGTGTCCTTGCGGCGGCCGAACATCTTCTCCTGCTCGGTCAGCGAGACCCGGTCCCAGAACTCGACGAGCATGCGGATGATGCGGATCACCTGGTAGCTGCCGCCGACGGCCCAGGACGGCTCGCCGAGCTGGTCCGTCACCCACACCAGCCGCTTCATCTCGCGTGCGGACTCGGTGTCGGGGTTGACGATGCCGTCCTTGAAGCCGAGCAGGTTGCGCTGCGCGCCGGCCGGGCGGGGCGCGTTCTGGAAGCCGTCGATGCGCCACTTGATCTGCATGGCGCCGCGGGTGTGCCGGGCGATGTCGCGCAGGGCGTGCAGGACGGTGTCCTGGTTCTCGGCGCAGATCTGCAGCGAGAGGTCGCCGTGGCACTCGGCGACCTGGAGGTTGTCGTTGGGGAACGTCCGCATCGGGGTGAGCTTGCGGGGTCTGGCCCCGGCGAGCCCGAAGCGGTCGTCGAAGAGGGACGCGCCCACGCCGAGGGTGACGGTGAGCCGGTCGGCGGGGACCGTCGGGCCGAGGATGCCGTTGTCCGAGGGCGGCGCGCCGACCCCCAGGTCGACGGGCGCGCCGCCCGCGGTCAGGAAGCGGGCCCGCTCGGTGATCGTGCGGAAGAGGTCGGCGAGTTCCTTGCGGTTGTCGGCGATCACGTTGAGCGAGAGGAAGGCCGCGGCGGCGGGCTGCGGGGTGAGGACGCCCGCCTGGTACGCGCCGTGGAAGTCCACCTTGCCCGCGCTCTTGGTGTCGGCGGCCTGCGCCTGTCCCGCGCCGGCCTGGCCGAGCGCGAAGCCGCCGCCGGCGAGGGCGGCACCGGCCGCACCCGCGCCGAGCGCCGTCTTGACGAAACCGCGGCGGCCGGCGGAGAAGCCCATCGGGCAGGCGGATTCGGCGGTCATGTTCTGGTTCCCTTCGGAGGGTTCGGCGTGCGGCACGGGTCAGGCGGACTTGCGGATCTCGAGGAGATCGGGGATGGGGGCGAGGTCCTCGAGCAGCTGGCCCGTGGCGCCGTTCAGCCGGGCGCGGCCGGCCGCGTCGAGCTTGTCGACCGGGGTCCACGCGGTGTCGTGGTGCGCGGCGTCGAGCAGCTTCTGCACGCGGTCGACGTCGCCGTTCACGGTGGTGAGCAGCTGCGGGTCGCGCGCGGCGATCAGCGGCCGCAGGACGTCGAGGAGTTCGCGGGTGCCGGCGAGGTTGGCGTCGGCGGTGGCCAGGGTGGTGCCGCTGCCCTGGTCGGCGTCGCCGGTGAGCTCGAACTGGAGCGTGTTCTCCAGGATCTCGTGGGTGCGCAGCGGCAGGTCGGAGGGGTCGAAGTCCTGGGTGGGGAAGGCCTTCTGCAGGCCCTGGGCGTCCTGCTGCAGCTGCTGGGCCGGGCCGCGCAGGTCGTCGGCGGACTCGCCGTGCCACAGGCCGTACTCGATGCGGTGGAAGCCGGTGAAGTTCTTGTCGCGCACGCCGTCGGGGAGTCCGGCGGTGCGGCCGTTGATCTTCTTGTCGAAGTCCTCGAAGGTGCCGTAGGCCGCACCGAGGGAGGAGTAGGTGCGGTGGGCGGTGAGCCAGTCGGTGCGGGCGGCGTCGAGGTCGCCCTTCCGGATGTCGTCGCCGAGCTTTCCGGTCTGGTCGGTCAGCGTGGCCAGGCCCTTGGCGACGTAGTCCTTGTAGGCCTTCAGCGGACCGGCGAGGTCCTCCTCGGACACGGGCTTGACGGCCTTGACGTTGCCGCCGCCGCTGACGCGCACCGGTGCGGAGGTGACGGGCTTGCCGCCGGTGGGCACGCACCGCCAGGCGTACTCGCCGCCGCCGACCGTGGCGACCAGGTCGCGGGTGGTGCCGGGCGCGAGGCCCTCGATCTCGCCGTAGACGGCGTTGCTGGCGGGGTCGACGAGGTAGACCTCGGAGGCCTTGTCGCCGGTGTTGTGCATCTGGAAGGTCTGGCGGCCGGGCTGCGGGGCGGTGAAGCCCTTGCCGCACTCCTTCTCGGAGACGGCGACGGTCTGGGCGCCGGCGGGCTTGGAGCCGCTGAGGGCGACGACGGCGCCGGCGGCGACGGCGGGCACGGCGACGACGGCCGCGGGGACCAGCCACACCGGGCGGCGGCGCGGCGCCTTCTCCGGCTCGGACGCGGCGGCGGAACCGGCCTGCCCGGCCTCGGACTTGGCCTCGGCCTTCGCCGGACGGGTGCCGCGCACGCCCCGCACGAACAGCGTCATGACGACGGCCAGGTAGCCGCCGTAGGCGACGACCTGCAGCCACGTCATGGAGGGGGTCAGGTTGAACACGCCCTGGACGAGCGTGCCGTACCAGGATCCGGCGTCGATGTTCTGGCTGAGGTCGAACGCGAAGGCGGTCTTGCCGGGCAGTACGCCGCCCTCCTGGAGGTCGCGCAGCCCGTAGCCGAGGACGCCGGCGGCGATGACGATGAGGACGACGCCGGTGGCGGTGAAGAACTTCGTGAGGTTGATCTTCAGGACCCGGCGGTACAGGCCCCAGCAGAGTCCGGCCGCGATGACGAGTCCGATGCCGGCGCCGAGCATCGGGCCCGCGGACTCGCCGGCGGCGCGTGCCGTCGTCCAGAGGAACAGGGCGGTCTCCAGGCCCTCGCGGCCCACCGCGAGGAACGAGGTGACGATCAGCATGCCCGTGCCCATGGCGAGGGCGCTGGTGACCTTCTCGCGGATCTCACCGGAGAGGTTGCGGGCCGAGCGCCGCATCCAGAAGACCATGGCGGTGACGAAGGCGACCGCGATGACGCTGAGGGTGCCGCCGAACGCCTCCTGGGCGGTGGCGGAGAGGCTGGCGGCGGTGAAGGTCAGCACCGCGCCGAAGCTCAGGGAGAGGGCTATCGCGCCCAGGACGCCCGTCCACACCTGCGGGAGGCGGGACTTGGCGCCGGCGCGGACGAGGGTGGCGACGAGGACGGAGACGATGAGTCCGGCTTCCAGCCCTTCTCTCAGACCTATCAAGAAGCTCGGAAACGCGTCGTCCCACATGCTGTTCTCCCCGCCGCGGCGTCGGTAGTGCTGGTTAGCGAAGCCATACCTTATTCAGGTAAGCCTTAGCTGTCTACAGACCTGTAGTCGCAAGATCATCTTCGCTGGAACCCGCCCCTGACCGGCGGAAACGGTATAAACGGACACTGCCGGGGCGCCACTGCCGTGGACGCAGGGTACTGCACCGCCCCCGTTTTCCCTTTTCCGGATGGCTACTTACCGTGGGAAGTGCACCAAGGGGCGGAGGAGGCGGAGCACCCCTCCCGTGACCGCTGTGGACGGTCGGCCGACCTCCCCGCTTTCCCTTTCCTTTAATGATCGATGTCAAGAATTTGCCGGGCGCGGCACGGGAATTCGGGCGGTACCGCCTGAGTGGAACCCGGCCGCCGGCCGTATTCATGGATGAGCAGTGCCGGGCACTGCGGATCTGCCGCGCAGGAGCGCGCAGGGAGAAGGCCATGACAGAGGCGACAGCGACAACAGACTCCGTCGGGACGGACGCCGACCCGGGCGTACCGTCACGGACGTCCGGCCACGCCCTCCCGGACGTCCGCACCCTGGCCGCATACTTCGAGCGCGCGTGCGATCGGACCCCCGGCGCCACCGCCGTCCTCTGCGACGGCAGACGCATCGGCTACGCCGAGCTCGACCGCCGCGCCAACCGCATCGCCCACCTGCTCCGGGAACACGGCGCAGCGGAGGGCACCGCCGTCGGGATCCTGCTCGACCGGTCCGCCGACAGCTATGCCGCCCTCCTCGGCGCCATCAAGTCGGGCGCCGCCTACGTCCCGCTCGACACGGCCTTCCCCGCCGACCGGCTGGCGTACATCGCCCGCGACGCGGGGCTGTGCGCCCTGCTGACCTCGTCGTCCCTGCGCGAACGGACCCGGCACCTGCCCTGCACGGTGCTGGAGCTCGACCGGGCCGGGGCCGCACTGGCCGCCGTGCCGGACCGCAGACCGGACACCGCCGCCGACCCGGCGTCCGTGGCCTACGTCATCTACACCTCCGGCACCACGGGCCGGCCCAAGGGCGTGGCCGTCTCGCACGCGAACATCGTCAACTTCCTGCGCGTCGCCGTCCCGGTCTACGGGGTGACCGCGGAGGACCGGGTCTACCAGGGCCTGTCGCTCGCCTTCGACTTCGCGGTCGAGGAGATCTGGCCGGCGTGGGCGGCCGGGGCGACCCTGGTCGCCGGACCCGGCGAGGGCCGGCGCACCGGGCGGGAGCTCGCCGAGTTCCTCGTACGGCACGGGATCACGGTGCTGTGCTGCGTGCCGACCCTGCTGTCCACCCTGGAGACGGACGTACCGAGCCTGCGCAGCCTGCTCGTCAGCGGGGAGGCCTGCCCGCCCGACCTGGTGCGCCGCTGGTCGCGCCCGGGCCGCCGGATCCTCAACGCCTACGGGCCCACCGAGGCGACCGTCAGCGCCACCTGCGGCGAGCTCCTCCCGCACCGGCCGGTCACCATCGGCACCCCGCTGCCCACCTACCGCGTCTACATCCTGGACGACGGGCTGCGGACGGTCGCGCAGGGCGAGAGCGGCGAGATCTGCATCGGCGGCCCCGGCGTGGCCATCGGCTACGTCAACCGCCCCGAGCTCACCGCGGAGCGCTTCGTGCCCAACCCGGTCGCCCGGGACGGGGCGGAGGCGCCGCGCATCTACCGCACGGGCGACCGCGGGCGGTTCACGGCCACGGGCGAGATCGAGTACCTGGGCCGGGTCGACACCCAGGTCAAGATCCGCGGCTACCGCATCGAACTCGCCGAGATCGAGGCCGTCCTGCGCGAGGACGAGGCCGTGGAGAACGCCGTCGTCACCCCGCTGGAGCGGGACGGCGCCGCCCAGGGCCTGACCGCCTACGTGACCCTCCGCCGCACCGGGGTGTCCGAAGCGGACCTGCGCGAACGGCTGCGCGTCCGGCTGCAGGGCAGCCTGCCCGGCTACATGATCCCCGCCCACCTCGAGGTGCTCCCCGAGTTCCCGCTGCTGGCCGCCGGCAAGGTCGACCGCGCCGCCCTGCCCGCGCCCTCCTCTCCCCCGCTGACCCGGCGCCCGGGGCCGGGTACCGCGCCGGCGACCCCGCTGGAGCACCGGCTCGCCGCCCTGTGGCAGGACGTGCTCGGCACCGGCGACGTCTCCGTCGAGGACGACTTCTTCTGCGATCTGGGAGGCCACTCGATGACCGCCGCCCGGCTGATGTCCCGGCTGCGGCAGGACCCGCAGCTGCAGGGCCTGGCCATGGGCGACCTGTACGCCCACCCCACCGTCCGGGACCTGGCGGCCTTCGTCGAGGCCTCGGCCGTCCCCACCGCGCGGCCTTCCGCCGCGCAGGCCGCGCTGCACCACTCCACCGCCCGCGTCCGGGCGTGCGGCGTGGCCCAGCTCGCCGGGGTGTACGTGTGGCTGCTGCTGCCCGGCCTGGCGATGGTGGTGCTGCTGTACCGGCTGTTCGAGGCCTGGGACGTCGTCGTGCAGGAACCCGTGGCGGGCAGCGCCCTGGACTGGCTCTCCGATCTCCCGCTGCCGTGGTTCGTGCTGCTGGAGGCGGCCTGGATGGCGGTGAGCATGTTCGTGCTGCCGCTGCTCGCGGCCCGGCTCCTCATGGCAGGGGTGCGCCCGGGGACGTACCCGCTGTGGGGCGTCACCTATCTGCGCTTCTGGCTGCACACCAGGATCCTCACGCTGATCCCGCTGGCGCTACTGGCCGGTTCGCCGCTGCTGGCGCCCTGCCTGCGGCTGCTGGGCGCCCGCATCGGGCGCGGCTGCCACCTGTCGGCCGTCCCGCTGCCGGTCCCCCTGGTGGAGATCGGCGCGGGCACGAGCATCGGCTACGGGGCCCGGCTCCAGCCGTACACCGTCGCGGACGGCCGGCTGCGGCTGGCGCCCGTGCGGATCGGGTCCGGCGGCTTCGTGGGCACCAACAGCGTGGTGCTGGCCGGTGCCGTGGTCGGCGACCGGGCCACGGTGGGCGAGCAGTCGCTGGTGCCCGAGGACACGGCCGTGCCCGGCGGCGAGCACTGGGCAGGCGCCCCGGCCGCCCGGCAGGACACCCGCCCGCCGCTGCTGGCGGCCCTGGACGCCGACGCCGACGAACGGCCCTGGCCGCCCGCGGTGCTGGCCGGGTACGCCGCCGGGGCGCTGCTGTTCCTGCTGATCCCGCTGCTGACCACGGGCGCGGCCGCGACCTTCGTCGCCTGGGCGGCCCGGTACCACGGCACCGGCTGGGGCCTGGCGGCCGTCGCCGCGAGCGGTCCCCTGGTCGTGCTCGCCCTCTGCGCGTCCGCGCTCCTCGTCAAGCGGGCCGTCATGCCCGTGGCCCGGGCCGGCATCCACCCGGAGCGCAGCGGGTTCGGGGTCCGCAAGTGGATCAGCGACGGCATGATGACGATGAGCCTGACGCTGACGCACGCCCTGTACTCCACGCTCTACCTCGTGCCGTTCCTGCGCCGGCTGGGCGCCCGCACGGGCCGCTGGTCCGAGGTGGCGACGGTCAGCTTCGTCGACCCCGACATGCTGGTCGTCGGCGAGCAGAGCTTCGTGGCCGACGTGAGCGTGGTGGGCCCGGCCGTCTTCCACCGCGGCCGCATCGCACTCGCGCCCGCGGAGGTGGGGCGGCGCAGCTTCGTGGGCAACGGGGCCCTGGTGCCGGGCGCCTCCCGGCTGGGCGACAACAGCCTGCTGGGCGTGCACTCGCTCGCCCCGCTCCGGCCGGTCGACCCCGAGACGACCTGGCTGGGGTCGCCCGCGATCTTCCTGCCGCACCGCGAGGCGAGCCTGCCGTTCCCCGAGAAGCTGACCTACGCCCCCACCCGCGGGCTGATCGCGGCCCGGCTGGCCATCGAGTACTTCCGGGTGACCCTGCCCGCGACCGTCGGCACGCTCGGCGCCCTGGGCGTCCTGTACGCCGCGATGGAGATCGCCCGGCACTTCCCGCCGCCGGTGCTCCTGCTCCTCGCCCCGGCCCTGCTGCTGGGCGCGGGCCTGGCCTGCACGCTGTTCACGGTGGCGCTCAAGTGGCTGGTCGTCGGGCGGTACCGGCCGCGGGTGGAACCCCTGTGGAGCATCTGGGTGCGCCGTACCGAGCTGGTGACGGGTCTGTACGAGAACCTGGTGGTGCTCTCCCTGGTCAACCTCCTCGCCGGCACCCCGTGGATCGGCGCCGTGCTGCGGCTGTTCGGCGCCCGCATCGGGCGGCGGGTGTGGCTGGCCACGACGTACCTGACGGAGTTCGATCTGGTCGAGGTGGGCGACGACGCCGCGGTCGGCGAAGTCACCTCGCTGCAGACCCACTTGTTCGAGGACCGGGTGATGAAGATGTCCCACGTGAAGGTGGGGGCGGGTGCTTCGGTCGGTTCCCGTTCCGTCGTGCTCTACGACGCACGGGTCGGCGCCGGGGCCCGCCTGGACGCACTGTCCCTCGTGATGAAGGGCGAAACGCTGCCGGACGGGACCCGGTGGCAGGGCATCCCGGCCCGTCCCTGCACCCCTGCACCGGCTCACCCTGGCGGAGGCCTGTCATGACCGTTCTCGCCCGGCCCGGCACCTGGACCGGCCCGCACGTCGCCGGCGACCTGCCCGGCCCGCAGTCGGCCGCCCTCCTCGCGCGGCAGGAGCAGCGGGAGTCCACCGCCCGCACCTACCCGCGCCACCTGCCCGTCGCCCTGGCCGAGGGCTCCGGCAGCTTCGTCCGGGACGTCGACGGCAACGTCTTCATCGACTTCCTCGCGGGCGCCGGGGTGCTCTCCCTCGGGCACGGCCACCCCGAGCTCGTCGCCTGCGTGAGCCGGCAACTCGGCCTGCTCGCACACGGCCTGGACTTCCCCACCCCGGCCAAGGACGCCTTCACCGAGGCCCAGCTGTCCATGCTGGACCCGGGGCTGCGCGACCGGATGAAGGTGCACTTCTGCGGGCCCACCGGCGCCAACGCGGTGGAGGCCGCCGTCAAGCTGTGCAAGATCGCCACGGGCCGCGGCGACGTCGTCTCCTTCCGCGGCGGCTTCCACGGCAGCACCCACGCGGCCATGGCGCTCAGCGGGCTGGTGGCCGCGAAGCAGCCCGTGCAGAACACCATGCCGGGCGTGCACTTCTTCCCGTACAACGACCCCGGCGTGCTGGAGCAGGCGCTGACCGACGGCCTCGGCGGGATGCCGCGGCCGGCCGCGGTGCTCATGGAACTGGTGCAGGGCGAGGGCGGTGTCGTCCCGGCACACCTGGACTTCGCGCAGCGGGTCCGGGCCGTGACCCGGGAGCTGGGCGTGCCGCTGATCGTCGACGAGGTGCAGACGGGCTGCGGGCGGACGGGGACGTGGTTCGCGTTCGAGCAGTACGGCATCGAGCCGGACGTGATCGTGGCGTCCAAGGCGCTGAGCGGCGCCGGGCTGCCCGTCGCCCTCATCCTCTACAACGCCGTGCTCGACAAGTGGTCCCCGGGCGCCCACATCGGCACCTTCCGCGGCAACCAACTGGCCTTCGCCGCGGGCGTGGAGGCGATCCGCATCATCCGGCGCGACGGCGTGCTGGACAACGTCCGCGAGCGCGGGGACCAGATCGCGGAGGCGCTCGCCGTGCTGCGCGGCCACCCGTGGGTGCGCGAGGTGCGGGGCCGCGGTCTGATGTGGGGGATCGAACTGACGGACCCGGACAGCGGCCGGCCCGCGGGGGAGCTGGCCTCGGCGGTGCAGGCGCACGCGCTGCGGCAGGGGCTGATCGTCGAGCTCGGCGGCCGGGACGACTGCGTCGTGCGGATCCTGCCGCCGCTGAACGTCACGGCCGAGGTCGTCGGCACGGCCTGTTCGATCCTCGTGAAGGCGGTCACGTCATGCAGTCCGTGACGCACCGCCCGTCCCGGCCGGAACCGCACCGGCCGGCCCTGTCCACCGGCCGCCCCGAGGACGGTGCGGCCTCCGGGGAAGGCGCGATCTGATGGCTCTCATCGTCCAGAAGTACGGCGGCTCCTCGGTCCGGAACACCGAGCGGATCAGACACGTCGCCGAGCACGTCGTCGCCGCGCACGCCGAGGGGCACGACCTCGTGGTGGTGGTGTCCGCCATGGGCGACACCACCGACCATCTGCTGCACATGGCCTACGAGATGGGTCCGGTGCCGTCGCGCCGCGAGCTCGACATGCTGCTGACGTCGGGCGAGCGCATATCCAACGCCCTGACGGCCATGGCCATCCACACGCTCGGAGCCCCCGCGTGCTCCTTCTCCGGGGCGCAGGCCGGGGTGATCACGAGCTCGGCGCACGGCCGGGCCCGGATCATCGGCATCGAGCCCTGGCGCGTGCGGGAGACCCTGGACCACGGCACGATCGCGCTGGTCGCCGGGTTCCAGGGGGTCAGCCGGGAGACCAACGAGGTCACCACACTGGGCCGCGGCGGCTCCGACACCACCGCGATAGCCCTGGCCGCGGCCCTCAAGGCGGACGTGTGCGAGATCTACACCGACGTGGACGGGGTCTACACGGCGGACCCGCGCATCGTGCCGGAGGCCCGGCGGCTGCAGCACCTGACCTACGAGTCCATGCAGGCCATGGCCGCCGGCGGGGCGAAGGTGCTGGCCACGAGCAGTGTCGCGTACGCCGCCCGGTACGGGGTGACGGTCCACGTCCGTTCCGCCGCCGACGGCGACGGCTGCGGCACGATGGTGTCCGCGGGGGCGCCGGAGGAACTCCGCACGCCTCCGGCCGCGTTCACGGGCGTCGCCCACGACCTGGCCAGTGCGGAGGTCACCATGACGGCCGTCCCGGACCGGCCGGGGGCCACGGCCGACGTCTTCGGGCTGCTGGCCGACGCCGGTGCCGAGAGCGACCTGGTCGTCCACCACGCCGTGCCGTCGCCGGACGGGCCGCGCAGCGACATCACCCTGGTGCTCCCCTCGGGCGACGCCCCCGCCGTGCTGGCCGCGCTGCGGCGGCACCGGGCCGACCTGGGCTACGAGGGCGTGACGTACCGGGACGACATCGGCCGGGTCTCCCTCATCGGGACCGGGATGAGGGAACGCACCGGTGCGCTCACGGCGTTCCGCGAGGCGCTGACCGGGGCGGGCGTGCCCGTCGGGACGGTCTCCGCCTCGGACACCCGGATCTCGGCGGTCTGCCGCTCCCCCCGGCTCCCGGAGGGCATCCGCGCCCTGCACGAGGCCTTCGGCCTCGGCGAGGGCGTCACCGCGGTGCAGGCGGCCGACAGGCGTCGAAGACGCCCCAGCTGAGCAGGCCCGCACGGCAGGCGGCGGCCCAGCGGGGCAGGTTGTCCCGCAGGCGCTCGACGTAGGCGGCGCTCACGGCGCCCAGCAGCTGCGGGTCCTGCGCCTCGACCTCGCCGGTGATGCGCTCGTAGTGGGTGAGCATGTGGGCGGTGAGGTCCTCGAACTGCACGCCGGACAGGCCCAGTTGCCTCAGCTGACCCAGGTAGAAGCCGGGGGTGGCGAAGTCGGCGTTGGTCAGGCGCTCGGCGAGGGGGCGCAGCTCCTCCTCGGGGGCGCCCTCGGCCGCCATGGTGTCGGTGAAGAGCAGGCGGCCGCCGGGCCGGAGGACCCGTACCGCCTCCTGGAGGGTGCGGGCGCGGTCGCCGCTGTGACAGAGGGCCTCCTGGGACCAGACGACGTCGAAGCTCCCGTCGGGGAAGGGGATGTCGTTGAAGCTTCCGGTGACCACGTCGATGAGGCCGTCGAGCCCGCGGGCGGCGTTGAGTTCGCGGTGCCGGCGGTTCTGGACCTCGCTGATGTTGAGGGCGGTCACCCGGCAGCCGAATCGTTCCGCCAGGGCGCGGGCCGCGCCTCCGTAGCCGGATCCCAGGTCCAGCACCGTGCCGCCCGGGTGGAGCAGGTCCGGCGCCTTCCCGGCCACGTGCCCGATGGTGCGGAGGGAGGCCGCGGCGACCGTGTCGTGCTCGTCGGCGTAGATCCCGACGTGGATGTCGTCACCGCCCCACGCATGGACGTAGAAGCCGTTGACGTCGTCGGAGTCGTAGTACGTACGCGCCACGTCGGCGGCATGCGCCGCTTTGCTCTCGGTCATGCCTGATACCTCTGCCGTTCCCTTCCGCCGCAAACCACTGGTCCATTTGTTCGTAGTTGATCATGCTTCACCCTTCAATAAGTGCATTGTCCGCATCTTCGTAGTACGCAGCAGGGCATGGATACTTCCGATTCCGAGAACGTGCGACGGCGGCGGGTGCTGACCGCCGCCGCGCTCGCCCCGGTCCTGGCCGGTGCGGGAACGGCCGCCGCGCGCGGCGGCAGACCGGCGGTGCAGGACGGGGCCGGCACCACGGGCCGGCTGCGGCCCGTGACGACGACGGCCGAGGACTGGCGGGGCGTCGCCCGGGCGCTGGGCCGGCCGGGCGTCATGGCGGGCACCGAGTACCAGCTGGGCTTCCTGCGCGACGACCTGCGCGTGACCTCCCGCGGCGTGACCGTGCACCCGGCGCTCGCCGTGGGCTCCCACGTGTCCTTCGTCCGCTACGAGGACGGCAGCACGCTGATGATGGGCGATCTGGCCATCGCCGAGAGCGAGTTGCAGCACGTGATCGGCTCCCTGCACGCGAAGGGCCTGCACCAGACGGCGATCCACAAGCACCTGCTGGCCCACGCCCCCGAGGTCTGGTGGGTGCACGTCCACGGTCACCGCCACGACGCCGCGGCCCTGGCCGGCGCGCTGCGCGGGGCGCTCGACCGGACCGCGACCCCGGCCCGGCCGCGGCCGGTCACGCGGGTGAAGGAGCTGGACACCAAGGGGATCGCCACCGCCCTGGGCGTCAAGGGGTTCGACGACGAGGGCGTCCACAAGTGCCTGTTCTTCCGCCGCGAGACGGTGACGATGGGCTGCCTGGAGATGCCGCCCGGCCTAGGGGCCATGTCGGCCTTCCTGTTCCAGCCGCTCGGCAGCGGACGGGCGGCGGTCAACGGCGACTTCGCGATGACGGCCGACGAGGTCCAGGACGTGCTGTCGGCGCTGCACCGGGGCGGCATCAGCATCATCGAGCTGCACAACCACGGGCTGGACGACGAACCACGGCTGTTCTTCGTGCACTTCTGGGCGGTGGGCGACGGCGTGCAGATCGCCCGGGCGCTGCGCCGCGCCGTGGACGCCACCGACGTCGCCCCGTTCGAGCCCGCGCGCACGGCCGGCACCCGGTGAGGCGGCGCGACCCGGCGCACCCCGGCGAACACGGCGCAGCCCGCGGCCCGGACGCCACGCAGGCGCCTTCCGTTAGCTCTCACACAGAGCTAACCTGACTATATGGCCGCAGGTGGTCTTCCCGACGAGCTCGCCGGAGTGCTGGCGGGCATCCACCGGCTGGCCCGGCGCGGGCTGTGGCGGGCCATGCCGCAGCCGCGGCTCCGCGGGGCCCAGGCCGAGCTGATGCGCGTGGTGGCGGCACGGCCGGGCATAGGCGTCTCCGCCGCCGCCCGCGAGCTGTGCCTGGCGGCCAATTCGGTCAGCACCCTGGTCAACCAGCTGGTGGCGGCAGGGCTGTTGCGCCGCGAGGCCGACCCGCAGGACCGGCGGGCCGCGCTGCTGCACCCGACCCCCGCCTGCCACGAGCAGCTGCGGGACTGGGACGCGCAGCGCACGGCCCTGTTCCACGAACGGATGGAGAGCCTCCCGGCCGGCGACCGGGCCGCTCTGGCGGCGGCGCTCCCGGCGCTGCGCAGGCTGGCCGAATCGCTGCGCGAGACAGGCGAGACACGCGAGACAGGGGAGGTTCCGTGAACCCGGCCCGGCACACCGAAGGGGACGAGCCCGCCGCGGCCGTCCGCTGCACCGGCCTGCACTACGCGTTCGGCAGCACCAAGGCCGTCGACGGCGTGGACCTGCAGGTGGAGCCGGGCGAGGTCTTCGGCCTCCTCGGTCCCAACGGTGCCGGCAAGACGACCACGATCCGGGCGATCACCACGCTGCTGCCCGTGCCGCCGGGCGTGATCAGCGTCTTCGGCCACGACGCGGCCCGGCAGCGGATGGCGGTGCGGCGCCTGCTCGGCTACGTGCCGCAGCAGCTCTCCGCCGACGGGAGCCTGACCGGGCAGGAGAACGTCGCCCTCTTCGCCCGGGTCTTCGACGTGCCGCGCCGCGAGCGCACCGTCCGGGTGGCGCAGGCGCTCGACGCGGTCGGCCTCGCCTCCGCCGCGCACCGGACGGCCGCGACGTACTCGGGCGGCATGGTGCGCCGCCTGGAACTGGCACAGGCCCTGGTCAGCGCGCCCCGGCTGCTGATCCTCGACGAGCCGACCATCGGCCTCGACCCGATCGCCCGCGACAGCGTCTGGGAGCGCATCACCGACATCCGGACCGGGACCGGGATGACGGTCCTGGTCACCACCCACTCCATGGAGGAGGCCGACCAGCGCTGCGACCGGCTGGCGCTGATGCACCGGGGCAGGATCCGCGCACTGGGCACGCCCGAGGAGCTCAAGGCCCAACTGGTCGCCCGCCGCCGGGAGTCCGGCGCGCCGGAGCCGCCCCCGCCGTCCCTGGAGGACGTCTTCCGGCACTTCTCCGGAAGCGGGCTGGACGAGCCCGGACCCGACGAACGAGGGGAGTTCAGCGATGTCCGCCGCACCCGCAGCACCGCCTCCCGCGTCGGCTGAACCCCTCCCGCCGGAGGAGCGCTACGCCCTGCTGCTGACCCCGCCGCAGGCCCGCAGCGGCTGGCGGGTGGTGCCGGCCCGGGTGGCCGCGATGTGCGCCGTCGAGCTGCAGAAGCTGCGGCACGACCGCACCGAGCTCTACACGCGCGCCGTGCAGCCCGCCCTGTGGCTGCTGATCTTCGGCGAGACCTTCACCCGCATCCGCGCCATCCCCACCGGCCACGTGCCGTACCTGGACTACCTCGCGCCCGGCATCATCGCCCAGTCCGCGATGTTCATCGCCATCTTCTACGGCATCATGATCATCTGGGAGCGGGACTCGGGCGTGCTGACCAAGCTGCTCGTCACCCCGACGCCCCGGGCGGCGCTGGTGACCGGAAAGGCGTTCGCCGCGGGCGTGAAGGCCGTCATCCAGGCCGTCGTCGTGATCGCCATCGCGGCGGCCCTGGGCGTCTCCCTGTCCTGGAACCCGCTGCGGCTGCTGGGCGTTGTGGTCGTGGTGCTGCTCGGCTCGGCCTTCTTCGCCTGCCTGTCGATGACGATCGCGGGCATCGTGCTCACCCGTGACCGCCTCATGGGCATCGGCCAGGCCATCACGATGCCGCTGTTCTTCGGCTCCAACGCGCTGTACCCGGTGTCGGCGATGCCCGGCTGGCTGCAGGCCGTCAGCAAGGCGAACCCGCTGAGCTATCAAGTGGACGCGCTGCGCGGGCTGCTCATCGGCACACCCGCCCATGTGGGCACCGACCTCGCCGTGCTCGTCGTCGCCGCGGCGCTGGGCATCGCCTCCGCGGCCTCGCTGCTGGGCCGGCTGGCCCGCTGATCCCATGCCCCGCCCCGCCCGCCGCCGTCCCGCCGGGGGCGCGCGGGCGCCCGGCCCGGGGCCCGCGTACTTCCCCGGCCACGGCAACAGCGGCTACGGCGTGCGCCGTTACCGCATCCGCCTGGACTGGAAGCCGGGTTCGGGCCGCATCCTGGCGGCCGCGACGCTGACCGTCGTGCCGGCGGAACCCCTCGACGCGATCGAACTCGACCTGGCCCGGCTGCACGTGTCCCGCGTCGACGTCGCGGGGGCGCCGGCCCGGTTCCGGCACCGCCGCAGCAAGCTGCTCGTCACCGCGCCGCGGCCGCTGTCCGCCGGGGAACCCGTCGAGGTGACGGTGCACTACCGCGGCGTCCCGCGGCCGGTCGGGATCCCCGAACTCGACGACGAGGCCGGCTGGTTCACCACCCGCGAGGGCATCCGCGTCTCCGGCGAACCGGTGGGCGCACCGTCGTGGTTCCCCTGCAACGACCGGCCGGACGACAAGGCGGCGTACCGCTTCGAGGTGACGGTCCCCGACGGCTGGCAGGTGTGCGCCAACGGCACGCTGACGCAGCGGAGTCCGGCCGGGCGGGGGCGCACGACGTGGGTGTACGAGCACGCGGGGCCCATGGCGCCGTACCTGGCGACCCTGGCCGTCGGCCGGTTCGTCTTCCACGAGCAGTCCGGCGGCCCGCCGGGCGTGCTGCTGCGCAACGCCTTCCCCGAGCGGCTGGCGGAGCGCGCGGCCCACGACTTCGGCCGCCAGCCGCGGATGCTGACCGTGTTCACCGAGCTGTTCGGCCCGTACCCCTTCGAGGCGTACGGGGCCGTGGTGGTCGACGACGACGTGGGTGATCCGCAGGAGGCGCAGACGTTCGCGGTGTTCGGCACCGACCGCGTCGACGGCCGGCGCGGGTACGAGGACGAGGTGGCGCACGAGCTGGCCCACCAGTGGTTCGGCAACAGTGCCGGGATCTCCGGCTGGCAGGACCTGTGGATCAAGGAGGGGCTGGCCACCTACGCCGAGTGGCTGTGGTGGGAGGCGTGCGGCGAGGCCGGTGCGCCTGCGCTCGCGGCCGAACACCTGGCGGAGCTGCGCGCCGCGGACCCGGACACGGTGCTGGCGGACCCCGGACCGGCCGATCTGTTCGAGGACTGGGTGTACAGCCGGAGCGCCCTGACCATGTACGCGCTGCGGCTGACCGCGGGGGACGAGAAGTTTTTCCGGCTGCTCCGCGAGTGGCTCGCCCGGTATCGCGGCGGCAATGGCGGCACCAGGGGTTTCATCGCCCTCGCCGAGCAGGTGACGGACATGTCCCTCGGCGGATTTTTCGGGGAGTGGATCTACGGCCGGGCGCTGCCCGGAATTCCCGCTACCGGGCCCGGCGCAGGCCACCCGGAATAATCACCAAGCAATTTTTGGCGCGGTGTTTACAGCACCGCAAAGTAACAAGATGAATTTTTTACTTGCGCGTCTCCGCAACCAATCAGAACCAGCCGTGCGGCGCTCTCCGGCAATGCCGGATTCCGCCTTGACGCGGACATGAACCTCGGCATCGCCCGACCCCCTGTCCGGACCAAGTGCCACAGAGATTCATCCTCACCCCATCCGCCACGCGTGCGACATGCCGCGGTGGCGCGAATTGGGGCGTCCCACGTCGGCTAGAATCCCGCTGTTCCCCAGGGATACAGCCACCTAGTTTTCCAGACGCGCTGTTAATGGCGACCGCCCGGAAAAACCACCGCCGGCAACGGCAGCAGAATCTTCCACCCGTGAAATCCGCCCACCTCACGACCCCTCCCGAAGCTGTCGCGAAGGCGTGCGGAAAAACCTGCAAGTCCCATTCACCTGGGGGACATGTGCCCGAAACCAGAGTGAGCCCGGCGCCCACCACACCGGCTCACCTCGCGAATTCTCCCGACCCGGTACAAGGTGACGGAGCACGCCACGTACGATTCCTTTTCGAATTCTTCGAGCGGACCTGCGACCGGACGCCGGAGGCCGTCGCCGTCGTCTGCGAGGGGACCCGGCTGACGTACGCGCAGCTGGAGGCCCGTGCCAACCGGCTGGCGCAGCTGCTCCGGCAGCGCGGGGTGCACGAGGGCGGCACCGTCGGGATCCTCCTGGACCGCTCCGCGCAGACCTACGTCGCCCTGCTCGCCGTGCTCAAGACCGGTGCCGCCTACGTGCCGCTCGACGCGGCGTTCCCCGCCGACCGGGTGGCGTTCATCGCCGCGGACGCCGGAGTGCAGTGCCTGCTCACCACCCCTGCCCTGCACGAGCGCACCACCCGGGCGGCCTGTCCGGTGCTCGACGTCGACCTCGCCGAGGCCGAGGCGGCGGACCTGCCCGCGGACCGCCTCACCCCGCCGGACGACCCCGCGTCGCTCTGCTACATCATCTACACCTCCGGAACCACCGGCCGTCCCAAGGGCGTTGCCGTCAGCCACGCCAACGTCGTCAACTTCCTGCGCGTGGCCACCCCCATCTACCAGGTGCACGGCGAGGACCGCGTCTACCAGGGCCTCTCGCTCGCCTTCGACTTCTCCGTCGAGGAGATCTGGCCGGCCTGGGCCGCCGGGGCCACCCTCTACACCGGGCCCGGCGGCGAACACCGCGTCGGCCAGGGGCTCGCCGACTTCCTCGCCGAGCACGCCATCACCGTGCTGTGCTGCGTGCCGACCCTGCTCACCACCATCGAGGGCGAACTCCCCTCCCTGCGCAGCCTGCTGGTGAGCGGCGAGGCGTGCCCGCGCGACCTGGTGCAGCGCTGGTCGCGCAGCGGGCGGCGGATCCTCAACGCCTACGGGCCGACCGAGTCCACCGTGACCGCGACATGCGGCGAGCTCCACCCGCACCAGCCGGTCACCATCGGCCGCCCGCTGCCCAGTTACCGGGTCTATGTGCTCGACGAACGACTGCGGCCGGTCCCCGACGGCGCCGAGGGCGAGATCTGCGTCGGCGGGCCCGGCGTGGCCGTCGGCTACGTCAACCGGCCCGAACTGACCGCCGAACGCTTCATCGCCAACCCCGTCGAGGCCGACCGCGCCGACGTGCCCCGCCTCTACCGCACCGGCGACCTCGGCAGGTTCACCGCCACCGGGGAGATCGAGTACCTCGGCCGCGTCGACACCCAGGTCAAGATCCGCGGCTACCGCATCGAATGCGCGGAGATCGAGGAGATCCTGCGCGAGGACCGGGCCGTCGAGAGCGCCGTCGTCGTCCCGCACGGGGCCGACGGGACCGCACAGTCCCTCGTCGGCTACCTCACCCTGCACGACCGCGGCCGGCAGGACGAGGACGAGCTGCGCGAGCGCCTGCACGCCGCGCTGCGCCGCAGGCTGCCCGACTACATGATCCCCGCCTTCGTGGAGGTCCTCGACGCCCTGCCGCTGCTCGCCGCCGACAAGGTGGACCGCTCCCGGCTGCCCGCGCCCGTGTCGGCACCGTTCGGCCGCCGCCGCACCCGCCGCGCCGCGCCGGAGACCGCTGCGGAGCGGCGACTGGCCGCCGTCTGGCAGGAGGTGCTCGGCACCGCCGAACTCTCCGCCGACGACGACTTCTTCTGCGACCTGGGCGGCCACTCCATGTCCGCGGCCCGCCTCGTCTCCCGGCTGCGCGGGGAACCGGGCCTGGAGGGCGTGGCGATGGGCGACCTCTACGCCCATCCCACCGTCCGCGGGCTCGCCGCCTTCCTCCGGGACCGCGCCGGGGCGGCCGCTACTCCCCCGCAGCGCCCGGCCGTCCCCGCCCCGGCCCCGCGGCGCCACTCGACGGCCCGGGTACGGGCCTGCGGGCTCGCCCAACTCGGGGCGCTGTACGCCTGGTTGCTCGTCTTCAGTCTGCCGCTCCTGGTGCTGTTCTACCGGCTGTGCGTCACGCTGGCCCTGCCCGTCGACGGCATCGGCGGCGGCCCGCTCGGCACCCTGGCGCATCTGGGCTGGGGCGCCTTCGCCCTCGTCGACATCGCCTGGACGGCAGTGGACTTCGTCGTGCTGCCCGCCCTCGCGGCCCGGCTGCTCATGGCCGGTGTCCGGCCGGGGTGGTATCCGCTGTGGGGCAGGACGTATCTGCGGTTCTGGCTGCAGGGCAAGATACTGGCCCTCTCCCCCGCCGCCATACTGGCCGGATCCCCACTGCTGCCGCCCTACTTGAGGCTGCTCGGCGCCCGGGTGGGCCGCGGCTGCCACATCGCCGCCCCGCCCGCCGTACCGTCGCTCGTGGAGCTCGGCGACGCGGCGAGCATCGGCTACGGGGCGCGCGTCCAGCCGTTCGCGGTCGAGGGCGGCTGGCTGCGGCTGGCTCCCGTGCGCCTCGGCGCGGGCAGCCACCTGGGCACCAACAGCGTCGTCCTGCCCGGCACGGACATCGGTGACGCCGCCGCGGTGGGCGACCAGTCGCTCGTGCCCGCCGACCACGCCGTCCCCGACGGGGAGTTCTGGGCGGGCTCCCCCGCCGTGCGGCAGAGCGGCAAGCCCGCACTGCTCGCCCGGCTGGAGGCCGACCCCGACCACGGCCGCTGGCCACTGCCCGTGCTGGCCGGCTACGCCCTGGGCGCCGTGCTGCTGATGCTGGCCCCCGCGCTGGTGCTCCTGCCGGGCGGGATACTGACCGCCTGGGCGGCGGCGGACCACGGGCCCGCCGGGGCGCTGGCGGCCGCGGCGGCGGCCGGGCCGCTGGCCGCCGTCTCCACCTGTCTGCTCGTCCTCGCCGTCAAGCGCGGGCTGCTGCCCCGGGCCCGTACCGGCATCCACCGCGAGCGCAGCGGTCTCGGCGCGGCCAAGTGGCTCGGCGACGGGATGATGACGCTGAGCCTGACCACCACCCACGCCCTGTACTCCACGCTCTACCTGGTGCCGTTCCTGCGGGCGCTGGGCGCCCGGACCGGGCGCTGGGCCGAGGTGGCCACCGTCAGCTTCGTCGACCCCGACCTGCTGGAGATCGGCGAGCGCAGCTTCGTCGCCGACATCGCGGTCGTCGGCCCGGCGGTCTTCCACCACGGGCGGTTCGCCCTGGCTCCCGCCACCGTGGGCCGGCGCAGCTTCGTCGGCAACGGGGCGCTGGTGCCCGGCTCTTCGCGACTGGGCGACAACAGTCTGCTGGGCGTGCACTCCGTCGCCCCGCCCGGCGACATCGAGCCGGAGACAACCTGGCTCGGCTCGCCGGCCCTGTTCCTGCCGACCCGGGAAGAGAGCCGACGCTTCCCGGCGAAGTACACCTTCGCCCCGACCCCGGGGCTGATCGCGGCACGCCTGGCCATCGAGTTCTTCCGGGTCACGCTGCCCGCCACGCTCGGCGGGCTGTCCATACTGGCCCTGCTCTACGCCATGGCACTGACCGCCGAGACCGCTCCCCCGCTCGTCCTGCTCGCCCTGGCCCCCGGGCTGCTGCTGGCGTCCTCGCTGGCGGCCACCCTCGTGGTCGTCGTCCTCAAGTGGCTGGTGATCGGCCGCTACCGGGCACGTACGGAGCCGCTGTGGGGCATCTGGGTGCGCCGCACCGAGCTGATCACCGGGCTGTTCGAGAACCTGGTCGTGCCCGGCCTGGTGAACTTCCTCACCGGCACCCCGTGGATGGCCCCCGTCATGCGCCTGTTCGGCGCCCGCATCGGCAGGCGGACCTGGCTGAACACCACGTTCATGACCGAGTTCGACCTGGTCGAGGTGGGCGACGACGCGGCGGTCGGCGAGGCGACGTCCCTGCAGACCCACCTGTTCGAGGACCGGGTGATGAAGATGTCCCGGGTCCGGATCGGCGAGGGCGCCTCGGTGGGCTCGCGCTGCGTCGTGCTCTACGACGCGCACGTCGGCGCCGGCACCTGCCTGGACGCCCTCTCGCTGGTCATGAAGGGCGAGAACCTGCCCGCGCACGGCAACTGGCGCGGCATCCCGGCCAGACCGTACTGATCCACCGCACCCCCGTCCCCTCGTTTCTCCCGCACTTCCCCCATCCCACGGAGCAATCATGACAGCGCAGTTGACGGACCCCGCCACCTGGACCGGTCCCCGGATCCACGGCGATCTGCCCGGCCCCCGCTCGGCCGAGCTGCTGGCACGCCAGCAGCTGCGGGAGTCCAACGCCCGCACCTACCCGCGCCGGCTGCCCATAGCCCTGGCGGAGGCCTCCGGTCCCTGGGTCAGGGACGTGGACGGCAACGTCTTCATCGACTTCCTGGCCGGCGCCGGGGTCCTCTCCCTCGGGCACAGCCACCCGGCCCTGGTGGCGACCGCGGCCCGGCAGCTCGGCAGCCTCGCCCACGGCCTGGACTTCCCCACCCCGGCCAAGGACGCCTTCGTCGAGGCCCAGTTGTCGATGCTGCCGCCGGGCCTCCGCGACCGCATGAAGGTGCACATGTGCGGCCCGACCGGGGCCAACGCGGTCGACGCCGCCGTCAAGTTGTGCAAGACCGCCACCGGCCGCGGCGACATCGTCTCCTTCCAGGGCGCCTTCCACGGCAGCAGCCACGCCGCCATGGCGCTCACCGGGCTCGTCGCCCAGAAACAGCCGGTGCCCAACGGCATGCCCGGCACCCATTTCTTCCCGTACTCCTACTGCAGCCGCTGCCCGCTGGCCCTGTCGCCCGAGACCTGCGAGACCAACTGCGTGACGTTCCTGGAGCGTTCGCTGCGCGACGGCAACGGCGGCGTCGCCACCCCCGCGGCCGTGGTGATGGAACTCGTCCAGGGCGAGGGCGGCGTCATCCCGGCCCGGCGCGAATTCGTCACCCGGGTCCGGGAACTGACCCGGGAACTGGACATCCCCCTGGTCGTGGACGAGGTGCAGACCGGCTGCGGCCGCACCGGCACCTGGTTCGCCTTCGAGCAGTACGGCATCGAGCCCGACGTGATCGTCGCCTCCAAGGCGCTCAGCGGCATCGGCACCCCCGTCGCCATGATCCTCTACGACGAGCGGCTGGACACCTGGGCCCCCGGCGCCCACACCGGCACCTTCCGCGGCAACCAGCTCGCCTTCGCGGCCGGTGCCGAGGCCGTGCGCATCATCCACGACGAGGACGTGCTCGCCAACGTGCGGGCCCGCGGCGCCCAGTTCGCGGCCCGGTTCGCCGAACTCCGCAGCTGCCCGTGGGTGCGGGAGGTGCGCGGCCTCGGGCTGATGTGGGGCGTGGAACTGGCCGCGCCCGACGACGGCCGGCCCGCGTCCGCCCTCGCGGCCGCCGTCCAGCAGCAGGCACTGCACCGCGGTCTGATCGTCGAACTCGGCGGCCGGGACGACTGCGTGGTGCGGATGCTGCCGCCGCTGAACGTCACCGAGGACGTCGTCGACATCGCCTGCACCATCCTGGTGTCCGCCGTCGAGGAGTGCGCGGCCGCCCTCGGTTCCGTCACCGGCCCGGCCGCAGGCCGGTAACCGCCCCTCCCCTGTCGGCTCACCCTCCGAAGGAGACAGGTACCCGTGGCCCTCATCGTTCAGAAGTACGGTGGCTCATCGGTCGCGGACGCCGGGCGGCTCAAGCTCGTCGCCGAACGCGTCGCCAAGTCCCGCGCCGGCGGGACCGATGTGGTCGTGGTGGTGTCCGCCATGGGCGACTCCACCGACGACCTGCTCGACCTGGCCGCCCAGGTGGCCCCGCTGCCGCCCGCCCGGGAGACCGACATGCTGCTCAGCGCGGGCGAGCGCATCTCCAGCGCCCTGCTCGCCATGGCCCTGGACGCGCTGGGCGTCCCCGCCTGCTCGCTGACCGGCGCGCAGGCCGGCATCGCCACCACGCCGGAGCACGGCCGGGCGCAGATCACCGGCGTCACGCCGGACCGCGTGCGGCAGGCGCTGGACGCCGGGCTCGTCCCGGTGGTGGCCGGCTTCCAGGGACGGGCCAACGGCGGTCCGGAGATCACCACGCTGGGGCGGGGCGGCTCCGACACCACCGCCGTGGCGCTCGCGGCCGCCCTCGACGCCGAGCTGTGCGAGATCTGCACCGACGTCGACGGCGTCTACACGGCCGACCCGCGGATCGTCCCCGACGCCCGCCGGCTGGACCGCATCGGCTACGAGTCGATGCGCCGGCTGGCGGCGGGCGGCGCCCAGGTCCTCGCGGCCGGTTCGGTCGCGTACGCACAGCGCCACCACGTGCCGGTGCTGGTACGCGCCGCGCACGGCCCCGGGAAGGGCACCCTGCTCTGCGAGGACTCCGGGGCGCCCGGCGGCTCCGTCACCGGGGTCACCCACCACAAGGCCGCCCGGATCACCGTCGCCGCCCCGCCCGGGCGGGGCGGTGCGGCCGGACGCGTCCTGCACGCGGCCGCCGCGGCCGAGGGCGGGTTCGACATCGAGGTGCGGCAGCACGACGCCGGACCCGGGGAGTTGTCGTTCGTGCTGCACGCGGACCACATATCCGCCGTCCTCGCCGCCATCGAGGACGCCGGTGCCCCGGACCCGGTCCGGGTGCACTGCGACGACCGCATCGGCAGCATCTCCGTGATCGGCGCCGCCCCCTCGGCGGGGCCGGGCTCGGTGGCCCGCTGCTGCAGCGTGCTCGCCGACGCCGGCGTGGGCATCGAGGCGGTGACGTACCTGCGGCCCGGGGTGCGGGTGCTGTGCCAGGACGACCATCTCTGCGATGCGGTACGGGTGTTGCACTCCGCGTTCGGGCTCAGCGCCCCGGCAGCTGCGGGGGCGTGACGTCGGACGCGGCACGGTCCGGGGTCCGGGGCGGGGCCCCGGCCCCGGGCACGGGCGGGGTGGGGGAGAAATAGCCCCCCACCGCCGCCAGCACCACGAGGGACCCCGCCCCGGCGAAGGCCCCCCGCACCGACACGTCGGCCGCCATCGGCACCAGCAGCGTCGAGGCCACCGCCCCCGACCGTGCCGCAGTGTGCTCGACGGCCATCAGCCGCAGCCGCTCGGCCGAGGGGAAGCGCGCCAGCCGGGTCCGGAGCGTCACCGTGCCCAGCGGGGCGGCCAGTCCCATCACCAGGGACAGGACCTCCAGCGCCGAGACCCGCCCCACCAGTCCCATGCACACGGTCGCCAGTCCCTCGACCACCCACGCGCAGCAGCACACGGCCGGCCAGCCGCCGGGCCGCCAGCTGCCCGCCACGGGGTTGCCGATCAGCGCCCCGACGCCGAGTGCGGCGGTCACCAGGCCGTAGGCCCCGGCACCGGCGCCGAACCGGGTGGCGAGCAGGGCCGGCAGCGCCACGCTCGTCGCGGCGGAGCAGAACGGCACGAGGCCGTGCACCGCGATCGCCACGCCGATCCGGGGGTGGGCGCGCAGCAGCGGCCAGGCCCGCACCGGCCGGCCCGGGCGCTGCTGCGGGAGGCGGTGCTGCGGCGGGGCGGCGCGGCGGCCGAGCCAGTTGAGGGCCGTGGCCGACAGGGCGAAGGCCGCGCCGTCGAACGCGAAGAGCTGCAGCTTGGAGACCACCAGGAGCAGCAGGCCGGCGCCGGCCCGGCCGCCGATCCGGGCGACGCGGCTGGTCAGGTCGAACAGCCCGGTCACCGGCTGCACCCGCTCCGGTCCGGCGAGCCCGGGCAGCAGCGCCTCCAGGTTCGGGTCGAAGAGGGCGCCGAGGATGCCGAGCGCGAACACGCCGACGAGCAGCACGGCGACGCCCCGGCCGTCCGGTGTCCAGACGAAGGGCAGGGCGAGGACCAGAGCGGCCCGCGCGGCGTCCACCCGGGACAGGGCCCGGTAGGACGCGCAGCGGGCGACCAGTTGGCGGCCCGCCGTGCCGAGCAGGACGTAGGGCAGCGACTCCAGGGTCGCGACGAGTCCCATGAGCGAGGCCGAACCGGTGCTCGCGTACACGCTCCATATCACCGCGACCGCGTAGAGGTGGTCGCCGAGCACGGAGAGGCTCCGGGCCAGCCACAGCACCAGCACGGGTCGCATCCGCAGCAGCCGCACATATTCCATGCGCCCTCCTGACCGAACGGCGCCACGGTAGAGGGCAGATGACAGACAAAGCCCGATTCTTCCTGAAAGAACACCCGATCGTGGCGAGAAGGGCAAAACACCTCAACCGGCAATCCATGGCCCACGTTTCAGCCCTCCCCGAAGTGCTTGGCCGCGCTCCGCCGCCCCGGACACGCTGGTGCACCGGCACCGGCCCCACCGAGGAGGACCCATGAGGACGAAGCTCCGACGCACCGCCGCCGCCCTGACCGCGGCACTCGCCCTGTGCGCCCTGGGCACCACCACCGCCACCGCGTCGGGAGCCGTCCGGGCGCACCCCGCCGCCCCGGCCAGGATCATGGAATCCCCCAAGCCCGACTGCGCCGACAACGGCAACGTCGACCCGTGCTACGAGTACCAGACCTGGTTCTGGACCTTCGACAACTGCAATCAGTACGCCTACAGCCACCCCTACGACCGCAACCGCTACGACCGGCACGTGTGCGCGGTGTTCAGCGGCGGCGCGAACGTCGGCCTGTGGTTCCACAAGGTCCGCGGCTGAGCCCGCACGTGCGGCAGGGCCGGAGGACACCACGGGGGGTCTTCCGGCCGTGCGTCACCCGTTCGCCCGCGCGCGGCCGGCCGGGAGGTCAGCGCACCCAGTCGTAGGCGTCGTCCTCGTTCCACCCGGAATCCTGCTCGGTCTCGTCGAGCAGGTCGTTGATCTCATCGGCGCTGAGCTCATCGGGGTCCATGCTGTGCATGATGCCTCCATCGCGGGCGTTCTTCACCCGGGGATCAGCCGTCGGAGTCGGCACTCCCGCCCCATCCCTGTTTTCCCCCCATTCCGCCATGCTGAGCGGAGTGTTCGCGTACGCGACACGCTGCGCGTCCACACTGCGGCGACAGTCCGTGACATGACATTGCGCCATGACACCGAGAGGGCAGGGGAGAAACGTGGTGAGGATCAGACGTATGCGCTGGTCGGCACTGGTTGCCGGCCTGGTCGTGCTGACATCCGTACCGCCGGTGACGGGCCTGGCGACGCCGGCCGCCGCTCAAACACCCGCGCAGCACCTTCCGTTGGGCGACCGCAATCTGCCGGAGACCCGCACGGTCACCAAGGTCGCCCCGGGGGTGACCTGGACCAGGATCAAGCGCGGCCGCACCGAGGACCCGCGGGAGCACTGGACCGTCGAAGTCGCCCTGCTCCGCGAGCAGCAGGCGGCCCGCGACCTGGCCGCGCGGCTCACGGACAAGGGCTTCGCCCCCGTGGTCACCCGCGTCGACGACCGCCCCCAGGACCTGCCGTCCCGGCAGGCGTGGGGCTGGCGGGTCCGGGTCGGCAGCCTCGCCGACTCCGACGCGGCCGGCCGACTGGTCAAGGACCTGCGGGCGGCGGGCTTCAAGCCCGCCCGCACCTACTTCACCGGCGAGGACGACCGTGCGCACTCCGGCCCCTGGGTGGTCGACGTCCTGCGGGTCACGGCGGACCAGCGCAAGCGCGTCCAGGCACGGCAGTCCCTCGACCACGTGCCCGGCGGCGAGACCCTCGCCGAGATGGTGCACCGGACCCACGCCATCGCGGGCATCAACGGCAGCTACGGCTCCGACGAGGAGGACGGCACCTTCGGCGACGTCGCCGGCCTGTCCGTGCTGCACGGCGAACTGATCAGCGAGGCCGTCCGCGGGCGCAGCGCGCTCGTCCTGCCCTCCGACCGGAACCGGAAGCCCTCGGTACAGCAGCTCAGCACCACGATGCGGCTGAAAGCGGGCGACGGGGCGCAGCGCACCCTCGACGGGATCAACCGCGCCCCGGGCGTCATCCGCTCCTGCGGCGGCCCGGCGGACGAGGTGCCCACCGCCCGCCCCCGGCACGACTGGCTGTGCACCGACACCAACGACATCATCCAGTACACCGGCTTCTTCGACGGGCCGATCCACAAGGGCGACGGCACCGCGGTGGTGCTCGGGCACGACGGCAAGGTGCTCGAGGTGCGCGATCAGCGGGAGGGGACGGTCCCGCACGGCGACACCGTGCTCGCCGGCATCGGCAACGGCGCGCAGTGGCTGCGCGACCACGCCCGCAAGGGCAGCAGACTGGCCATCACCACGGAGATCGTCAACCAGGACCACAAGTCGCTGCCCGCCACCGCCGGCCGCGGCGCGGACGTCGTCTCCGGCGGACCGCAGCTGCTGCGCAACGGCCGCATCGTCGTGCCCGCGGACGCCGAGGGCTTCAACTACCCCGAGGATCCGTCCTTCTTCGACTACTTCGCCACCCACCGGCACCCCCGCACCGTCGCCGGGATCACCGCCGACGGCTCGCTGCTCCTCGTCACCGTCGACGGCCGCCGGCCCGGCTGGAGCGAAGGGGTCTCGTTCAACGAGAGCGCGGCCGTCCTCAAGTCCCTGGGCGCCGTGGACGCCGTCAACCTCGACGGCGGCGGATCCACCGCAATGGTGGTCAACGGCAAGCTCGTCAACCGGCCTTCGGACAGCACCGGTCCCCGGCAGGTGGCCAACGCGCTGATCATCTGCTGACCGGGGGTCCCGATCCGGCCACGGACGGCCGAACCTGCACGCACCCCGCCCCACTGCCCCTAACGTGATGCCGCCGCGCCCGCCGGTGCGGCCCGACGGAGCAACAGGCGAGGGGAAACGGACATGAAGCGACGGTTCGGCATCCTGGTGACGGTCTGCGTCCTGGCATCGGGGGCGGCGGGCACGGGCACCGCCCAGGCGGCACCCCGCTCCGCCGCCCCGCAGGCGGAGATCTTCGCCACCAGCAACACGGCCGTCATCACCGACCCGGCCGACCCGCGGCTGAAGACGCGGCTGGGCCGGTTCGACCGGGAGGTGCGCGGCACCATCCGCGCCCAGGGCGCCCGCGCCGCCGCCTCCCGGCTGCTGGACGGCGTGTTCTGGTCCACTGACCTGAAGCAGACGACGTACGAACGCTCGCGCGAATTCGACGTCAACCACGTCTCCACAGCCGGGCTGCACCACATCGCCGGGGTGCTGGCCAAGCAGTACCACCAGGAGTCGGTGCTGACCTTCCGGTACCTGCCGCGCAGGGCGGCGGGCACCGACGCGGTCGACATCGAGGCGCCGGGCGTCGACGTCCGGCGCCTGCACGACGCCCTGGTGGCCGACCAGGCCGTCCGCGACGAACTGGGCGGCGGCTCCGTCACCCTCGGCGGCCGGCTGATCCTCGTCGCCCCGCTCAAGGACCTCGCCCTCGCCCGGACGTTCGTCACCAGGCTCGGCGTCGACTGGGCGAAGGCGCGGGTGCGGTACGGGGCGGAGGAGTTCGTCAGCGCACCGTGACGTCCGCCTCCGGCTCCAGCGGGGGCTCCGGAGGGGTCCAGGGCGTGGGGCCGAAGAGGACGGCCCGGGCGATGGACGGGGCGAAGAGGGACGCCGGAGGTGCCAGGAGCGACAGCACGTTGCGGAACGCCGCGCCGACGACCGGGTTTCCGGTGGCCCGTTGCTCCACGCGCTGCAGATACCAGTCGACCGGCCGGTCGACCGCGCGGGACGCGAGGGCATTGCCGGTCGCGCCGGGCACCTTCTTGTCCGCTCCTGCCGAGATGTCCCAGGCCGACCGGGCCGCGGCGAACAGGGCCCGCTGCACGCGGTGCGTCGTCGGCACCCGGCGCGGGTCGGCCAGCGCGTCCCGCAGGGCGAGAGCACTCAGCGCGGCTACCGACATGCCCTGCCCGTACACGGGGTTGAAGGCGCACAGCGCTTCGCCCGTCGCCAGGAATCCCGCCGGGCGCCGGCCCGGCCGGTCGTAACGGCGGCGCAGGTTGGCGGTCTTGCGGAAGCCGTGAATGGGAGAGACCGGTTCCGCCTTGAGGATCCACTCATGGAGCACGGGGTGCGGAAGACGGGACGCGAAGTCGACGAACCCGGCCTCGTCCGTGGGCGGTTCGGAGCCGCGCAGCCCGGATAGCGTGACGAACCAGCGGTCGCCCTCGAGCGGCAGGACGAGGCCCCCGAGGGGCTGGGCAGCGTTGGGGATCATGACGATCCCCCGGTAGTCGGGCTCCTCGGCGCCGCGCGGGGTGCGGTAGACGCGGCTGGAGTAGGCGAGGCCGGTCTCGATGAGCTCCTCGTGAGGTGCTTCGGCGCCCAGCGCCGCCAGCCAGGCGGGGGCCCGGGAGGCGCGGCCGGTGGCGTCCAGCACCAGGTCGGCCTCCAGGACGCGGGCCTTCTGCCGGGAGGCCGCCGCCCCGCGCTCGCGCAGCCGGACGCCGCGTACCCGCGCCGCGTCCCCCACCAGGCCCGTGACCTCTGCGCCCTCGACAGTCCCGATGCGCGGGCCGGCCAGGATGCGGCGCCGTACGGCCCAGTCGGTCAACGGCCGTGAGCAACTGAGGATGTGCGTGCTGGCCGCCGTACGGCGGTACCAGTGCCCGGCCTGCCACTGAACGACATCACTGGGCATGCCGACGCGCAGGGAGCCGTGCTCGCACAGTTCGTCGATGATGCCCGGCAGCAGCGTCTCCAGGGCCTGCTGCCCGCTGTCCAGCAGGACATGGGTGTGCCGGTCCTGCGGCACACCCGGCCGCGACGCGGCCTCCTCGGGAAAGCGGTCGCGCTCCACGATCGTGACCCGGTCCGCGTGCTCGGCGAGCACGTACGCGGCGAGAAGACCGGCCAGGCCTCCGCCGATGACGACCGCGTGCCGCCGCCGACTGCCGCTTTCCGTGCGCCTGCTGAGGGACCGTTCGCTCTGCTGTACGTCGGATTCCGTCACCGTGCCCACCCCACTCGGTCGTTCCGCTCGTCCTGCCCGCGGTCACCGTACCGGCCGTCGGCCGACGTCGTGCCGCAGGGCCCGTCCGGGGCAAGCCGGGGCGGCGCGGGCCGCGGCATCGCGGGTGCCGGGCCCGGAGGCATGTAAGCAGGAACCGTGCACCCTCGACATGCTCCGCCGGTCTTCCGTCGGCACCGGCCCCGTGTTCCCGGTCTGGTCGCGGTACCGCTCGGACTGATCGTGGCCGTCACCGTGGTCGACCTGCTGACCTCCCCGAACATCCACCTGGGCCCGCTGCTGGTGGCGGCGCCGGCCCTGACGGCGGCCTTCGGCGGACCGGTGCTCACCGCGGCCGTCGGCGGGCTGGCCGTGATCGCCCAGATCGTCATCGGGCTGTTCCACGGCGGGGTGTTCAGCTCCAACCACGAGGCACAGATCCTGGCACTCGTCGTGGTGTCGACCTTCGTGGTGTTCTTCCGTTACGCGTACAACCGCCACGAGCAGGAGCTGGTCCAGGTCCGGGGCGTGGCCGAGGTGGCGCAGAAGGTGCTGCTGCGGCCGCTGCCGGCGCGGATCGGCCCGCTGCGGATCGCCTCGGTGTACGTGGCGGCCGAGGCGGAGGCGCGGATCGGGGGCGACCTCTACGCCACGGTGCGCACCCCGTACGGCAGCCGCGTCATGATCGGCGACGTGCGGGGCAAGGGCCTGACGGCGGTGGGCGACGCGGCGCTGCTGCTGGGCGCGTTCCGCGCCGCGGCCCACCGCAACCCCACGCTGCCGACCCTGGTGGCACATCTGGAGAACACGGTCTACTGGGACACGGTGGAGCCCGCGGACCCGGAGACGGCCGGCGAGAGCTTCATCACCGCCGCCGTGCTGGACGTCCCCGACGAGGAGCCGCTGATCCGCCTCATCAACTGCGGGCACCCGCCTCCGCTGGTGGTGCACGAGGGACGGGTGACGGAGCTGACGGTCAGTGATCCCGCCCTGCCGCTGGGCCTGGGCGGCGGACTGCCGGCGTCGGCCTACGAGGCCGAGGCGTTCCCCTTCGCCGTCGGCGACGTCCTCGTGCTCTACACGGACGGGGTGGTCGAGACCCGCGACGCCCGCGGCGCCTTCTATCCCCTGGCCGAGCGCGTCGCCGCCTGGGGCGGCACCCAGCCGCAGCAGCTCGTGCAGTACATTCACGACGACCTGCTCGCCCACGCCGGCGGGGCGCTGGACGACGACGTCGCGGTGGTCGCCGTCGAGCGCTGCGAGTGAGCCGGGCCGGACGGCCGCAACAAACGGCCCGCCTCCGTTAATCGGATGGCGATCATCCGTTGATGATCGTCACGCATCGTCGATGTCATGACGATGACGATGTCCCCGCGCACTGCGGCCGGCACCCTGACCGACCTGCTGTCCCGCAGCTCGGCGTCACGGCCCGACGCGGTGTTCTGCACGTACCTGCCCGACGCCGTGGGCGGCCGGACGGAGCAGCTCGGCCTCGCGGCGCTGGACCGCAGGGCCCGTCAGGTGGCGGCCCTGCTGCGGACCAGGGTGCAGCGGGGCGACCGGGTGCTGCTGGCGTTCCCCAACGGCCCCGAGTTCGCGGCGGCGTTCTTCGGCTGCCTGTACGCGGGGGTGGTGGCGGTGCCCGCGCCCGCGCCCCTGGGAGCGGCCCGGGCGTCGGTGTACGCGGCGGTCGAGGCGGACTGCCGGCCGGCGCTGGTGTGCACCGTGCCGGGGTGGCTGCCGCTGTTCGCCTCGCGCCCGGGGAGCCGCAGCGGGGCGGTGGTGGCCATCGGGCCGCCGACGGGCCGCGCGGTCGAACCGGTGCCGGCGGAGGCCTCCGACCTCGCCTACGTCCAGTACACGCCGCGGTCCTACGGCCCGCCGCGGGCCGTGCCCGTCACGCACGGCGCGGCTCTGGCGGGGCTCGCCGCGTTCACCGCGGAGACCCGGCTGGGGGCGCGGGACCGCCTGGTCGGCTGGCTGCCCGCCCACGACGGCACCGGCCTGACGACGCAGGTGCTGCTGCCCCTCTTCACCGGCATGAGCGCCTGGGCCCTGCCCTCGGGCACCGTGGCCCGCGACCCCCGCCGCTGGCTGACGGCGATGTCGCAGCAGCGCGCGACCACGGGGGTGATACCGCCCGGTGCCCTCGATCTGCCGCACGGCTCGGACTACGTGCAGCGGTGTGCGCTGCAACTCGGCCGGTGGCGGCTGGTGCTGGCGCCGGAGCAGGGGGTCGACGGGGAGCAGCTCGACGCCTTCGTCGGGGCGTACGCGGTGGCGGGCTTCTGGCCCGACGCCGTGGTCCGGGTGCCCTCCCTGCGGCCCTCGCGGCCCGTCGCACGCCGGGCCTGAACGGCCGTCACCCGCGGTGTGCACGAACCCGGCCCGGTGGGGCCGGGGTCAGCGGCGTGTGCGCGCGGACGAAGGCGATGAAGCTCTCGTGGTCGCGCTCGTGGCGGACGGGCGCGCGGAATCCGGCGAACGCCGTGGTGCCGTCGAGCCCCAGCAGCGTGTAGGCCGGTGCGGCCAGCCGGTAGAAGCGTGACGGGTCCAGGGGGCGGCCGTCGAGGAGGACGTCCTGCGGGGCGATGCGGTCGCCGGGCGGGCCGGCGGCGTCGTAGGCGTACTGCACGTTGCGCGACACGGCCAGCGGGGCGAAGTGCGGCTTCCCGCCGGCGAGGTACCACTGGTCCTCCAGGGCCCGGTGGATCTGCCGGCCGGTGACGGTGACGGTGAGGACAGGGTCGCCGTAGCCCACGGCGTTCCATGCCGCCGCGAAGAGGACGGTGCCGGAGGCCCCGTCGTGGACCAGGTCGCCGGCGAGGATGCAGGGGCCGGTGCGGGGGGCGGTGGCGACGATGCCGAGGTCCGCGGGGCGGGCGGGACGGACGTTGCCGTCGTCGAACGGGCCGAGGGGACGACTGCCGGCCCAACGGGCCCAGTCCGCGGCGAGGTTGCCCAGGGTGCTCTCCCCGGCCGCGGTGCGCTGCCGGGTGAAGGAGCCGGTCTGCCGGCCGACGGGCGTGCGGGCCCGGACCGTGGCTTGCCCGGCCCAGTACGCGGTGATCCGCTCCATGCCGGGATCGGGGGCGATGTCGCGCGTGTTGGGGTGGTTGACGGAGGTGGTCAGTTCCCTGACGACCCGTCCGGTGCCGGGGTCGAGCCGGAGGACGGTCTCGTTGACGAGCTGACCGTGGCAGCCCGCCTCGACGAACGGCCGGGGGACGCCGTCCGGGTCGGGGACGCTCATGGTGAAGCGGTGGTGCCAGTGACCGGTGACGACGGCGTCGATGGCGGGCGAGACCCGGCGCGCGAGCTCGTAGGCGGGGCCGGAGGGGGCCGTGCCGGTGGTGAAGTCGGGCCCGGCGTAGGCCCCGTCGTGCACGCTGAGCACCAGGGCGCGGACGCCGCGGGAGGTGAGCTCGGCGGCGCAGCGGTCGGCCGTGGCGAGCGGGTCCAGGGTGGCGAGGGCGGGCTGGTAGGAGGCGGGGAAGGCTTCGGTGCCGGGGACGGTGAGGTGGATGAAGCCGATCGGGATCCGGCGCCCGTCACCGGCGTCCGCCCACTCGATGTTGTACGGGGGCAGGACGGTCCGTCCGGTGGCGGACCACACGACGTTGGCGCTGTAGTAGCGGAAGTCCGCGCCGTGGAAGGGCCGTCCGGTGGAGTCGGTGAAGGCGTCGTCCCGGCCGGCCTCGGGGTAGGCCTCGCCGCGCTCCATGTGCCGGGTCAGGAAGGCCGGGGAGCGGTCGAACTCGTGGTTCCCGGCAGTGGAGAAGCGCAGGCCGAGCCGGTTGAGCACCTCGATGGTCGGCTCGTCGGCGAAGGCCGTCGCATCGACCTCCCAGCCGGAGAAGAGGTCGCCGGTGGCGAAGAGCACGGAGTTGCGACGGCCCCTGCGCAGCCGCTGCAGGTGCGCGGCCAGGTACGCGGCCCCGCCCACGCGGTACTGCACTCCCCCGGCCCCGCCGACGACGGCGTCGGAGCCGGGGGCCGCCTGCAGATAGCCGTGCAGATCGGTGATGTTGAGCAGCTGCACCTCGACGGTGTCACGGGCCGCGGCCCGGACCCGTCCGGGGACCGCGGCCGACACCGCGACGGCGGCACCGGCCGCCAAGAGGCTTCGCCGCCGCAGGGGTTCCCGCACCATGGCCCCAGCGTGCGGGGCGGGCGAGGCGGTACGGCCCATTGGGCCGACGGACGGCATGTCCGGGGCCCGGGGCAGGATGTCCTCGGCACATCCGCGACGGGAGGAGCAGCACATGAAGCACCGCACCCTCGGCAGGGGCGGCCCCGAGGTCCCGGCCGTCGGCCTGGGCTGCATGGGAATGTCGGTCGCCTACGGAGAGCCGGACGAGGCCGAGTCCCTGCGGACGCTCGACCTGGCCGCCGACCTGGGCGTGACCCTGCTGGACACGGCGGACGCCTACGGGCGGGGCGCGAACGAGGAGTTGCTGGGCCGCTGGCTGCGCACCGGGCCGGGCCTGCGCGAACAGGTCGTGCTGTGCACCAAGTTCGGCCTGCGTCACGACCCCGCCACGGGCCGGGTGGACGCCGTCGACACCTCGGCCGGGTACGTGCGGACCGCGTGCCACGCCTCGCTGCGCCGGCTGGGCACCGATCGCATCGACCTGTACTACGCGCACCGCCGCAACCCGGAGGTCCCGGTCGAGGAGACGGTGGGGGCGATGGCCGAGCTGGTGGCCGAGGGGGCGGTGCGGCACCTGGGGCTGAGCGAGGTCGGTCCCGCGACGCTGCGCCGGGCGCATGCCGTCCATCCCGTCAGCGCGGTCCAGTTGGAGTACTCGCTCTTCACGCGCGACGTCGTGGAGGGGGAGATGCTCGCGGTCTGCCGTGAACTGGGCATCGCCGTGGTCGCGTACGCGCCCCTCGGCAGGGCCATGCTGACGGGCGCGCTCACGTCGCGGGAGGCCCTGGCCGAGCAGGACAACCGCAGGCGGTGGCCGCGCTTCGCCGAGGAGAACTTCGACCGCAACCTCGCGCTCGTCGACGCCGTGCGGCAGGTCGCGGCGGAGATCGGCTGCACACCCGGCCAGGCGGCCCTCGCCTGGCTCCTGGCGCAGGGCGAGGACGTCGTCCCCATCCCCGGGACCAAGCGCCGCCGTTACCTCACCGAGAACACCGAAGCCGCATCCATCGTGCTGAGCCCGGAGCAGACCGCCCGGCTGCGCGCGACCGTGCCCGAGGACTCCGTGGCGGGGAAGCGCTATCCGGACCAGGCGCTGGCCCGGCTGGGCCACTGAGGCCGCTGCGGACACTGCGGACGCGGCGTGGGGGGGGGGGGGGGGGGGGGGGGGGGGGGGG